>JBKQML010000103.1:0-10078 GCA_052326545.1 Dehalococcoidales bacterium
TACCTGCGGTCAGTTCTTTGATATAGTCCGTCGTATCGATACTGGCCAGGTTCTGCGACTGGTAGAGCTTGTTATAAACCAGCGACATTGATTGGATGCGATTCTGACTATCCCTAAATAGCGCGGCGGAATCTTTATCTTTAACCCTCCCTTCCTGCAAACGTAATAAGCTCGAGATAACCTGCATATTGTTTTTAACACGGTGATGGACTTCTTTGAGGAGCGTCTCTTTTTCCACCAGTGATGCCATGATTTTTTCTTCTGCCTGCTTCCGTTCGGTGACATCACGAATTATCACCATGACGGCCGGCTTTTCCTGATATACAATCGGCTGCACTTTTGTTTCTACAGGTATTTTTTTACCGTCTTTGGCAAGGATTTCCAATTCGTGATTACCTGATATTTTCTCCCCGGCCTGTCTCCGACGGTATTCATCATCCAGCATCCCCCGGTATTCGGGAGCAGCCAGTTGATAGAAATACTTCCCGAGAATCTCGTCCTGAGAATAGCCAAACAACTCAATCATCCTGCGGTTAGCGAATATTGCCACTCTATTTTGAAGAATGAGAATGCCGTCGACGCTTTGTTCAATCAGGGTAGCATATTTCTCCTCCGATGCTTTTAATGCTTCCTCTGCCTGTTTGCGTTCGGTGATATTCTCGACAGAACCATCGAAATATAAAATGTTTCCTTTAGCGTCCTGCACTGCCCTGGCGTTTTCCCTGACCTGTATTTTTATCCCGTCTTTTCGGGTCCAGAGGAATTCTAAACCTTTAATTTCACCGCTCTTTTTAATGTTATCGATAAATTGGTTCCGGGGATAAGATGGTTCGAAGGCTCCGCTGTCCAGATTTCTTTCTGAAAGTTCCGCAAAATTAGAATAACCCAGCATTTCAATAAGCGCGGTATTAACCATCGAGATACGGCCGTCTGGTGTTGTACGGTATAAGCCGATGGGAGAATCCTCGTATAATTCGTGGAAACGCGCCTCACTCTCTTTCAGAGCGTCTTCCGCCAATTTATATTCGGTAATATCTAAGATAGAAAAGACAACACCTTTGGATAAATCATTTTTATCAAATGCGGACAGATTCAACATGGTATTAATTATTGCACCGTCTTTGCGCAACAATCGCGCTTCGGTCGATGCAGAACCAAGTTCGGTGACTCTTTGATAGGCTTGCTCAACCGCCTGGTATTCCTGATCTGTGGGATAAAGCATGCGGGTCTCGTTCCCGATTAATTCCTCACGGGGATAGCCCAATATTTGACAGCAGGCATCATTGGCTTCTTTAAAAACCCGGTTGACCAGGACGCCGAAACCAACCGACGTTGTCTTGAAGATAGCCTGTAATTCCATAACGTTTCGATGCAGGGTATTTTCCATCTCTTCGGTTTCAATATACAACCGCCGGTTTACCATTAATACGAGATTAAAAACAAGGAATGCGCTTGCTCCAACCAATAGCATTACCATTAGCGTGTCAAACTTGCCGGATAGTAAGAACTGATTGCTGGTTTGCGGGGTCAGAGAGAATCCTAAAACTCTAACAAGACAAATTAACGCTATCACCCCAAAGGCAATACCGGTGCCTCTGGAGATGCGACGGATTTGCGGGCTCACTTCTTTGAGCATTAACCACATCCCTAAAAGACAGGCCAGTAGCAACCCGATCGCCGCATTATAGTTGCGCACCATTAAATCAAAATGAACATAGGTATAATAAAAGTGGACAACAATAAATGCTGCAAAGACAACCAGGATTGAGGAAATGAGCAAGGGATTTCTTTTCTTCCCGGCAAAGAGCCTCAAACCAAAATAAAGAGCCACTGTGCCGCCGACAATCATACTGTTGCTCAGTACCATCGACTCCCACGGCGGGATAGATCCCTGCAGAACGACTAATACCGTGCCACCGGTGAGCAAAATCCAGTCAAGCACCCAATAAGCAATGCCGGAGTACTTATTATGGTTTTGATACCAGAGGATAAACATGACAACCATGCCGACGAAGTTTACGATGACATTTGCAAACATTACCGTTTTCATATCGATTGCCATCATAATTAACCTCCGGCCGGTCAGTCATTGGCGGGATAGAAGATAGAAGTGAAATGATTATATTCCTTCTTAAATCAACTTATCAATAATATTATGATTCTTTTTCCTCTTGCCCTTTAAAAACACGATGAAGCCATTTTCCGGAAGATGATCTTACTGGTTTTAATCTGTCCGATTAGTTATACTGAAATTATGAAAACCCGGGATTTAATCGAATGATCGGGCCGGGAGGTAAACTATGGTATTAGGACAGGCGCGGATTACCGATGAAGGTATTGCCCAGTTAAAAACCAGAGTCGGCTCCTATTTCAAAGGAGAATATCTCGGCGCCCACAACCATACGATGAGCAAAGGCGTCATCGCCCACTGGTGCGACGGCATCGGCGATTTCAATAATAGACTCTACCGCGACGAGGAATATGCTAAAAAAACCAGATACGGCTGCATTATCGCGCCGCCCTGCTCTCTGAATACAATCCTCGGTGTCACCGGCATGAGGGTGGGCGGCCTGCCGGGAGTACATTCTTTCCACTCGGGATGGGACTGGGTCTGGCTGAAACCGGTGAAAGTCAACGAGCCGATTACCTGCACCTACCGCCCGGTTGATATCGTTGAAAAGAAGAGTGAATTCGCCCTGCGCACCGTCATTATCTACGCTGAAGGCATTTACCGTAATCAGAGAGATGAAATTGTCGCCCGGTGTATCGGCTGGAGCATCCGTGCCGAGAGAAAGGTCGCCAGAGAACAAGGAAAATACAAAGAGATTAAGCAATACTGGTTGACCGAAGAGATGCAAAAGCATGTCGGGGACGTACTTGACCGTGAAGAGGTACGCGGCAATAATCCCCGCTACTGGGAAGATGTCCAGGTCGGCGATGAGCTGCCGCAACTGGTGAAAGGCCCGCTTTCCGTCGGCGAAATGATGGCCTGGGAACATGCCCGTGGCGGCGGCGGCGAAGTCCACTCTTTTAAAATGCGTGCCCTGCGCAAACATCCGGCCTGGGGATGGAAAAATCCGGATACCGGCGTCCGGGAAACCATCGACCAGGTGCATGAGCAGGATGATGCCGCCCGGGGAATCGCAATACCGGCCGCTTATGATATCGGCGCGCCGCGCAATTCCTGGGTGAGTCAGGGCATCACCAACTGGATGGGTGACGACGGTTTTCTGAAGTCGCTGTACTGTGAATACCGCCGCTTTAATGTTTACGGCGATATCCAGTTTATTAAAGGAAAAGTCACGAAAAAATACGAACAGCACGACGAGCATCTGGTAGACCTGGATGCCTGGGCGGAAAATCAGAGAGGCGAAGTGACGGCGCCGGGAAAAGCCACTGTCAGCCTGCCAATAAAAAATAAATTCTAAATCCGAATCTCTAAATACTAAATAAAATTAAAATCATAAATACTAAACCGGAAGTCTGTTGAAACGCTAAACGCTATTCCCAAACTTTTCTGGATCTCGTATCAGGGTACGGGACAAGCTTTCATCGGGATTGAAACAACCTTATTTAGTCCAGACCCAGTAATTTGGCGGGGTTCTTTTTCGCCATAAACTCGATTTCAGGGGCGGAAATACCGTATTTGAGCAGCAGCGCAATGAACATGCGCATGCCCTCTGCCGGGGAAGGGTTATAGTATTGTCCCAGGTCAGTGCTCATGATGCAGTGCTCGGCCCCGATGTACTTAATGGCATCGGCCATGGGCTTCGGGTCGTTGCGGAAATCAGTGGGCAAAAATCCCACGTAGCAGTTTTCAATATAGGCGCCCATTTGACCCAATTGCTTCAATTCATCCAGCGTAAAACGCACCATGCCGTTAGTCCACAACCCGTGCGTGATGACCAGTTTCGTGATCCCTTTTTTCTGCGCCGCTTCGACCAACGCGAAAGTTTCCCGCGGGGAGATGTGGCCGTTGGCCAGTACCATATCGTACTGCTTGACGATGGACAGGATCTTATCAATTTCCGGCACCGGTTTATTCTCTGCATCCAGGATGGAGAAACCGTCCCCTTCGAGACTGGCGCCGGGCAGTTTCCGCATATTGGCTCTGGAGTTCAGCGAGGAATGGGTCGGCATCCAGACCATTTTGGCGCCCATTTTGGCCGAGGTTTCCAGGGCAATGACATTCAACCCGCCGATTTCATAATCAAGGCAAATACCCCCGCAGCATTTTACTTCCGGGACGAACTGGTTCACGATGTCCGCGATCGGGGCTGTCGGAAAGTAGCTGCTCTTCAGGACAAGCGCCCGCATCCCCAGTTGTCGCGCCTGTCTGGCGGTTTCCAGGGCATCCATACGGCCGGGAATAATTATCGCCGGAGCATGATGGCAGTGCATATCAATTGAACCACGGACTAGATCATCGATTATCATTTTTCAACTCCTGTTTAAAAAAATATCATATTAAATGGCGGCCGCCGCCCACATCGCTTCCTCAATCGCCTCACGGATTTTCCGGGGTTTGACACAATCCCCGATTTCCGCAAAATTAAGATACTTACCCCTAAGCGATTTTGCCAGTTTATCGTTTGGCGTGGAGCCGGTGGATAACACGATGGTATCGGCTTCCAGGATAGTTTCTTTGCCATCTTCAGTGATGATCGCGACTCCTTTGCCAGTGATTTCCTTGAATTGTACATGCGGATATACCCTGACATTATCTTTCGCCAGTTTATCCAGGAAATACTTTTTAAACATCCAGAATTTAGCGTCAATAGCCGGTTCGGGGAAGGTCAAGGTTACATTCGCGCCTTTTTTCTCAACCAGGAAGTAACAGGTCTCACAACCGACCGGTCCTGCCCCGATCACCACAACTTTTTCCCCGACCTTTTTCTCCCCGGCCAGGACCTCCCGGCAGTTTACGACATTTTTACCATCAATACCGGGAATCGGCGGAGCCCAGGGAGTAGAACCAACCGCGACGATGACCGCATCCGGGGCGAATTTTTTAACCTCCCCAGGGGTTGCCTTTTTGTTCAGCACGACTTTAACGCCGGCCTTCGCCACCTGGAATTTCAAGTAGACCAGTAAACTTCCTAAATCCTGTTTGTCCGGCGGGATGGCCGCTAATATCAACTGCCCGCCGAGCGCGTTGCTTTTTTCCCACAATGTTACTTTATGACCTTTTTGCGCGGCGATAATTGCGGCCTGCATGCCGCCCGGACCGCCGCCCAGAACCAGGACTTTCTTCTTTTTGGTCATGCGCGGCAGCTTTGCCTGGAATTCCGCCTCTTTGCCGACGATAGGATTAACGGTACAGGACATCGGCACAAAATCGACCATCACGTCTTCCCGACACCGGGCATCACAAATGCACGGGACAATATCTTCCACTCTGCCTTCTTTCACCTTGGCGGGCCAATAAGGGTCAGCAATCAAAGCCCGGCCCATCACGATAAAATCTGCCTTCCCGTCGCGTAGAATCTCCTCCGCCAGAGAGGGCTCCATAATTTTACCGGTAATCCAGATGGGAATTTTTACTCCCCCTCTTTTAATCGCTTCCGTAATGTCAACGTTACAGGCATCAGGCATATAATAAGCGGGGCCCGACCATTCGGGAGTGACTGCCGACCCGCTGGTAATATTCACGGCGGTGCCGCCATTTTCTTCGACGATTTTGCACAGCTCAACAGACTCTTCGATACTCCAACCGTCAGTCCCCCCTTGCTTCGATAACCTGTCGGAACCCATCAGTCTGAGAATAACCGGAAAATCAGGCGATGTCTTTTTTCTGGTTTCCGCTATCATGTCCAGCAGATACTTAGCCCTGCCTCTGAGGTCGCCGCCATAGGCATCCGTCCGCTTATTAAAAACCCGGGAAAGCAGCTCGCAGGCGAGGTAGCCGTTAGCGCCGTGAAGCATCACGCCGTCAAAGCCGGCTTCCATGATGCGTCTGGCAGCTTCACCATATTCCGTTACCAGTTCCTCCAGTTCCGGCACTGTGATGGCTCTGGCATGCCTGGGAATAGATGAAGACCAGCCGGCATAGGGATGCGGAATTCCCGATGGCGACGCCGGGTCAACTTCGTCGTAACTTCCCTGGTGGCTGCTCATTTGCATTACCGCTTTGGCGCCGCCCTCATGAATCACGTCCGCCAGTTTTTTCAGATTAGGGATATATTTATCATCATTAACCAGAATCCGGCTCGGCTTCCCGATTTTACGGGTACTGGAGCCCTCAATAATTATCAGACCTGCGCCGCCTTTAGCTCGTTCGGCATAATAAGTTAATTGCCGCTCACTGACCAGACCATAATGTGTTGAATAGTGAGTACCGCAGGGGGCCATGATGATTCTATTTTTCAGCTCTACCTTGCCCATTTTTCCCGGCTCAAAAAGCTTTATAAACTCCGGCATGATGTCTCCTCTTAATAAACTACTTTGACTGTATAAGTAATTAAAATTTACACGACTGAAAAGACTATTTTTAAACTTCGACTTTATGGCAGGCTACCACAGCCATATTCTTTTGTCAAGCAAAAACGGCATTCGGGCAGTACGAAACACGTTGTTTTAATGGTGTTCAAGTTTGACAGGGCTTACCCGATTAGCTACAATTCCTATAAATGAATATCTGCATGAGGAGTAATATATGGTAGTTGCTAAGAACAGTATCTTAAACAGTAAAACAGGCAAAAGTGTCGTCGTCGCTTTTGACCATGGGATTGGCGGTAAGGTCTACAGTCCAAATCCCCGGACGTTAGCGGAGAAATTTATCGCCGCCCAGCCGGACGGAGTGCTGATGAGCCCGCCGCTGATTCATCTTTGCGCTGATTTATTTACTAAATATCCTAAAGTCGTACCGATTGCCACACTGGTTACGCTGGTGCGCAAGCCGGTATTTGCCGGCCCGACTCAGGTTTTTGATTTTGACTTTGCCATCGAGATGGGCGCCCGGGCGATTAAGAACATTCTGGTAATCGGGCAATCTGACGGCGCATCGATGCTGGAAAATATGAAGAATACCGCTTACCTGGCGCAAAGAGCGCGACAAAAGGGAATACCTTTCATGGTGGAAGCCGTCGCCTGGGGAGCGCAGATACCGCCCGAAAAAGAGGCATCCCCGGAATTTATCGGTCAAGCCTGCCGGATAGCCCTGGAATGCGGGGCCGATGTGATCAAGACAACATATACCGGCGACCCGAAATCATTTAAAGAGGTACTGGCCAATGTTCCAATCCCCGTGATTATCCTGGGCGGTGCGGTCGGCGAACTCCCGACTATTTTCCAGGGAGTAAGAGATGCGATGGATGCCGGCGCCGCCGGCGTGGCTTTCGGCCGTAATGTCTTCCAGAGTGAAAACCCGACAATCATGGTAAATGCCCTGAAGGAACTCGTCCATCACGGCGCCGGTGTAAAAGAAACCATCGATAAAATGAAATAACAGGGCGGAAACGTAAACATGGCCTTGCTCAGCGTTGATATCGGTACCGGCGGTACCAGGTCCGTCCTTTTTACCGAGACCGGAAAGATAATTGCGTCTTCCTATCGGGAATATGACATGGTTCATCCCCGGCCCGGCTGGGCGGAATTAGACGCGGAAGTCATCTGGACGGCCTTGGTAGAAACGGTACATGACATTACCGGCCAACACCGGAAACAGATCAAGGCCATTTGCCTGTCCTGTATGTCCAACAATATCGTGCCGGTGCAGAGGGACGGGACCCCGCTGCGCAGCGGCATCCTCTCACAGGACAACCGGGCGACCGCAGAAGCCGACCTCGTCAGAGATACGATCGGAGAAACGGAATATTTCAAAATCAGGGGCGGACGGTTGCGTGCGGCCAGCGGATTATGTAAAATCATCTGGTTGAAAAAACACGAACCCGAAATATTCCGGCAGACCTGGAAATTTATGACCTTCTCCGAATTTATCCGCATGCGGCTGGGTTTTCCGGCTATTGTCGACTATGCTACCGCGGCCTCCAGTCTGCCTTATGATATCCGTAAACAGGATTATTCCGATAGGCTGCTGCGCGAATTCGGTTTGAAGCGCGTAATGTTCAGCCAAGCCGTGCCCGCCGATGCTTTACTCGGCGAAATCGGGCCTGCAACAAGGAACTTACTGGGTTTGCCGAAAGCGGTAGCAGTTGTCGCCGGCGGATATGATGCGCACTGCGGCATACTGGGAGCCGGTATTACACAAGCAACACCGCAAATCATGGCAGATATTGCCGGCACTTTTGAAAGAGTTGCCTGCATCAAAACCAGACCCGCGTTGACCCAAAAGGCATTGAAAAACGATATTAACTCCAATTGCTATCTGTTCAGAGATACTTATGCGGTCAGCACGGCACTGGCCGCCAGCGGTTCGCTCGTGCGCTGGTTCCGCGACGAACTGGAATCTACGCAAGAGAAAGATCAGGTAAATGCTTATGACACGATGTTTGCTCCTTTGAATTTCGCGGGGGGTACAATGATGTCAATCCCCTACTTTGCCGGGAGTTCGGGCGACTCCCTGGCGAAAGGGGCATTTCTGGGAATAACCCTGGATACCAACCGGCAGCAAATGTTACAGGCAGTGGTGGAAGGGACAACTCACGAGATGACGTTGCTGGTTGATCGATTGGCAGAACTGAGCGATACCCCGATTGATATTATTAGAGCCTTCGGCGGTCCGACAAAATCCCCGAAGTGGCTGCAGTTAAAGGCCGATATCAGCGGCAAGAAAGTTGAAGCACCGGCTGTGGAAGAAGCTTCGGCTTTAGGAGCAGCCATCCTGGCCGGAGTGGCCACCGGGGTCTACGCTTCTTACGAGCAGGCGATTAAGGCCGTGATCAAAATCAAGGCCATCTACCGGCCGCGGCCTGAAATTCATCGGATCTATAAGCGACAGCATGAAATATATAAACATTTGGTGAAAACCTTGAAACCGGTGAATCAAGAACTTTATTACATGCATTAATACAGAAAGGGAGAGAAGATGAAAATTCTGGGTCTGACAGACATGGTGATAAAAGAAGAGCAATTGGGGAAAGTGTTGAAAGAAACATTCCCCGAAGCTGAAGTCCGTTATCTCCGGTGGCCTCCGTCCGCCCGGGATGTGTTTTCCAAAGAGAACCTGAATATCGAGAAGAACGGTCCGGAAGTAGGGATGCCTGTCCCCGGCGTAATGGCAACCATCGACGAATTCGACCCGGAAATCATCATCGTCCATTTTGCGCCGGTAACGCACGAAGTGATCGAAAAAGCGAAAAGCCTGGAAATAATCGGCTGCCTGCGGGGAGGAGTGGAAAATATTAACGTCGCAGCCGCCACTAAGAGAAATATCCTCGTGTTTAATAATTCGGGCCGGACAGCGAATGCCGTCGCGGAATTTGCCCTGGCGCACATGCTGGTTGTGTCCCGGAATACCAGCATCGGTTACCACCTGCTGCAGAACGGGCAATGGTGGAAGCCGGAAACACAACCTTCGGAAATATATGGCTCGACCATCGGTCTGATTGGTTTCGGTGCCGTTTCGCAGAAACTGGCCGAGCGGTTACAGGGATTTAAAGTGAAACTGCTGGCATACGACCCTTACATTCCCGATGAGGTTCTGGCGGAATATGGCGCAAAGCGGGTTGAACTCAAGGAACTCTTAAGTCAATCGGATTTCGTATCCCTGCACAGCCGGTTAACCCCCGAGACACAAAATATTATCGGCGAGGCTGAATTGAAGTTGATGAAACCCACGGCATATCTGATTAATACGGCGCGCGCCGACCTGATTGACAAAAATGCTTTGATTAACGCCTTACAAACGAAACAGATACGAGGAGCGGCCCTGGATGTTTTCTGGCAGGAACCTTTAAGCAAAGACGACCCGCTGCTCAAACTGAATAACGTGAGTTTGACCCCGCACCTGGCCGGAGCTACCGTCCAAACCGGCCAACGCACAATGACTTTATTATTCGAGTCCATGCAGGAGTTTTTAAAAACGCATAAGAGCCGCAGCATCGTTAATTTCAAAGCGGCCGAACAGGCGAAAATAGCCGAAACAATGAAATTGGGGAAAAAGACGAAATAATTGCGT
>JBKQML010000104.1:0-20219 GCA_052326545.1 Dehalococcoidales bacterium
ACGCCGATGTATTTCGCCAGTTCGGCGGAGGTATTTTGGATACTGTGGCACAACCCGACATTTTTGATGCGGGTGTAATCGGTCATCGCCCATTCGATCGGCGGCAGCGGGTCGGTGTAATTTAAAAGCCAGGCTTCCGGACAAACCTCTTCCATGTCGTGACAGATACCCAGCATGATGGGAATGTGACGCAATGACGCCATAATCGCACAGGGCCCCTGGGTGCTGATATCGCCCTGGTCAAGGCCGTGTTTCAGCGTAATCTCCCGGTCGATGGAACCCAATTGCCCGCCGCCGACCATGATGGCCACAAAAACATAATCGGCGCCGTCCAATGCTTTGCGGCGGTCCGTGGTGGCCTCGATATGTGCATTAAACCCGTTTTGCTGCACCAGTTTCCGGGCAAAGGTAGTGGTGGCTTCCAGCGGCTCTGTGGCAATATCCATTAAAGTTACCGTACTGTTCTGCAGCTCGGGCAGGGAAAAGACATCCGTGACGAGCCGGCTTGCAAAAACACGGCTGCCGGCACCAATTAACACAATTTTGGCCAAGATAAGACCTCCTGATGGGATTACGCGGACAAATTCTTAGTGAGATAATTCCAGTATCATTGTTATTATAGTAAACATAATATACCTATCACATCTGATTTTCAATCTCAAACATAGTCCAGAAATAGTACTTTAGTACGGGGACATTAAAAAGCATAAATTGCATCATTGTTGCCCTGGGTAAAAATAACCGAAAGATTTTGAAGTAAAAAATGTTATAATTCTAATATCATCGATAAATCGAACATCCAAGAGGACGAAAATGGACCAGAAAATAAAAGTCGGCGTCATCGGCGCCACCGGCATGATCGGGCAAATTTATTTAAGGCTCCTCAGCAACCACCCATGGTTTGAGGTAACTTACCTCGCCGCATCTCCGAACTCCGCGGGTAAAAAGTACAGCGAGGCAGTCGCGGGACGCTGGCACATGAAAACCGACCTGCCGGATAAGTACAGGGACATTATTGTCGAAGATGCCAGCCAGGTCGGGAAAGCTGCGGGCAAATGCAGTCTGGTGTTCTCCGCCGTGGAAATGGAGAAGCAGGCGATTCTGGCCGTGGAAGCGGAGTACGCGCAGCAGGGCTTTGCGGTGGTCTCCAATAACAGCGCCCACCGCAGCACGGAAGATGTACCGGTGATGATTCCGGAAATCAACGCCGACCATCTGGACATCATTCCTTTTCAGCAGAAAAAACACGGCTGGACTAAAGGGTTCCTGGTGGTGAAGCCGAACTGCAGCATCCAGAGCTACATGATACCGCTTTATGCCCTGATGAAAGCCGGCTATAAAATTGATAAGATGATTGTTGCCACTTTACAGGCGGTATCGGGTGCCGGCTATCCGGGGCCGGCCTCAATTGACTTAATCGATAATGTTCTCCCTACTCTTTCCGGAGAAGAGGAAAAGTCAGAGGTGGAGCCGCGCAAGATTTTCGGTAAAATTCAGAACGGAATAATCGTGCCGGACGAGGTTCTCAAAATTTCCGCCCACTGTAGTCGTGTCGCGGTGACTGACGGACATATCGCCTGTTGCAGTATCCAGTTTGCGGGTAAGAAACCGGATATAAATGAAATCATTAATATCTGGCGGAATTTCAGCGCGCTCCCGCAGGAATTGAAATTACCCTCAGCACCAAATCCGGTGATGATTTACCGCGATGAGGTAGACCGTCCACAGCCGCAGAAAGACAGGGATGCCGGTGCAGGTATGGCGATAACCGTGGGCAGATTGAGAAAATGCAACGTCTTCGACTACCGCTTCGTCGGACTGCACCATAATACGGTCCGGGGCGCGGCCGGCGGTGCCATCCTGACCGCCGAGTTGCTGAAAGCTAAGGGATACATAAAATAATACCGGAACGGCATACCCAATATAGAATAACAGAAAGAGGGGCAGTGCCCCTCTTTTTACTTCAGAAAATTGAATCAGGAGGAAACTGCCATGCCAATGTCAAAAGCCTTCGAAGAACGGCTCTTCCCCAAACTGCCGAAAATCATCGATTATTTCGGGACACCGTTCCATATTTTTGATGAACAGGGAATAATCGATAACGGTAATAATTTAAAGCAATCGCTCACTGATGTGATGGACTTTAAAGAATTTTATGCGGTAAAGGCATTGCCGACGCCGGCAATTCTCCGGATAATGAAAAAACTAGGATTCGGGCTGGATTGCGCTTCCCCTTCGGAATTGGTGTTAGCCAGGAAAAACGGCTTCCGCGGGGAGGACATCATGTTTTCCTCTAATAACACCACCGCAGATATTTTTAAATTGGCCATGGCCGACGGCGGCTGCATCCTGAACATCGACGACATTTCGATGATTACGCAGGTTAAAAATTTTCCGGAATTAATCTGTTTCCGCTACAATCCGGGTGAAAGACGCACAGGGAATGAGTTAATCGGGATTCCGGTGGAAGCGAAATACGGCTTAAGGCATGACCAGGTGATTCCGGCCTACCGTTTAGCCATCAAACGCGGTGCCAAAAGATTCGGGCTGCATTCGATGATAATTTCCAACGAGCGCAATTACCACTATATGGTGGAAACGGTGCGGATGCTGCTGGACCTCATCGAAGAAGTTTCGCAGGAACTGAAAATTAAATTTGAATTTTTTAATATCTCCGGCGGCATCGGCATCCCTTACCTTCCGGAAGACATGCCCTTCGATATGCCGGCTTTCGTGATTGAAACAAAAAACCATCTTCAACATTTCGCGCAAAAAAACGGCTACACGCCGCGACTGTTCATGGAATGCGGGCGCTACGTCACCGGACCCCATGGTGTGCTGGTAGCGACGGTGACCAACCGGATGAGTAAATACCGGGAATATGTCGGGGTCGATGCGGCCACGATGTCCGCCAATCCCAGACCCGCAATCTACGGCGCCTATCATCACATTACCATTCTCGACCCACAAGGCAAACCGAGACACGGCGGCGAAGAAATAGTTGATGTTGTCGGGCCTTTGTGTGAAAACAGCGATAAATTTGCCAAACAGCGCCTGCTGCCGAAAACGGAAGTAGGGGATATTATGGTGCAGCATGATACCGGCGCCCATGCTCCGGCCATGGGGGGAAATTATAACGGCTGGCTGCGGCCCCAACAATTATTACTCCGTACCGACGGCTCGGTCGAATTAATCCGTCGCACCGAGACCATCGATGACCTCTTCGCCACGTTGAAATTTAAAGCGAAGGTGCTGAAAGGTTAAGCTGGCGGTTGAAAAATCAGTCTGTCGTTGCGAGGAGCAAGAGCCTATTGTCCCGAATTGTTGAGGGAGACGAAGCAATCTAAAATGTATGTACATAGAAAAACAATACTATGTTTATATTCTAACCAATGCCAAACATACGACGCTCTAAACAGGTGTCACGAATGACCTGAAAAAGAGAGTCTGGCAACATAAAGGAAAATTCGTAGAAAGTTTTACGAAAAAATATCACGTTGATATGTTGATGTATTACGAAGCCTCGAATAGCGTGGAAGGTGCAATTACCAGAGAAAAGCAAATCAAGGCAGGTTCGAGGCAAAAGAAAATCGACCTGATTAATGACATGAATCCCGAATGGCGTGATTTATACGAAGAACTCTAGATTGCCGCGACCTTTGAGGGTGGTTTAGGAAAGGTCTCGCAACGACAATAAAAATTGCTTGAACTAAAAAAAGAGGCCTGCTGTAAACAGCAGGCCTCTTTCTGTCTAAGCGCTAAATTTACTTCTTTTTCTGTTGATTATTCTGATTATTCTTGTTGGTATTCGCGGGCGGAGGCGTCTGTTTCGCCGGGGCGCTCGCTACCGGCTGCGCAAATTCGGGTAAAGCAGCGCCGGTTAACGGGGCCTCTTTCTTACTCTGCATGATTGCCCAGGCGACACCGATAAAGAGGACAACCGCGATGGCAATTACCCACCAGTTAGTACTGCCGCTGGTGTATTTCACAATGATTGGCGCGACAATCAAACTGACCATATTGACCACTTTAATCATCGGGTTCAGGGCGGGACCGGCGGTATCTTTCAGCGGGTCGCCGACAGTATCGCCGACAACACTGGCTTTGTGCCGTTCGCTGCCCTTACCGGTATTGGCTTTGAGGTCGCGCGGTTCATCTTCAACCGATTTCTTGGCATTATCCCAGGCGCCGCCGGCGTTGGACATGAAGACCGCCAGCAACTGACCGCTGACGATAATACCGGCCAGGAAACCGCCGAGGGCTTCAACATGCAGCACCAGGCCGATGAAGATGGGGGTTAAAACGGAAATGGCGGCCAGGGGCAGCAGTTCTTTCTGCGCCGAGGCAGTGGAAATACCGACCACCTGCGCATAGTCCGGTTTCACGGTGCCTTCCCACACACCCGGAACACGGAACTGGCGGCGGACTTCCTGCACGATACGTCCCGCCGCGCGGCTGACCGCACGGATGGAAAGGGAACTGAACAACCAGGGCAATGCGCCGCCCAAAAGCAGGCCAACAAACACCCGGGTATCGGAAACGTTGATTCCTTGCAGAATCGGTATTTTAGTGGCGGTTGCCGCCAAACTGTTATTTAATGTTGTTTGCACATTACCCACATCGGTCATGTAAGAGGCAAAAAGACTCGTCGCAGCGATGACCGCGGAGGCGATGGCGACACCCTTGGTGATGGCTTTGGTGGTATTGCCCACCGCATCCAGGTCGGCCATAACCTGACGCGCTTTCTTGGTCTCTTCGTCATCCTGATCCTGCCAGGCCATTTCGGCGATACCGTTGGCGTTATCCGAAATTGGTCCGAAGGAGTCCATGGCCACGTTGTTGCCGGTATGGCTGAGCATACCGATACCGATCATGGCTACGGCATAAAGCACGTAAATCGGCAAAGTTTGACCGATTGGAATCCCGTTCTTAGTCGGACCGAAACTCCCGTACAACAACAGCGCGCCAATAAACGAGATGGCGATAACGACCAGCGCCCAGACGCTGGATTCCATACCGATGGACAGACCAGTCAGGATTACAGTGGCAGGTCCGGTATCTGTAGACTTGACAATACTCTTGACCGCGCTGCGTTTGGTAGAGGTGAAGAGCGAGGTCAGCGGGTTAAAGGCAATGGCCAGACCCACACCGATGGTGGTGAGCACCGCCAGTCTCCAATCGTGGGCATATAAAATAGCGACGAGGAAGGCGAAAATAATCGTATTGACGCTGGAGACTTCATAAGAGCGGAACATGGCTTCTTCCGCATCGTGCGCCCGTAAGAACGGGATGGGGAATTTCTGCCAGATGGGCACGGTGAATGTCCCCAGAATGGAGCTGATTACGCCGATACCGCGGATAATCAGCGGATAAATCAACCAATAGAGGTGACCCGTGGCGATGACCAGTGTGATACCCAGTAACATCGAGGAGACGATGGTAACCTCGTAACTTTCGAATATATCTGCCGCCATACCGGCGCAGTCTCCGACATTATCGCCCACCAGGTCGGCGATGACAGCCGCGTTGCGGGGGTCGTCTTCCGGGATATCTTTTTCGACTTTACCCACCAGGTCGGCGCCGACATCGGCCGCTTTGGTGTAAATACCGCCGCCGACGCGCATAAAGAGCGCGATGAGGGTGCCGCCCAGACCGAAGCCGAGCAGAATATCCGGTGAAGCTTTACCGAAAATGATGAATATCGTTGTGCCGCCGAGTAAACCGAGACCGTCAGTCAACATCCCGGTAACCGTGCCGGCGTAATAAGCAATGGAAAGGGATTCGTTCAGACCGCGTCTGGCCGCGGAACTGGAACGGACATTGGCCTGAATGGCCATACGCATACCGAGCTGCCCGACCAGCAGGGAGAAGGTAGCGCCCAGGATAAATGCAATACTGCGCCCGATGGCGATAATCAGCTGCGTATTCGTTGCAAATACCAGCTTGGCCTCAGTGCTGGGTGGAACAACATAAACACTGAAGAAAAGCGCGATTGTCAGCACGATAATCATCGGCAGGATGGATTTCAGCTGACGACTGAGATAACTGTCCGCCCCGACGCGGATGGCATTCCAGACCTCCTGCATCTTGGGGGTGCCTTTGTCTTTCTTCATCACAATGCCGCGCAATAACCATGCGTAGATCAGGGCGATGAAGGCTACGACAAGCACGAGAACAATGGCGATTTGCTCAAAAGTACTGAGCCCGAAGCGACCTAAGTCCAGTAGACCGTTCATTAATACTCCTTTTCTAAGACTACTAAAGGCAAATGACAGGCTAAAAAACCCTACATTGGCCTATATTACACACTTTTCTATTATGCTAGTCTTAAAACAAGTTGTCAATTGTGGAATATGCTTACGCCTTTACGGCTGTGAGGCACCGGTATACTAAAATTGTCATCCGATAACTGGCCTTTAATCTCCACAACCTCTATACTTAACATTGATAGAGGATGCTGCGCAAAAATGACCGAAAAAATATTACTGAAAGCACTGACCGAAGCCGGATTGGGCAGCCGCCGGAAAATGACCGAGGCGATTAAAAACGGCAAGATTAAAGTCAACGGCCTGATTGCGGAAAACTTCCGTCAGCCGGTAAATATTGAAACCGATAGAATTCTTTTCGAGGGCCGTCCCGTTAACCTGAAAGCGGCGCAGGTGGTCTATCTGATGTTGAATAAACCGGACGGATTGCTCTGCACCACCAGCGATGACCGGGGCAGACGCACGATTCTGGATATTCTGCCGGAACAATACAGGAAATTACGCCTTTACCCGGTGGGCCGGCTGGACATGGACAGCACCGGGTTGTTGATTTTAACCAACGACGGCGCTCTCACCTACCAATTGACACATCCTAGATTCGAACATGAAAAGGAATACCTGGTGCAGCTCGACGGCACATTGCAGACGCGGGAAAAACAGAATCTGGAGCACGGCGTCAGACTGGAAGACGGCATGACGGCGCCGGCAACAATCAAAGAGGTCCGCGCCACGCCGTTTAACTACAGCCTCACCATCCATGAGGGTAAAAAACGGCAGATTCGCCGCATGTTCGCGCACCTGGGATATCGGGTTCTGGCGCTAAAACGGATTCGCATGGGCAAACTGACACTGGGGACATTGAAAGAAAGCCAGACCAGACAATTGACCGAGCCGGAAATTAAATCTTTGCTGCGGAATTAGTGCCCTGGTCGATCCGATAATTTCCGGTACAGTCCGTTTTCTTTAATATACCGTTCGACTGCTTCAGGCACCAGGCCATCGATTGATAAACCCTGAGCAACTTTGCTCCGGATATCGGTGGCACTAATATCTACCCGCGGTTTGTCCATTAGAATAATCTTCTTCGAGATACCCGGAATTTTTGCTTCCAACTTTTTTATATTCGGGCGGTCATAACCGGGTCTGGGCACTGCTACCAGAAAACACATTTCTATCATTTTCGCCGGTTCTTTCCATTGGGGTATTTTTGACAGATTATCCCAGCCGAGAATGAAATACCAGTCAGTTGCCTCTACGGCCTTTGCTTTCAGTTGCGCAACACTGTCTACCGAATAAGACGGTCCCTGATGCTCTATTTCCATCGTGGAGTATTTAAACCAGGGCCTGGCCTGCAGCGCCAGAGATATCATTGCCACCCGGTGATGCGCCGGTGAAATCGACCGGTCGGATTTCATCCATGGTTGCCCCGCCGGCAGAAAAAGCACTTCGTTCAGATTGAGGTAGGCTCTCGCCTCTTCGGCAATTGCCAGATGTCCGTTGTGAATCGGGTCAAACGTGCCGCCCAGGATACCGATTTTCATCCACTACCATTCCCATTCCGCCGCGCCGCAGCGGATAACATTTCCCCGCTTGATGCCGGCGTTTTCCAGCGCTTTATCGACATGCAATCTGACCATCTGTCCCAGTACCTGACCCTGAATCGTCGGGTCCGACATATCCACCCGCGAGACAATCCGCTCCAGTTCCGGTTCGCTGACCACAAAGACATCGCCGTCTTTGCTGATAGACACCTGTTTATGCCGCGGCAAAGGACGAAATACTTTGGCCGCCGGTTCCCGGTTCAGAATATCACTGGCCTTTAGTAACCCGTTGACCGTTTTCATCAATTCAGAAATACCCTCACCGGTCAAGGCAGAAATAAAATGGACATCAATGCCGGCTTCATGGAAAGCTTTTTTGATTTCATTCTTCCTGTCCTGCACTTCTGCCAAATCGATTTTATTAATGACCACGATCTGCGGTTTGATTGCCAGCCGCGAGTCGAACAAACTCAATTCATTGTTCACCTTAATCATATTGTCCAGCGGCGATTCTGCAGTGCCGTCAATCAGATGAATCAACAGCCGTGTGCGCATGCTGTGGCGCAGGAAATCGTGCCCCAGTCCCCGTCCTAGATGCGCGCCGTCAATCAAACCCGGAATCTCCGCCAGCACAAAGTTTTCGAACTTTACGCCCACGACGCCTACAATCGGTTCCCTGGTGGTGAAGGGATAATTCGCTATCTCCGGTTTCGCCGCCGTGGCCAGCGCCAGCAGCGAGGACTTACCGACATTCGGGTAACCGATAATGCCGACATCGGCAATGAGTTTCAGTTCCAGCGCAACGACTTTAGCTTCGCCGTTTTCTCCAGATTGTGCTAATCTCGGCGTCTGATTGGTTGATGAAGCAAAATGGACATTCCCCAGGCCGCCTCTACCACCGTGAGCGACAATCACCTGATCTCCGGCCTTTTCCAGATCTCCGAGGACATCATCCAATCCGTCTTCATTTTTCTGGTAAACAATAGTCCCTTCCGGTACCTTTAAAATCAGCGGGGCACTATTCCGGCCGTGTTTTTTCTGAGCCGCCCCGGCGCCGCCGTTATCGCCCTTGTAGAGTTGTTTCTTCTTAAATCCCCACAGATTCATGACTGAAGGGTCTGCTTCGATGATAATGTCCCCGCCTTTACCCCCATCGCCACCGTCCGGACCGCCAAAAGGCACAAACTTCTCTCTGCGAAAAGTAATCGCCCCATCACCACCTCTACCCGCCTGTACTCGAATTTCTGTAATATCAAACACAATGTTATCGTACACTAAATCAATAATCTTTTCTATGTTAAGTTGAGGATAGCAATAGTAATAATATGATTTCATGCAGCGTGCCGGGCATTCAATATGGTCAGGAAAATTAATGCGGGTGTTTTGGCAGTATCAGCCGCTGAAAAGTTATTAAAAGTCAAAGAGAGTTATTGAAAAAATGGGGTTGGGCAATGAATTATTTGAAAAGCAATTGGTTAACTGCCGTTGCGGGCGGCATAGAGTTTCTGCTGGATATTGAACACCTGGCGTTTCAGGTGCGGGTCGTTGTTGATAGCTTCGGACATCTTTTCGCAGGCATAACTGATAGTGGCCGGGCTTCGATCGCCTAATTCACGCCCGATTTCCGATAACGAGCATTCTGTTTCCTGGCGCATCAGATACATGCAAATCTGGCGGGCATGTACAGCCGCTTCGTCCCGTCTCCGGCCGCGGAGGTCGGTGAGGGTCAGCTGGAATGTCCCGGCGACGGTTTCCGTGATCAAATTCGGCGTAATCGGGGCTAATTTCGGTTCTTTACTGGCAATGTCGGCCAGGGCGCGCGCCGCAATATCCGGAGTAACTTCAGCGTTCAATAACCTGGAATAGGCAACGACCCTGTTCAGCGAACCTTCCAGCGCCCGGATGTTTTCCTTGACTTGCAGGGCGATGTACTCCAATACGTCGTTATTAATCGTAATTTCATCATACTGGGCTTTATTTTGCAGAATGCCCAGGCGTGTTTCAAAATCCGGCGGTTGCAGGTCGGCTACCAGTCCCCACTCAAAACGGGAGCGCAGGCGCTCTTTCATCGCAGTGATGGACTTGGGTGACTGGTCGCTGGCGACCACAATCTGGCGGTTGCTGCTGTGTAATTCGTTAAAGGTATAGAAGAAATTCTCCTCGATCTGCTCTTTGCCGGCAAAAAACTGCACATAGTCTACCAGCAGCATATCCGCATTACGGAATTTCTTACGGAACTCATCGGTTGATTTTTCGCGGATGGCTGTGACCAGCTCATTGGTGTACTGTTCGGCGCTGACGTAAAGTACCGCCAGGTGGTTGAGCGCCGCTCTATTGCCGATGGCGTGGAGCAAATGCGTTTTCCCCAAGCCGGCCGCACTGTAGAGGAATAGCGGGTTGAAAGCCAGACCCGGATTTTCCACGACCTTAGCAGCCGCGGCATAAGCCAGATTATTGGAACTGCCGACGACGAATGTATCGAAAGTATACCTGGGGTTGAAAAGCGGCAGATTGGTACGTGAGGCCCCGGGCTTTTCGGCGCTGGCGGCCACCCGGAATTCAACCTTAACATCATCCCGCAGAATGCCGGTCAGGGCTTTTTCAATCAGGGAACACTGGTTCTTTTCCAGATATTCGGCCACAAAAGTATTCGGCACGCCAACGACAAAATGCTTGTCCCGGCATTCAATGCCGGTAGTCTTACTCAGCCAGGTACGGAAGTTAGGTTTGCTCACTTCCAGCTGCAACTGGCCCAAAGCGGCTTCCCAGATTTCGGGGGCCGGACGAGTTATCATTATATCAATTCCTAAACCATCCGCCTCAGGATAACTTGTGGTGATAACTAAATGATACTGTGCGGATTGGTGAACAAAATTTCCAGAAACCCTGGTGATGACAAGAGCCGATAACTAGGATATTATGGCTGACTAATGGATAGCAAGGGTTTTCATGAAAATTGACAGGAGTTGGCGAGGATTGACCATGATGTTATTCCTGTTCAAAAAGTCTGTCAGGCTTTCTCTTTCACGATTTTTCTCACTGACAGACTTGATTACCGGATATTAAAAAAAAGTCAATATTTTTCTACCGAAGAAGGCCATTTTTAGCCGGTAATAATGTATGATATATCCAGATAATTTGCAAGATTATCCCTGTTTATTGTTGGTGTTAAAATACAGTTGTCGGAGGAAAAGCGATGAGGATTATCTTTATGGGTACGCCGGATTTTGCTGTTCCTGCGCTGGAAAGACTTATCGGCAGCGGGTATCAGGTCACTGCCGTTTATACTCAACCTGATAAAGCGGCGGGGAGAGGACGTGTGGTAGAAGAACCGCCGGTCAAGAAAGCGGCCCTCCAGCATCATCTGACTGTCATGCAACCGGACAATTTTAAATCCGCAGAAACAAGGAAACAGTTGGCCCTGCTCAAACCGGAAGTCATTGTGGTCGCTGCTTTCGGGCAGATTTTACCCCAATCTGTGTTGGAAATTCCGGCTTTTGGCTGCCTCAATATTCATCCGTCGATTTTGCCAAAATACCGCGGGGTCGCACCGGTACCGGCGGCCATTCTGAACGGTGACGAATTTACCGGCGTCAGTATCATGCTGATGGATAAAGGGGTTGATACGGGGCCGGTACTCACCGTGGTGCATGTTCCGGTTTTACCGCAGGATACCTCGGATTCACTGCTGAAAAAACTGGCCAACACCAGCGCCCAATTGTTACTGGATACCCTGCCGGGGTGGTTCCGCAAAGAAATAGTACCGCAGCCGCAAAATAATACCGAGGCCTCCTATACAAAAATGTTGACGAAGGAAGCTGGAGGAATCGATTGGAAACTGCCTGCCGTCCAAATCTGGCGGCAGGTGCGCGCCTACCAGCCATGGCCCGGTTGTTATACCGGATGGCAGGATAAAAAACTGAAGATACTGGAAGCGGTGCCTTTAGCGGGCAAAGGAACCAAAGAGGTTGGGACTGTGGTGGCGGTTAGCGGCAGTGCGGCGGCATTCGGGATTACCACCGGCGATGGCATTCTGGGTGTGATCAAAGTGCAGCTGGAAGGGAAAAAAGCCGTCACCGCCGAAGAATTCCTGCGCGGCCAGCGACAATTTATCGGCGCAAAACTGGGATAAATCGCGTTTGTCATTCTGAGACCCGATGGAATCGGGGCGAAGAATCTCCTGGTGATTCACAAGGAGACCCTTCGTCTTTCAGCGGAAGGACTCAGGGCAATATTTCTACTATTGAAAAAGGAGCAATTAAATTGACATTACCGGAAGATTTGAGTAAATTTACCGCCTTACGGGAAATTATTGCCCGTCTGAGAGCGCCGGATGGCTGTCCCTGGGACCGTAAACAGACACATATGACGCTGCGGGAATCCTTCCTGCAGGAATGTTATGAAGTGCTGGAAAGTCTGGATGAACGCGATGCTAAAAAACTGCGTGAAGAATTGGGCGACCTGCTTTTACACATTGTTCTGCAGGCGCAAATTGCGGAAGAAGCCGGCGAATTCAATATCGGAGATGTCATCAAAGGGATTAACGAAAAGCTGATTTACCGTCATCCGCACGTTTTCGGCAAGGCACAGGTCAAAAACGCCGGGGAAGTGCTGCACAACTGGCAGGAACTGAAGCAGAAAGAAAAAGACAAGAACGGCAATAGGAATTCCCTGCTGGCCAGTGTGCCGAAAAACCTGCCGGCGCTGAGCTACAGCCAGGAGATTCAGGACCGGGTAGCGCAGGTCGGGTTTGATTGGGAAAATGATAAGGGTGTGATTGAAAAGCTGGCGGAAGAAATGGCAGAATTCCAGCACGCCAAAACCGAAAAAGAGAAAAACGAAGAATTCGGCGATATCATGTTCACCATGGCCAACGTTGCCCGCCGTCAGGGCATCGAGCTGGAAGTCGTCTTAAGGGAAGCCAATCAGAAGTTCTACAACCGGTTCGCTTACATGGAAGCTGTCTGTAAAAAACGCGGCGTGAAAATCGGCGACCTGTCTTTCAAGGAGCAGAATGTCCTCTGGGACGAAGCCAAGAAAAAAGCGGAGAAATAAATGACAGAATTAAATAGGATTACAACTCCTTATAGTTACTCATTAGCCGTTGGGGCAGGTGATTTAATTTTTTTAGGCCTACACCGTGGTGCAGGGAATAATTTTAAAACGCAGTTTGATAATACGTTTTTACTCCTGAAAAAGACGCTGGCGGAGTACGACCTCACTTTAGCGCACTTGGTAAAAGTGAATGTTTGGCTTAAGTATATCGAAGATTTGCTAGAGATGGAGAAAAGATTCGGCAACTATTTTGAAAAGGATAAATTTCCGGCCAGAATGACCGCCACGACGAAATTTATCGACGATGATTGCCTTTTAATGATTGACGGTACGGCTTATCGAAAGAACAAGTAGCCCGGCTAGAATATTTTGGAATTAGTATTTTGAATTTGTTTCGGATTTCGATACCTTCGGGGATTTAGGATTTCTTTATAGGTCTCTGTTCCTGAGGAATTGCTGTGCGAAATACACGCAGGCGGCAATCGCCGCGACCGTAATCCCCAGTGCCCACCAGTAGTTGTCTGCAGGCCCGGACATCAGGTTAATGCCCCAACTGAGCAGCATGCCCGGCATATATTTGCCGATAACCGGAATCGCGCTGATGATGCCCTGGACAATAATCACGGCGATAGCCAGGCCGCCGGCGGCCAGCGAGCTCTTGTACAGGCTCGAAAAGAGCAGCGTCACTGCCAGGCAAAATACCAGGAACAATCCGAGCAGCAGGTTCATGCCGACATAAGGCCAGACGGCCGCACCTTGAATCAGCCAGACCGTATAGGCCAGGCAGACCAGCGAAGCGGCGGTCATGGAAATCAAAAAAGTAATGCTGACCGCGAGCAGTTTAGAGACCACAAAAGCGCTGCGGCTCACCGGTTTGCTCAGCGTCATCACTGCGGTACCGGACTTCAGTTCATTGGCAATACCGCCCATCGCCATCAGCACGGCAATCAGCGCGCCGATTTGCCCGATGTTGCCGGCATACTCCGAAAGCGACATGAAAGCCGTGGGCGTGGGCAGCTGGATGATCATACTCTGTTCCCCGGCCATCTTCAGAATGTCCGGTAGGTACTTCAGCGTCAACGGCGAACTGAGGGCAAAGAACAGAAAAATCGCGCCGACAATGACCAACCGGTAGAGCTTGAACTGTTCCCTTATTTCTTTCCGGAACAAAGGGGCGAAACCTTTCATTTTTTCTCCCCGTTGGTAATAATTTCGGCGAAAATATCTTCGATACTGGGCAGCATCATTTCATAACGGGTCAATGTCAGGCCGCTCTCGCCGATGAGGCGCGGCAGTTCTTTGCGGGCGCGCTCGATATCCACCGCACGTACCGTTACTTTAGGCGTTTTATTATCAACTACTAAAGCCGGTTCTGCCAGCCAGGGGATTTTCTTTAAAGACTCGACAAACACGCTTGCATCTTCGATGAATTCCATCTCAAAAATAGAACGGGCGTATTTCTTTTGCAGCGCGTCGACGGTGGACACGGTAAGCAGTTTGCCTTTGTTCACGATGCCCACCATGTTGCACACCCGTTCGATATCGGCCAGATTGTGGCTGGACATGAAAATCGTGGTATTCTCCCGCAGTCGCAGAATTAGGTTCAGCACGTCGCGGTGGCCGATGGGGTCCAGGGCAGAGGTCGGCTCGTCCAGGAAGAGCACTTGAGGATGGTTAAAAAGGGCCTGAGCGATGCCGAGCCGCTGGCGCATGCCGCGTGAATATCCCCCGACACGCCGGTTCCCGTTTTTCGTTAATTCCACCAGTTCAAGGAGTTCTTCTGTCCGTTTATTGATTTCCGCTGGAGCTAAACCGTACAGTTCCCCGACAAAATGCAGGGAATCGCGGCCGCTCATCCAATCATAAAAAGCCGGCACATCCGGCAATAATCCGATTTTAGCCTTCAGGGCAAGGTTGCCGTCGCCGACTTTTTCTCCGGCCACCCAGGCTTCACCGGTAGTGGGATGCGCAAACCCGGTAAAAAGTTTAACCGTGGTCGTCTTGCCGGCGCCGTTAGGTCCGAGAAAACCAAAAACCGCATTCTCCGGCACTTCCAGAGTCAGATTGTCTACGGCTTTCACCGTGTCGTAGTATTTAGAGAGTCCCCGGGCACTAATCGCCGTCAATGGGTTTGTCCTTCCGTCCGGCCAGCAGGTAAACAATCGGGCCGATTGTGTTAATTAGTACTATCACAAATACCCAGATTAGCCGGGTGCTGCTTTTCATGCCTTCGCGCTTGAACAGGTCGACCAGCGCAATAATCATCAGCACCAGCTGAATCGCATACAGCGGTATCAGAAACGGCAGCATATTCGCAATGGTCTTAAACTCTTGAGTGAGCTGGTTGGTTGGTATCAAATTTTCTCTGTCCTTGGTGTTTTCATCATTTTTTCATTATATCGCTTTGTCACAAGCGAAGCAAAAAACAAGGTTGACTTAATTTCATAATTCCTATATTATTTGTACTTTACCGGTAAAAATATGAGGAACAGGAAATGGAATTAAAGATAGACGAAAAATATTCAAAACTGCTGCAAATAGTCGAAAAAGAATTATCCGGCGGCGGCGCCCACACGTTGGACCACATCCAGCGGGTCTGGCAAACAGCAATGCAAATCGCATCTGAGGAAAAAGATGTCGACCTGGATGTTTTAAAAACCGCCGTATTGCTGCATGACATCGCCAGGGTCAAAGAAGACGAAGACAAATCGGGAAAAACCGACCATGCAATGCTGGGTGCGGAAATGGCGGCAGGAATATTAAAAGAAATGCATTACCCGGAGGAAACAATCCGGAAAGTGCAACATTGTATCCAGACGCACCGGTTTAAAGGCAGCCGCGAGTCGGTGTCGATCGAAGCGAAAATCCTTTCCGATGCGGATAAGCTCGATGCCCTCGGGGCCATCGGGATTGCCCGGGCGTATATGCTTGCTAATGAATATCACGAGCAATTATATTCGTTCGTCCCGGTCGACGAATATGCGGCGGACAACCTGGTCGATGGCAAACACGGCGGCCGCATCAAAGAATTATTGAAGCACACGCCCAACCTGGAGTTTGAGACCAAGATGCGGCACATCCCGGGGAAATTACACACGGCTAAAGCCAAAGAAATTGCCGGGGAAAGAGTGAAATACATGGCAGAATTTTTCGACCGCCTCCGCAGCGAAATTGCCGGAGATGCATAAGGATGCATAGGCAAAAAATGAAAGCCGTTGGATTCGATTATGGTAATACTTTGACCTCAAGCGGGATGCCGATGAATTGGAAAGATTTTTACCGGGAGGCTTTAACGGCAGCCCTGGCAGTGACCAATTCCGGAATTAACCCTGATAAATTGGCAGCCGGCGAAAAAATATTGTTTAAATATAACACGCGGGTCAATGAGCGCGATTGGGAAGTCACCTCCGACACCGTCTTCACGAAATTATTTACGGCGTGGGGCATCACCGGCTGGTCCGTGCTGAAACCGGCCAAAGATGCATTTTATTCCTTCTTTTTCAATAAAACCGAGGTTTATCCCGAGACTGAATCCGTGTTAAAAGAACTGAAGAAGAAAAATATCAAAATCGGCGTGCTCACGAATACGGCTTACGGCGCCGACAAAGAATATTTAATCGGCAGCACCCCGCAGATCAATCAATATTTTGATGTCTGTTTAGCTTCAACGGAGGTCGGTTTCCGGAAACCGCACTCCAGCGGGTTCCTGCAGCTGATGCAAGCGCTGCAGGTGCAAGCCGGGGATTGTCTTTTTGTCGGCGACGAACCGGTAGATGTTATCGGGGCGAACAAAGCGGGTATGGTTTCGGTACTGATCAACCGCAGCGGCGAAAAGCGCGATTACGGCCAAAAATATACCGTCAACTCACTCACGGAGATTTTAGAACTGGTGTAAAAGGGTTTTCAGCATTAAAACACAATATTACAATCAATACCCGCTGCTGTGCATTCCGCAGCCAGTTCTTCCGACGTCCGGCGGAAATATTCATCCGTCAGTTTGTCTTCCAGTTGATTTTGCCGGTAAATACCCACCGCATTGTTGTAATTCATCCGGTCGACCAGAATGTAGTCCACTTTGCCTTGCAGCAGCTCGATGAGGCCGTCCGTGCCGGGCAGCATCGGGGCAATCATGGCGTAAGTCCGGATGCCGGCCCGGTGCAGCTTATCCAGCGCAGCGATTCTATCCCATATCGCGGGCGCATGGGGCTCGAATAATTGCCGGATGCTGTCGTCGGCGGTGGTAATGGAAAACCCGACCTCAAAATTCTTCGTATCTTTGATGATATCGATATCCCGCAGCACCAGCGGCGAACGGGTCTGGACGACCACCGGCCAGTCATGCTGCGCCAGTATTGCCAGGCATTGCCGGGTCAATTGGTATTTGGCTTCCAGCGGCTGGTAAGGGTCGCACACACCGCTGACCCAGACCGTGCCGGCTTTTTTCTTCACAATTTCCCTTCGCAATAATTCGGGAGCGTTGATTTTGGCATCCACGAATTCGCCCCACGGCTCCCGGTGGCCGGTAAACCTTTTCATGAAGCGGGCATAGCAGTACGAGCAGGCGTGCTGACAGCCGGTGTACGGATTAATCACATAGTCATGAATCTTCGACACGGAAAGAATGGTTTTTGCCTGGACTTTACGGATAATCAACATTTTTTACTTCAACCAGTTACTAATTGCTTCGCCCATGGTTCCAATTCATATTGTCCCTTTTTCTCTTTCACCAATTCACCGGGAGGGTTTCCTGTCTGCAGTGGCAATTTTTCTTTACCCTGCAAAATCGCCTCAAAACCGATGGAAACAGCGATCATTCCGGCCGCTTCCAGACTCTTGCGGGACAGGGTGTTGTAATACCAGCAGCCGGCGATTGGCTTCAGGTCGTGCTGATAGCACCACTCTTTCAGTTTCAGCAGGATGAGCGGGGCATAGCCCTGTCCGCGAAAATCACGGTTCACAAACATCCCGGTGGAAGCGTAATCACGGCAAATCATCCCTTTTTCAATGATGCCGCCGCCCAGTAAGTCTTTCTTATTCTCCAGCACAAAAATCATTCCGGCAGCAATCCGCTCTTCCAGCGATGAAAATCCGCCGCTTGTATCGTCAAAAAATTTCCCGGTAACTTTTCTGATGCGGCGGGTATCGGCGCTTACCGCCGGTCTGAAATTATATTTGTTTCCGGTATTTCTTTTCGGCCGCCATCGGTGAAGAAACAGGCGTGTTTTTCTTTTGTATATTCCCATTCCGCCACCAAAGCGCACAACAGTGAATCCTGCGTTATCACCAAGACCCGCTCGACGGTTTTTTCTTTGATAAATTTCTCCAGCAGCGCCTGTGCATACCGGAGGTACTTTTTCCGGACATAAAAGAATTGCAGGGTTTGCTTCTTTTGCGCCGCATACCCGATACATTTCGTCCCATACATCAGCTTGTAGATAATTGAATTCATCAGGCAGTCTTCCAGCCACGAATCCAGCGGATAAGCCAGGCTTTTAACATGGGCCTTGATTAAAGCGTCAATTTCCTTGATGCCGGACTTTTTAATTTCTAATTTGTCTGTTGTTATTTGGCTGGAGTTCATTAAATCGCTCACAATTACATAAAAAAATCACCGGTCTTTCTGCAAAGTCCCGGGTTGCTGAGAAAGTCTACATTATCAATGAACTGGTCGACGGAACCAATCAGCGGCTTGACCGCTTTCAGTTTTTTATCCTGAATCGCGTCTATCGCCGCCGCAGCAAAACGGTCGGCATGAATCACCAGGTAAGGACGTCCAAAATAATTCGAAACACCGACTTCTACCGGTTTCGTGATTCCCAGCGAATTATGCGTGTTCCCGACAATTACGTAAGCTTGTGAAAGGTTAGATTCGCGTTCTTGCCAGCTTGAGGAGTTCAATACCCGGCTAAAAATCGGTGTCAGTTCACCCGCACACTTTAATCGCGAAAAGGCAGTACCGAACCATTTGCTGTAAGGGAAATAGGTTTTTTCGAACAAAAAGCACAGTTGCATCAATTCTTTCACCAGATCACCGGCAATCAGCTTTGAACCCAGCTCGTCGCCCAATTACCCGCAGCGCCCGATAAAGGCTTCCTGCTGCGATATCTTTTGCCATTGACAGGCAATCAGGAATAGCCTGACGTCTTGCGGGTAATAGCTGAACTTGTCGCGCAGGGCTTTCAATTCTCCCAATCCATCGTAGAACACTTCTCCCCGGGTCAAAGAAAGCAACTCCTGTTGGGGAAAAGTCAGCCAGTCGATTACGCTGATATCGCAATACGGGTCAAAATTGAGGAAGTGCCGGAAAAACTCCCTTGTTGTTACGATTGATACCCGGTGATTTACCGGCCCGTCCTTCTGATCAATTAATAACCGTATGCCTTCGCTATCGGGGGCGCCGAAACTGGTGGAATAGCCCCGGAATTTGTGCGGTAATTCGTTACTCAGCACATTCTTAACATCTTCGGAATATTCAGGAAAGTCTTTTTCCGCCAGGAAAACTTGCAGCTGCGGTCCCCAGTGGTGGTCCGTGGAGCGCGGGGTGTCATAGCCGAGAATTTCCGAGCCGTGCCCCATTAAAGCCGCAGAATAAATCAATCCTGGAAAATGCTTCTCCAGAATCTGGCGCACCGCTTCCTGGTAAAAAAATTTGCTCAATTTCAAACCGGGGATGAATTCAGTCATATGCACATGATACTGGAAACGGGGAGAATAGTAAAATGTTGATTGTATTGTTTTCGGTTGTTTTTGTAGGGGATGGTTTCGAACCATCCCGCCGTGAATCCACACATAAATTGAGGTAGGGTTTAATAAATTACTTTTGCAAGCCGTTAATTTCGTATTTTAATATTTTGAAATTATTTAGAATTTCGTGTTTAGGATTTAAATACTGACCGCTTCCCCTGAAATGTTATTGAAATGTTTTAAATTTGCGTTGAAAGCTGGTTACAGCACTAGTATAATTGACAATGAAAGTTTGAAGTCTGGTGATAGGTCGAGCCTGTTGAGCTCGGAAGAAATGGTCGGGGCGAGAGGACTTGAACCTCCGACCTCAGCGTCCCGAACGCTGCGCGCTACCAAACTGCGCTACGCCCCGCAACGATTTATTATAGGCTGAATGGCTCCCAATTAGCAAGGACTGTGTATGAAATACTGTGTTTTAATTATGGATGGTTCTGCCGGATTGCCGATACCGGAACGCGGCGGCAAGACCTCGCTGGAATTGGCGCGAACTCCCAACCTCGATGCGATGGCTTCGAGCGGTGCAGTGGGGTTAGCGCACAATGTTCCCTCAGGCATGGACCAGACAGTGCTGTCGCCTGTATGTCCATCTTCGGTTATAACCCGCAGGTCTATT
>JBKQML010000105.1:0-3186 GCA_052326545.1 Dehalococcoidales bacterium
GTACTGAAGCGGATGCACCGTCCGACAAATGTGGGTTGGGTTTACAAGACGGTGGAAAAGATGCGCAAAGATATTCCTGATTTGACGCTGCGTACAACGTTCATTGTCGGTTATCCCGGCGAAACGGAAACTGAATTCCAGACATTACTCGACTTTATCGAAGAAATGCGTTTCGATAAAGTCGGGGCTTTCAAATATTCCTTTGAACCGGGTACTACTGCCGAGCCGCTCGGCGATACGGTTCCGGCGGAAATAAAAGAGGAACGATTCAACCGTCTGATGGAAAAGCAGCAGAAAATTTCTCTTGAAATTAATCAGTCTTTCATCGGGCGGGAATTGGATGTATTATTTGAAGGTTTCGGACGGGGGGTCTCAATCGGGCGCAGCTACCGCGATGCGCCGGAAATCGACGGCCTGGTTTTGGTTAAAGGTGAAATCCCTGCCGGACAAATAATCCCGGTGCGCATCAATGAAGCGATGCCTTATGATTTAGGCGGCGTAATTGTCACGGAAAACCAGGCGCGGCTAAAACTAAAAACAAACCAGCGGTACTTTAAACCAGGATAACTGTTTTAATCAATACTAGAACGAATAATTTACATGCTGATTTTCAGTTTCTTCAGAATTTCAGCCAGTTCAATATCTTCCTCATGATTTGTCTTGTATTATTAAAAAGGGCGTCTGTTTTTCCAGACGCCTTTATAAAACTTGCCCGATTTGCTTTACTATTCTACTTTACTGAGTTCTTCTTCCGCGAAACGGTTGATGGTCGAGAAATCTTTCGCCTCGAATCTCACCATGTACCAGAATCGGAAAGTATCCTTAACCGGTTCTTTATCTACCACCCCGATGTGGTCTCGATATGGAGAGCTGGAATGAGAGTTGATTTTCACTTTACTGCCGGCTTTAAATTTGGCGACTACCGCATGATATCCCAGCGGCAGGTCATACTCCTTACGCCGTACCGGGTTGGAAAGAATAGCGTAAGCCTCGTTTAGTTCCCGCATGATTCTATTTGATTCCTCGCTCATCTGGTTGCGGTCGGGGTGGTATCTAAAAGCTAGTCTACGATAGGCTTCGTTAATCTCTTTTTCAGTCGCACCGGGCGCGATACCAAATAGTTTGTAATGGTTTTGTTCAAGCTGCATTCAGAATATCCTTGTTTGACATTGGTTTGACTGTATTATTACATATTCACCGTTAAAAAGAAAGGAGTTTAACATATTATTTAGTAACAGGACTATCAAGCAGAATCAGGTCAATCTAAAATCATGGTAATTTAGTCAATAAAGAATGGCAGCAGAAGATTTTATCTCTTCATCCGGCGGGTCTTCAGCAGTTTTTCAATGTCATCCAGATGCATTTTACGGTGCATCGCTCTGTTTAAAGCATGACGGTCTCCCAGACTTGTAATAGCATCCGTCATTTCAGGAGAGAGTTTTTCCAGCTCACGGTCGATTTTTTCGGCAGTTGCTATGGCCATATCAGCGGCTTTTCTTTGCGGGATTTACAGGAAAAAGGGCAGCAGTGAATCATTGATGATATCGCCAAGATTATCATCGATTAATGAAGGCGAAACACCCTGTTTTTCCCATTTGCGCAGCGTTATCAGTCTTCTCTGGTCCCAGAAAGCCAGATGTGTCAGGGCTACCGCTATGGTCCACCCTTCTTGATAGAGAATGAGGGTCAATTCCTCATCGGTTATCCTGCTTATTAGTTTGCGCAGTCTTTCCCGCTCTCTGTTATTTTCATCAACATATGTCCGTTCCATCATAGCCTCCTTTATTACGGGCGGGTTAACTTCTTCTCCATGAATACGCTTTGCGGATCATTTAAGTATGGAGGAAATGGCCCACAGCGTAGATAACCGCAATGCGTGTATAGCTTCAGTGCGGCGGGTTGAGAAACACCAGTTTCCAATCTGGAAATTGTGAGTCCATCTAATCGGGCACGAGTCTCCAGTTCATCCATAATTCGTCGACCGATTCCCAAACCGCGCAAATCGGGTGACACAAACATCCGTTTGATTTCCGCATATTTATTATCATGGTTCACAAATGCGCCGCATCCCACCGGTATGCCATTGATTCGGGCGATCAGGAAAGTCACGTTCGGCTGCTGCAGAGCTTCGACGGACAGCAGTTGATTGCTTTCGGCAGGGTAGAGGCTATTTAAATAACTATCAAGATCTTCAATCAATCGTCGGGCATCAGGGTCGCCCGGATTACCGGGTTGGATTGTTAATTGTTCCATTTACATATCCGGTTTTTAATAATAAACGAAGTATATGAGATGTCAATGATAAACGCTTATTCACAAAAATCATCCGGGGTACGGCCTGGCATCCCTGAGGTAATCGTGGTCCGGCCGTTCCAGTAGGAAAGTGCTCGTCAAATCGACGTAAGGTTCGAGAAACGGATATTTATCCCATTTTGCCCATCTCGGTTTGGTATACTTCGGCGGAGAATCGATAACCGACTTCTTCCACCCGTTAAAATCTTCATACCATTGTTCTGTCACCCGTACCCACTCGACCGGATAACGCCCCGGCATGTTACAGGCACGGGAACTGAAATAAGCAGTCAGTCCGGGCTGCTGCAGCACTTCTCTGGTGTGGACATTCAGGAACCAGTCCTCGCCTTCTTCCAGAGACACTCCTTTGGGATATTTGGTGATCTGGTACCAACGGATTATTGATTTCTCATCGGCGGTATAATCCCCGCCCTTGAAGATATCGGGGGCCGGAGTGTAGCAGCTGAGTCCTACACGGAAGATAGTGCCTGCTTTAGTATCTTTCCATTGTATCGGTTTCTTTGCCCAGGGGGCTTGCCAGGTAAACTTCATCACGCGGTCGATTTTTCCCGGCGCCGGATGGACAGGTTCGATTTCTTCCAGGATTTGCGCACTGGGAAACCAGACCTCCGTGAGCCGCATATTGTAGTAGCCATAGGCCATGACTTCCGGGATTACGGGAATCGGACGGTAACTGATAAAACGGATTTGTAACCCCATGTCTTTGGCCATAACCTCCGGAGCATGGTAGCGTAATAACCATCTCTCAAACGCGGGCAATTCATTGGGTAAATCTGTTGAATTTAACATGAATACGGATTTTATCACGACATTCTCCTTTTTGGGGGTGCCGGTTGCTACCGAGCTTGAAACAGATGTTATCATCACTCGATT
>JBKQML010000106.1:0-9683 GCA_052326545.1 Dehalococcoidales bacterium
CCCCCGCCGGTAATGGGTTTGACCTGGCCGGCAGCAGTGCCCACGACCATCAGATTATCTCTGTGAGTACGGGGCAGCGGTTTTAAGGAAACGCCGCCGTAATTCATTTTCACATCGGCGGAAACAATTTTCCCTGCGGCGGCGAGAGAAGCCAGTAATTTCCGGAGATAGAAGGGATTATCGCGCCGCGCCAAAAGGCCCACCAGCCCTTTACCGGGCGAGGTCGGCACGAGCCAGCCGAAGAAACCGGGGGCGACTTCACTGCCGAAGTAAACTGACACCTCTTCGATACCATTGGTCTCAACGACAGCCTGCGCACCCATGACAAAATCACCGGCGGCGCCCAACCCGAGATTATCCAATAACCTTGTGCCAAAACCGGTGGCAATGACGATTGCCCGACTCTGCAAGGTTAATATCTCACCAAGGCAGGATACTTCTACCGTTACTTTGCCTTTTTCACGGACGATGCCCTTCAAATTGCAGCCAAAACGATAATCGACACCGGCTTTCTTCGCTCTTTGCGCCCAGATTTGATTGAAAGCAGAACGATTCAGAACCGCCACCTGCGGCGAATCACGCTGAATATGAATAAACTTTCCGGAAGGCGGAAAAAGTTTAGCGCCGTTGGCCCAACGGTGAATCACGCCTTCGGGGATAGAATACTTGTCAACACATTCACGGCTGACGAGACCGGTACAGCAGATATCGCCGTTGAGAGTTGCTTTTTTCTCCACTACCCCGACGATGTAGCCCATCTCCGCCAATTTGTAAGCAACCTGGCTGCCCGAAGGCCCCGCGCCAACGACAATCACATCATATGAATCAATTTTTCTTGCCATAGCTACTTGAGAGATAAACCCCAAATATTACTTTAGCACGAATCGGCAGATTAGGCGAATAAGTCACATGAAAAATACCAAATCTACATCAGCTCGTTGAGCTGAGTACCTAACGGCAAATTCCAAATGCCAAACAAAGACGAATCAATAATCAAGATTCAAGTTCCAATAATCGTTAATCAAGTAAATCCAAAACCCAAAACAAGGCTGAAATACAAAATAAATTCAAAAAAGAAATCAAAAATCTGGAAAGGATAAGCAATAACTGGATACCGTTTTTCAACGGTATGGAGAATAGGGCGGGAGGGTTACGTCTGCGACTAAACCCTCCCTTAATAAAACGGGGGAATAATTCTCGCTAATCAGTCCTGGCAAGCGGGGGCGGGGATGTTGAGGTACTCGCCGACAACTTTCATGGCGCAATAATCGCCGCACATGCTGCAGGCCTCACCACTGGAAGCATGTTTGGCGTGGACTTTGCGGGAATAATCCGGAGTTAACGTCAGCTTGGCCTGAGTTTCCCAATCCAGTGATTTGCGGGCTCTGGCCATTTTGATATCCCAATCCATCGCGCCCTTGACACCTTTAGCGATATCCGCGGCATGCCCGGCGATGCGGGAGGCAATCACGCCCTGACGCACGTCTTCAACATCAGGCAAGGAGAGATGTTCTGAAGATGTCACATAACACAGGAAATCAGCCCCATGCATGGCGGCCAGCGCACCGCCGATGGCTCCGGTGATATGGTCGTAACCGGCGCCGATATCCGTCACGAGCGGGCCGAGAACGTAAAACGGGGCGCCTTTGCAGATAGATTTCTGGAGTTTAACGTTGGTCTCAATCTGATTGAGCGGGACATGACCGGGTCCTTCCACCATGACCTGCACACCGGCTTGCCAGGCACGCTGCACCAGTTCGCCCAGAATCAATAATTCCTCGACCTGGGCATGGTCGGTGGCATCCGCCAGACAGCCGGGACGCATACCATCGCCGAGGCTTAAGGTGACATCATACCGGTGCGCAATCTCAAGCAAACGGTCATAGTACTCGTATAGCGGATTTTCTTTTTCATTATGCAGAATCCAGCCGACAGTAAAGGCACCACCACGGGAAACGACATCAGTGATGCGACCCTGTTCTTTGAGGCGGGCAATAGCGGAGCGGGTGACACCGCAGTGAACGGTAATAAAATCGACGCCGTCCTGACAGTGGTCTTCAATCGCCGAGAAAATATCGTCGGCGCTCATTTTCACAATCGCGCCGGACTCTTTGATTGCTTTAATGGCGGCCTGATAAAGGGGCACCGTGCCGACAGGAACGGTGCTGGCTTTCATCACGGCGCGGCGCACGGCGGGAATATCGCCGCCGGTAGACAAATCCATGACCGTATCAGCCCCGACATCAATCGCAGCTTTCAATTTTTCCAGTTCGGTCTGAATCGTGCCGTAATCGGAAGAGGTGCCGAGGTTAGCGTTAACCTTGGTGCGCAGGCCTTTGCCGATGCCGAACGGAGTGAAGTTTTTATGCTTGACATTGGAGGGGATGACAATATTGCCGTCCGCAATGCCGGCGCGGATGAATTCAACATCCAGTTTTTCCTGTTCGGCGACGATTTTCATTTGCGGGGAAATAATACCTTTTCTGGCCATTTCGAGTTGCGTCATAAAACACCCCCATAAAACAATAAAACCAGGGTTGCGATTCTTCCCCGGTTTGTCTCGACCGCATCCCTACGCTCGTATTATCGAGGTCAGGTTCTAAGGGTCGTCCTTCAGTGGAAGGACTCTCAGCCTAAAGCACCCCTAGCGGATAATTTACGATTCAGTTTTCAAGCTTGTAATTTAATATTATAGCGGATTCAGAGCGGAAAAGCAAGGTCAGGCACGGAGGATGGGAATATTGTTGCCCTGTCTAACCTTCTAACCGGTGAAGAGATGGCTGAATGAGCTTTCAGCGGTCAGCTATCAATTTAGAGTTGCCACTAACGAGTAATGAATGGTAATTATTTATACACATTTACTGCGTAAAGTGTACAATGTCCCCTCATACATTCGCTGCGCTCAGTACCTTCGGCCTTAATCCTCTCAAGGGGCGAGGAAACTAACCGACTTACTGCTATCTATCACACCATTAATAATCAAGAACCTGTGCAACTAGAGGGTAATATTCAAATTCCAAATTCCAATAACCAAATAAATTCTAAAGACAAAACAGCATTAAATCATAAACAATTCTGAATGTAAAATACAAACATATCGATATTAACCTGAATTAGTACAAAGATTATCTTAAAAAATGACGCCCGTTTTACGCAAATGATTTTAGATTGCCGCGACCTTGTATGGAGTCAGGATAAGGTCTCGCAAAACAAGTATAAGGGTGATGGTGAATAAGGAGCGGCACACTACTGCTATAATAGATTCATGGTGATGGAAAAACTGGCAGCCGGTCTGGAAAAACTCGGGATTAAAACGGGGGAACGCGAGCTCGCCCTTTTCCAGATTTATTATGAGGAGCTGACGGATTGGAATCAGCGGATGAACCTGACGGCCATCATTGAATACGAGAAGGTGCAAATCCTGCATTTTCTGGATTCGCTGACGGTGGCTGCGGTCTGGAGACCAACCGCCAGCAAACCCCATCCCAAAGTGATTGATATCGGTACCGGCGCCGGCGTGCCGGGAATCCCTTTGAAAATTGTTTTCCCGCAGATACGATTGACATTAATGGATTCGACGAATAAGAAAATCACTTTTCTGAATCACCTGAAACAGAAACTGGGATTGGATGATATCGAGGTTATCAGCGGAAGGGCGGAAGAACTGGCCCATCAGCAATACCGTGAGAGTTATGACCTGGTACTGGCGCGGGGACTGGCGCCGATGCCGACGCTGGCGGAAGTGACGATTCCTTTCTGCAAGATTGCCGGGAAGGCCGTATTGCATAAAAAAGGCGATATCGCCGAGGAAATGAACAAAGCGAAGCGCGCCATATCCACAATGGGCGGAAAGTTAATCGAAATAAAACCTGTGGAATTAAGCGAGTTCCCCGACAACCGCGTGCTGGTAATGATCGAAAAACTGGCACCGACGCCGGAGATATACCCGCGGGGGCAGGGGTTGCCGGTGAAAAGACCCCTTGGGTAAGAAATAATCAAGATTCAAGAAAAATACGAAATTCGAATATCGAAATACTAAATAATTTCAAAATTTAAAATACAAATTCAAATAACAATCAAGATTTTAGCTTCAGCAGCCCTTTAAATTTCTTGTAAAAAACTAAATGGATTCCCGATCAGGTCGGGAAAGACAATGGGAACAAAGAAAGACATTGTGGGAAAATGAGATGTGAAGGGCAGGCGTATACATTTACTATGTAAAGTACTTCCGACTGCGGTCTACAGCATTTCAACTGACTGTTGTACATCAACCTTCGGTTGAGTATACATTCGCTGAAGCGAAGTACTTCGGCTACGCTTCAGCTGTCCGGCTGCGGCCTCCAGAAAGTATTTCGTCGAAAAACTCAAGGTTTAAAACCCACCCCTGCCGTATTATCCGTGTTAGATTGGGAAATTGCACAGGCAGGGACGCCTGTGCCACTAAGGACAGCCAGTTTTTACATCAAGCATGGATATTAGATATTAGCGGTATTTTGTTGTAAAATAGCTTTGTGGTCCCGATTGGGGCAAACGCTTTTCCTGTGCTTTTAGGAGATTAAGATGGAAACCGGAACGTTTCGAGTCAAAGTCGGGCTGGCCCAGATGTTAAAGGGCGGCGTGATTATGGATGTAGTCACCGCGGAACATGCCAAGATCGCGGAGGACGCCGGGGCATGCGCCGTGATGGCGCTGGAAAGAGTCCCTTCGGACATTAGAAAAGCCGGCGGCGTGGCACGCATGTCCGACCCGACGGTAATTGAAGCGATTATGAAAGCAGTCACGATCCCGGTAATGGCCAAGTGCCGTATCGGGCATTTTGTAGAAGCACAGGTGCTGGAAGCGCTCGGCGTGGATTATATCGACGAATCGGAAGTACTGACACCGGCTGATGAATCCCATCATGTCTGGAAACACGATTTTAAGGTGCCTTTTGTCTGCGGCTGCCGTAACCTGGGCGAAGCCCTGCGGCGCATCAGTGAAGGGGCGGCGATGATACGCACCAAAGGCGAAGCCGGCACCGGCGATATTGTGGAAGCAGTACGGCACATGCGCACCGTGCAGGATGAAATTCGCAAGCTGGTGAACATGTCCGAGGACGAACTGCCGGCCGAAGCAAAAGAACTGGGTGGGCCACTGGAACTGGTAATCGAAATACACCGTACCGGAAAATTGCCGGTCGTGAATTTTGCCGCCGGCGGCGTGGCGACGCCGGCTGACGCGGCACTGATGATGCAACTGGGCGCCGACGGAGTTTTTGTCGGCTCCGGTATTTTCAAATCGAGCAAGCCTTCCATGATGGCCAAGGCGATTGTCAAAGCCACCACGCATTATACGGATGCCAAAATTATTGCCAAAGTCTCCAAGAATCTCGGTGAGGCGATGCCGGGTATCAGCGCGAAACAGATTCCTCCGGACCAGTTGCTGGCCGGCAGGGGATGGTAACATGAAAATCGGTGTCCTTGCACTGCAGGGAGCCTTTGCCGAACATATTGCGATACTGGAAAAACTGAAAGTAGCAGCCATCCCCGTCCGTCTCCCTCATCAGCTTGAGGGACTGGACGGGTTAATTATTCCCGGCGGGGAAAGCACCACCATCACGAAACTGATGGTGCATTATAAACTGAAAAACAAAATCATCGAACTGGCAAAGCAGAACTTCCCGATTTTCGGCACGTGCGCGGGGATGATTGTTCTCGCCGCCGAGCTATCCCACAGCGGCGGTGTCAAACCCACCGGAGTAATGGCCATCAAGGTCAACCGCAATGCTTTCGGCAGACAGGTGGACAGTTTCGAAGCGGAGATTTCAATTCCGGCGCTCGGTAAAAAACCGCTCACCGGAGTTTTCATCAGAGCGCCTTTGATTGAATCGGTCGGCAAAGAAGTTGAGGTTTTGGCCAGACTAAGCGACGGCACAATTGTGGCCGCCCGTCAGGGCAAGCTGCTGGTCTGCTCTTTTCATCCGGAGTTGACAGATGACACCAGATTCCATCATTATTTTCTTGATATCATCCAGGGGACAGTATAGAACATCATGAACAAAAACGAATTAGCGAAATTGATTTACAACGCTTCTCACCTCGCGGGACATTTCAAATTACGTTCGGGACAGATATCGGATGAATATTTCGACAAATACTTATTTGAATCCGAGCCGGAACTTTTAGCGGAAATCGCCCGGCAAATGACAAAACTGATACCAGCAGAAACAGAAGTTTTAGCCGGCCTGGAAATGGGCGGAATTCCTATCGCCACCGCCCTGTCAACCCAAACAGGCATTCCGGCGGCATTTGTCCGGAAAAAGGCAAAGGAATACGGCACGGCGAAACTGGCAGAGGGGATAGAAGTAAAAGGTAAAAATGTTTGCATCATCGAAGATGTAGTAACCACCGGCGGACAAATAATCTTAAGCGCTGCCGATTTAAAGCAGCTTGGCGCGCAGATTAAATATGTATTATGTGTCATTGAACGTGATAAAAAGAGCCGGCAGAATCTCAAGGAAAACGGCCTGGAACTGCTTTCATTGTTCACCATGGAAGATTTAAAACCGAAAGTAATTACGAAAAGCCTTGTTTAATGGAGGTTATTTTGCAAAAAGTAATCACCGATGACCTGGATGCCTTACTGCAAATCCTGCCGCCCCAAACCCGCCAGAAACTGCAGGAGCAGGAAGATTTTAAACAGCTGATTGAAGTCATACTGGACCTGGGCAGACCACCGGAAGCCCGTTTTCTGAACCGGGAAGTGGTCCTCGACCAGCGGGAAGTGACCGATGAAGACATTGAGTATGTCATCACCCGCATCGGTAGCTTTGGCGATGATAACCGGGCCGGCATCGAACGCACTTTACACCGCATTTCGGCCATCCGTAACCGCAAAGGCAGAATCGTCGGGCTGACCTGCCGTGTCGGCAGGGCAGTTTTCGGCACGATAAAAATTATCGAAGACCTAGTAGAAACGGGAAAAAGCATCCTGTTACTGGGCAGGCCCGGTGTGGGTAAAACTACAATGCTGCGCGAGGTTGCCCGGGTGCTGGCAGATGATTTTAATAAACGTGTCATTATTGTGGATACCTCGAATGAAATCGCCGGCGACGGCGATATCCCCCATCCGGCCATCGGACATGCCCGGCGGATGCAGGTGACGACACCGGATATGCAGCACGCCGTGATGATTGAAGCGGTGGAAAACCACATGCCGGAAGTGATTGTCATCGATGAAATCGGCACGCAACTGGAAACGCAAGCGGCGCGTACGATTGCGGAGCGGGGCGTCCAGTTGGTCGCTACCGCCCACGGCAATACGCTGGAAAACCTGATGATGAACCCGACCCTTGCCGACCTGATCGGCGGGATTCAATCGGTAACACTGGGAGATGAAGAAGCCAAGCGGCGCGGCACGCAAAAATCCATTCTGGAACGGATGTCAGCGCCCACTTTTGACATCCTGGTGGAGATTCAGGAACGGGATATCGTGGCCATCCATCCTGATGTTGCTTCTGCAGTGGACGCAATATTACTCGGTGAACCGCAGGCTTTAGAAGTCCGCCAAATCGATGAAAAGACCGGTGAATTGATTGTCAAACACATTCAGCCGGAGACCGGCGACAGGAGACCGGTGCGCAGTAATAAGGTGCAACCGAAAAACGGAGCGAGCGCAAAGCTCTTCCTTTACGGCGTCAACCGCGTGCGTATGGAAGAGGTCGCCGGCGAAATGGGCGTAAATCTGGACATCGTGGAAGACCTCCGTGAAGCGACGCTGCTGGTGACATCGAAGAAATATTACCGCCAGAAACCGCAAAAAATCCGTGATGCAGAATCGACGAATCTGCCGATTTATGTGCTGAAAGGCGGCACGCCGGTGCAAATCAGGCAGCTTTTAAGTTCTCTTTATCACATTGAGCAGCAAAACGAACCGGCACGCCGGGATGAATCTTTTAAAAGCGCACTGGATGATGCGAATGAAGCGGTGGAGATGATTAAAAAGGGCGAAAATACGGTGGAACTGAGTCCGCAGAGCGCATATATCCGCCGGTTTCAGCACCTGGTGGCGGAAAGGCACGGGATGTACTCGCAAAGCACCGGCAAAGACCCGAACAGAAGGGTGCGGATATTCCGAGTATAGAGGTAATAATCAAGACTCAATAATCAATACATTCGCTTCACTCAGTACCTACGCTTCGCTACGGCTTCCAGCTATTGCCTACAGCCTTCGGCAAATATCAAAATACAAATTTACAAGATTGAACCGCGCAATGGATACCGGTGCCCCTTTCTATAAGAGTAAATTAGTAATGACAAAAAAATGACTTTTCTTTTTTGTTATTACTTTCCAGAATAATGTAAAATGATGCCATCAGCTCCCACAGCAAAAACATCAGAAGAGGAACTACCCCAGACGCTTAAAATGTCAGTTGTCATACCGCTGGGCATGCTACTCCAGGCATTGCCATCGTAATGCAGGATGGTACCGGAACTGCCGACTACGAAAACATTAGACGAAGATGTGCCCCAGATTCCGCTAAAAGAAACATTATTGTTTGCACTGCCGGGCATAATGTTCCAGGCATTACCGTCATAATGCAGAATAGTGCCATTAGCTCCCACAACAAAAACATCAGACGAGGAACTACCCCAGATGCATAGAAGCGATTTTGTTGTGCTGCTGGTCATACTATTTCTCGATTTACCGTCATAATGCAGGATAAGACCATTATCCCCAACCGCGAAAATATCTAACAAATAGTTACCCCAGATGTCTTCAATAATATTATTTGTGTAGCCAAGGGTCACATTGCTCCAGGCCGCGCCGTCGTAGTGCAGGATAGTGCCTTGATAACCCACCGCGAAAATATCAGTTGAGGAATCCCCCCAGACTCCGACAAGGTCATTGGTATTATTGTCAGCTACACTCCGCCAGGAATTACCATTGTAATACAGCATGGTGCCGTGAGCGCCGACTGCGAAAATGTCATCCGCAGAAGTCCCCCAAACTCCAGCCAGGTCATTAGTCGTGCCGCTGTTCATTTTACTCCAGGACTTGCCATTATAATGAATAATTGTTCCGCCATCGCCGACTGCGAATACATCGGCTGAAGAAGCCCCCCAAACCGAGTGAAGAGTGGATTGAGACGAAGCCGGGTCCTTCTGGGATGTCCAAGTTGGGGTGGCAGTGGTGGACGCAGAAGAACAGCCAATGAGAATGGAGGCAGAAAGAACCAGAGTAATGAACAGGATAAACAATTTTTTCAAAGTTTTCTCGCCCGATAATATCATTTTTATAATCTATAAATATAGCAAGAGAGTGAATGAGCATGTCCTTTGATGAAGCATACTGCCCTCGCCTGAGACGTTTTCAAAATTCTAGATGAATATTGTTTAAGCAATCACTGTTTTTATCCTTTGTTATTATGTCTGATCACACTGTATAATTTGTGAACAGAACACAAATTGTTCTAAGGGTATAGCGTATTCAATTGATTGTCGTTTAGGCATTCTGAAGGCGGTGAGAAACATCCCTGCCGATGTTATTACTTAGTCGCAGCTTTGGCGCTGAGATCTTCTTTCAGTTGTTGCAGCTTTTTGTCGGAGAGAGAATACCGTCCCACACCGCCTCTCAAGCGCGGGTCGAGCAGGTCTCTGATACTATCGCCGAACATGTTTATTCCATAGACAGACAGGGAAAGC
>JBKQML010000107.1:0-4093 GCA_052326545.1 Dehalococcoidales bacterium
GCCGAGATATACCCCGAAGACAAATACAAGATAGTCAAGTTGCTTCAATCCAAAGGTCACATGGTTGGCATGACAGGGGATGGAGTTAATGACGCACCCGCATTAAAACAAGCTGAACTTGGAATCGCGGTTAGCAGCTCGACCGACGTTGCCAAGGCGTCGGCTAGTATGGTCCTGACCGAACCCGGTCTTGCCGTAATAATAGAAGCTTTGAAAACCAGCCGGCATATTTACCAGAGGATGCTGACCTGGGTCATTAATAAAGTAACCAAGGTAATACAGGTTATCGGGCTCCTTACCATCGGCTTCTTCTGGTTTCATGATTTAGTTGTGTCTTTGCTGGGAATGACTCTATTAATATTTGCCAATGATTTTGTCACAATGTCTCTGGCTACCGATAACGTGTCATACACCGCAAATCCGAATAAATGGAACGTCAAGAATATTACTTTTGCTTCCTTGATGGTCGGGGCTTTACTTGTCATCGAGGGTGTGTTCGTTCTTTTCGTTGGCTCCCATTATTTCCATTTGCAATTGCCGCAGTTACAAACCTTTACCGTTCTGATGTTGATCTTTACCAGTCAGTTCAGAGTGTATATTGTCAGAGAAAGAAAATACTTCTGGTCATCCTTTCCCGGCAGGGAATTAGCTCTCAGTACAATTGTGGCATTAGTTGTATTTTCATTGCTTGGGGTATATGGCTTGATTATCCCGGCATTAGCTCCTTATCAGGTTCTTTTTGTCCTGGGCTATTCGGCTCTGTTTACGCTTGCGATCGATTTTCCGAAGTACGAAGCTTTCAAGAAGTTTGGACTGTAATCTAAGCCCTTGGCTATTTGCGCAGACAATTTAATCTTTATTTATCAATAAACATTCGCAAAAAGAAACATTTAGATCTCGTTGGGCTCCATTGGAGCGCTAATTGATTATTAAGAATAATTTGACCAAATGGGGGAAAAGACACTAACGTTTCATCGTGTCCGAGGAATCGATCAAACTTTGGACATCGCTCTCTTCGATATTCACTCTATGTAGGAACACCTAAAATGAAGTTTGATTCATTTTTCTTTCATGTTGGTTTCATGAATGGTTGTTACAATTACGTCAAATGATGTGGCGGAGGTGAACCAGTGTCGGATAAAAAAAAGAAGATGCCTGAAGCGAACAAATCTGTTTGTCATATCTGCGGTTTGGATTGCGGGGATAAATCAAGTCTGGAAAGACACCTCGATTGGGCACACAAAGACCAGAAAAGCCCCGAAAAATCTTAGCTCTACTGATTTTTGGCCGTTTTAAACCGATAACATCACCGAACCAGGGTTCTCTGTATTGAATTTGCAACTTCGCGCGTTTAAAGTTGAATTAATATCATATGCGGCACAAAACGACGTGGAGGATGGAACCGAAAAAATTGCAACGGAAATGGGCTGATATTTTTGGAATTGCTTTTGTTGTTTTGGCCATGCTACTTGTGTCCGGCTGCCAGGGCGCAACATCAGCAACCGCTACGACTACTATTACAACTATGACTACTTTGGCAACTACCACAGTAACGGCCACGGGCAAAATTGATGTATTAACATACCATTATGATAATCTTCGGGATGGAGTTGATTCCGACGAGTCGATATTAACCCCGCAAAATGTTAACTCGACCACTTTCGGCAAACTTTTCAGCGTTCCTGTCGATGGTGATGTTTACGCTCAGCCTCTCTATAAGTCTGACCTCTTGATGCCAGACGGCACCACTCATGATGTAATGTTCGTGGTTACAGAACATGACAGCCTTTACGCTATCGATGCAAATAACGGTGCAGTTTTATGGCAGGACAGTTTCATCGACCCTGCGAACGGGATAATACCTGTTCCATCTGACGACACTCTGACCGACGATATTACTCCTGAAGTCGGTATTACAGGGACTCCTGTCATCGATGCAAGTACATCCACCATTTACCTGGTTTCCAATGTAAAAGATACCAACAACAACACTTATGCCCAATATCTTCAGGCGATTGACCTGGTCACAGGTAAAGAAAAATTTAACGGACCAGAATTGATTTCTGCAAGTGTGAAGAATGCGGACGGTACAACTATTTCGTTTGACCCGCTGTTGGGGAACCAACGCTCAGCTTTACTTCTTCTGGATGGAACTGTTTACATCGCGTGGGCATCACATGGGGATAACGGGGATTACCATGGTTGGATAATGAGCTACAGTGCGAAGGATGTGACCGAACAACTTGGCGTGCTGATAACCACATTAGATGGCTCCGAGGGAGGAGTCTGGACGGCGGGTGGTGGTCTTTCAAGTGATGGCTCTTACATTTTTGCCGGAGTAGCCAACGGTACCTGTGATCCATCAACCCAGGATTACGGTGATTCCATGCTAAAGTTGTCGCCAAACAATCTTAAAATAATCGACAGCTTCTCGGCATTTAATTATGATGAACTTAATAGCAACGATGATGATTTTGCTTCGGCCGAACCCTTACTAATCCAATCTGGCTTGACATTTCTCGTAATAACTGCCGACAAATTAGGAGTAATTTACGTTCTTGACCAGAACAATTTAGGTGGATATGATAAAAGCAAGAATAATGATATTCAAGAAATTTCGGTGGGTAATACGCCCATCATGAATAACATGGCATTTTTTAACGGACAGCTTTACGTTGGTGCTAATAATATGCCGCTTGAGTCCTTTGAGTTGTTTAATGGTAATTTCAATCCGACTCCTGTTTCGGTGACTCAAAATGAATTTGGGAATGGCGGAGAAGATGGTCAAGGAACAAATCCAGTGGTATCCTCCGATGGTTCCAGTGACGGCATTGTCTGGGCGCTGGACAACACCAATTTGTGGAATGCACCGACTATCCTGCACGCTTATGATGCTAACAATCTTTCAGATGAGTTGTATAATAGCGCACAAGTGCCGGGAGATGCTGCTGGAAACGCAGAGGTGTTCACCTCTCCTTTGGTAGTAAATGGTAAAGTTATCGTAACTGGAGTAAATACGGTCACGGTTTATGGTTTAAAATAACTAAAAATTATTTAGAATGGTTTATTAAAAACGCCATTTATCTGCATCCTATTTGGTCTGGATGGCACCTTATGACGCCTTTCCTTGAGTAATTATTCGAGGCTAAAATAAATGAAATTAAATAGGTCATTTAATTTCATTTATTTTCACTTAATTTTAGTTAATTAGCCCCTTTCGAGCCCCAAAATGAGCCATTTTGGACAAACAATTTTAATCTAAGGTCGAAATATTCCAAGAAACCGGCTGTTGCCGTGACCTTTACCAATTGCGCATGAAAACCAGTAAAGTGCCCATATATTGATTCAAATTGTATGTAATACCGTAACAAAATGCGAGATTGTTGCAATAAAAATTACGGGATTTGCAACATAGACAAAATTGGCGCATCAGACGGGAGGGTTTAAATCTCCTCGTCTCCACCATCAAAATCTGAGCCTGAGGGCTGCAGGGAGATTTATAACTTCCAGTAATATCATTCGTCGGCATGTAGCCATTCGTCAAAGTGTTCACCACTTAATATTTTGGTTTTCGGTTTGGATTGTTACGCCATAGCCCACGGGCGGCCGGAAATCACGCGTCAATCAAACCAGAAGCCCTCAGGAACGGCCGCAATTTTTAACTTTAGAGGCATTAATAATTATATAATTCTGAAAGTTAAGAAACCATAAACTGGCTTGCTCATCAGACTGGCGTTTGAACAGAATGATGAAATGTTAGCAGTACGTCACAATACATCTTTTCGTTACCCCAAAATATATGATGTGATTTTACAATTTAGATTTGGAATGTAACTATTATTTTTTCATTAGCCGATTAATTTAATATATCGGTACCGGAAGTACTTTTTTATCTAATACGCACCTGAATATTTAATTATGCAAAATGATTCCACATATTGATTGTACGAATAAGCTATTTTTGATATAACTAGCTTGATATGCAATCTTCCAAGCAGATAGTTGACAATTGGCTTTTTTGCTGTTACCATTTTGCAAAACATAGAAGCTGCCAGAAGGATTCAAATTATTAGATGTTCTCTTCTATATTTCT
>JBKQML010000108.1:0-10103 GCA_052326545.1 Dehalococcoidales bacterium
AAATTAAAATGAGCGATTTTGAAGTAATTATTTACGAAAAAAAAGATAATAAAGGTTACATCACCCTCAATCGCCCCAAAGCGCTTAACGCCTACAACATCAAAATGCGGGATGAGCTTTTTGAGGCGCTGAACGCGGTAAATGACGATCCCGAAGTCGGGGTAATTATTCTCAAAGCCGCCGGTGAAAAGGCTTTCTGCGCCGGCGCTGACCTCTCAGAATTTCTGACCGCTCCGCCACCGGTAGCGGCACGTCAGGCTAGATTCGAGCGTGATGTCTGGGGGTTGTTTTTACAAATCAAAAAGCCGATTATTACCGCGCTATTTGGCTATGTGCTGGGTTCCGGTATCGAAATGGCCATGTGCTGCGATATCCGCGTGGCTGCCGAAGATGCCCGGTTTGGTGTGCCGGAGATGGGTTTGGGGATTATTCCTGCCGCCGGCGGGAGCCAGACAATTCCCCGTATTGTCGGGCGGGGCTATGCTCTGGAAATGCTCTTGTCCGGCAGATGGATTACCGCAGCCGAAGCTAAAAAAATAAAAATGGTAAACGGCGTCGTGCCGCGTGCCGAACTCCTGCCGACAGTTGAGAAAATAGCCGATAATATCCGGAGTCATGATTGGGCGGCATTAACCTTTGCCAAACGGGCGATAGTTGAAGGACTTGATTTACCGTTATCACAGGGCCTGGAATTAGAAGCGAGGTTAGCCGGTTTACTGCGGAATTAGATATCTTTGATGCGATAAAATGCAAAATATGTTAACGTAATTAATGAGCAAACAGCGCTACAAATAAGGAGAAAGTTAAGTCACAATGGATAAGGTGTATCAAAAAATTGATGAGGCAATCGCAGACGTCAACGATGGTGCGGTGATTGCTGTCGCCGGCTTCTTCGCTTGCGGGGTGCCGAGGATTCTTTTACAGGCTTTGATTAACAAAAAAGTCAAGAATCTGACACTCGCTTGTGGATGCGGTCCCTTGGTGGGTGCCACCGACGAATTGAGACAGCTGGTTAAAAACGGGCAAATAAAAAAGTTGATCGATTCTTACGGTTTATCACGCTCGGCGTCCAAAGGGAGATTAGACCCGTTTGAGCAGGCAGTGAAAGCCGGGAAAATCGAGTTGGAAGTCGTCCCGATGGGGACGCTGGCCGAGCGATATCGCGCAGCCGCGGCGGGCGTGGCGGCCGTTTATCTCCCCACCGGAACAGGTTCAATTGTAGAAAAATCGGTGGTCAGCAGTATCGTGGCCAATCGTACCCCCAAAGAAACGCGGGTGTTTAACGGTAAAACATACATCCTGGAATACGCGCTCAAGCCTGATTTTGCTTTTATTCATGCGCATACTGCCGATAAAGAGGGTAATCTCCGGTATTCCAAGACCGCGAGAAACTTTAATCCGGTAATGGCCTCCGCGGCCAGGATTACTATCGTTGAAGCAGAGAATATCGTTGAGGCGGGAGAAATCGATCCCGAATGTATTCATACCCCCGGTATCTATGTGAAAAGGGTCGTGCAGGTGCCGCGAATTAAAGTCAGAGTTGGAATCGATTAGGAGTAGATAGGAAAATGGAAAAAGTAAAATTAGAGGGCATTCCGCGAGAGATGATTGCCCTGAGAATAAGTAAAGAAATTAAAGACGGCGACTATGTCAATCTGGGTATCGGTATTCCCACTCTTATCAGCAACTGGATAGAGGGCCGCGATATTATCCTCCAAGCGGAGATTGGTATGCTGAAATCCGGACCGCTGGTCACCGATGAAGAAATGATTGACCAGGACTGCATTAATGCCAGTTGCCAGCCGGTAATTGAAATTCCGGGCACGATCTACTTTGATATTCTGGAATCTTTCACCATGATTCGCGGCGGCCGGATGAATCTGGTGGTCATGGGCGCTCTCCAGGTTAATGACAAGGGCGACTATGCCGGTTGGGCCAATCCGTCCCGCGGGTTGGATGTCGGCAATATCGGCGGTTCCATGGACCTGGTGGCCGGAGCAGACCGGCTTTTTCTGGCGATGGAACATGTCGCGGTCGACGGAAATCCCAAAATTGTGAAAAAACTCACTTTCCCGCCAACTACAGCCGGCAAGGTAAATATGATTTTCACCGACCTGGCCGTGATGGAAGTAACACCGAAAGGGCTGCTGCTGAAAGAGGTCGCGCCAGGGTTAACCGCTAAAGACGTGCAATCGGTAACGGAACCGAAACTGATCATCAGCCCCGACCTGAAAGAAATCGAATTCTAGATTCATAGATATCGCTAATAAATAGTTCAAACTGGAGCCAGGGCTCTTAAGTCCCCTGGCTCTTTTTATTTCAGCAATGGCCAAATTAAGATGTAGTTTTGTGTATTTTTAAGTTTTTGAGAAACGAAAACATTGCCTATAGGTAGCAGATCCGGAAATTACGATTATTCCGTTTTAAGCAAGGCTTGAGTTAGAGGGGCGCAGCCCCTCTAAGTAATCTCCTCCCTCGCCGCGCACGGAGAGGGCGCCAGAGGGTGAGGTTTTCTTGAAATAAGTAAATACTGACAATCGGAAATATTTAGTCCAATTTTATCGTAATTAAGGGGGAGAAAGTGTGAACAATATCCCCGGTTTATAATGTTAACCATGTGTCAGTTTGCACAGTGGGTCATTGTGCAGTTTGTTGATGGCCTTTAAATAAATATTCACACAATATTAACAACCTCAAAATTGGGCTAATCTTTCACAATTATGGATTTTTATTTGTTACTATACGCCTAAAAACGCAACAAAATCAGCATAAAAGAAGTGTTTCCAGACAGTCGTTGCGGGGTCTATAATTGTCCTTCAAATAATGTCGGTGATGCATGGAGGTTAACAATGAATGACTTTCCTGAATTTATGAAGAATCCGGCGAATAAAATAGACCCCGGTTCGCAATTTACTAAAGGGATTGAGGGTTATGTTTTTGACGGGGTTGATGGCAGCCAGGTCGCCTATTGGACAAATCCGATAGGAGGGAATTCGGTTGAACATACCCACGAGTATGACGAATATATGGTAGTGGTGCAGGGGCAATACACTGTGATCGTCGGTGAAATCGAGTTTCCGCTGACGGCCGGTAAAGAATTCCTGATTAAAAAAGGTACCCCGCACCGCGGGATTTCAAAACCGGGCACCCGGACAATTCATGCTTTCGGCGGCAAGCGGGCGGACCGGGCAAAAAAAGAAGGGGCTTGCGCCCCTTCTAAAGTATCCCGTGCTTCAAAGGTTTTTCAGTGAATTGCGTTTAAAAGTTCTGTCACCACGGTATTAATTTCTTTACCGTCCGCTTTGCCTTTAAGTTCGGCCATTATTTTTCCCATTACTTTGCCCTTGTCATTCGGACCGTGAGCGCCGACCTCGGTAATGATCCGTTGGGCCACGGCAATCACTTCTTCACGGCTGGACTGCCTGGGCGCGTAGGTTAAAAGAACGTTTAATTCCGCTTCTTCTGCGGCTACCAGGTCAGGCCGGTTGCCTGATTTATAAGCCTCGATGCTCTCACGGCGCTGGGTAATTTCTCTGGCCAGGACAGCCACCATGTCGGCGTCATTAAGCTCGGCCTGTTTGGCGATTTCGGCAATCTCCGCATCGGAAAGATTCAATTTGTTCATATCGGTGATGCCGGACTTTTTGGCGGCGGCCGTCACCAGTTTGGCCTTTTTGGCCATCTCGGCATTTTTGGCCGCCGAAATCACCATCCGGATAGTGCCGAGTTTAACCTTATCGCCGTCTCTTAATGCCTGTTTGAGGTCGTTATTTAATTTTTCTTTTAAAGGCGCTTCCACTTTAATGCAATATCCTTAGAATTAAACACGTTTCTTCGCTACCCTGGTACTCTTGCGTCGCTTTGCGGCAGCTTTGCGTTTGCGTTTAATGCTTTTTTTCTCGAAGTACTCACGATGGCGCACCTCACTGAGGATGCCATCCTGTTGCACTTTGCGGGTAAACCGGCGCAGCAAACTTTCAAAGCTCTCGTTGCCGCCCGCCACCACATTGGTCACACACTTCACCCCCTTTTGGTCTCAATTACAGTTGTGTGACTGCAGACTTTTTAATTGTATGACGGTACGATATAACATGTCAAGAAATGGAGGCTTGCTGGCGAAACAGGTCAGTTAAGATTTCTTCTCTCTCTTTAAAATTTCCTGCGCGGCAATGACACCGGAAGCGGAGGCCTGAATTAAGCCGCGGCTGACACCGGCCCCATCACCGGCGGCGAAGATATTGCCGATCTCGGTCTCCATATTCGGGGTTAATTTCAGCCTGCCGGAATAAAATTTCACCTCCACGCCGTACAGCAGCGTTTGCCCGGAAGCCACACCCGGGGCCAGTTTATCCAGGGCGTGTAACATTTCGATGATGCCGGTAAGATGACGGTACGGCAGGACAAAACTGAGGTCGCCGGCCACGGCATTAGTCAGCGTGGGACGCACCGGGCCGCGCTCAATGCGGAGGGTGGTAGAACGCCGGCCCTGCACTAAATCACCGAAACGCTGCACCAGCACGCCGCCGCTGAGCAGATTCGCCAGGCGGGCAATATATTTCCCGTAGGCAATCGGCTCATGGAACGGCCGGGTAAAAGTGGTGCTGGTCAGAATCGCGAAGTTGGTATTATCCGTCCTGGTATCGGCGTAACTGTGTCCGTTAACGGTCAGCACCGGATCGGAGCCGCCGGTCGACTCCATGATCACTTCACCGGCCGGACACATGCAGAAGGTGCGAATGCGGTCGTCAAAATGCGGGGAAATAAATTCCAGTTTGGCTTCATAAAGGGCACTGCTCAATTCCGCCATTACGGCATTCGGCACTTCCACCCTGACACCGATGTCAATGGGATTAATGGAAGTCGTCATTTTCAGCCGGCCGGCTTCCCGCATCAGCCAATCGGCGCCTTCTCTACCCGGCGATAGAATCAAGTAGCGGCAATTAAGATGCTCGCCATTTTCGGTGATGATGCCGGTTATTTGCCCGTTCTCGATAACAATCTCTGCAACGGCGGAATTAACCGCAATCGTAATCCTGGATGCCAGGTAATCACGCATTGATTTCAAGACCTGACGGCAGTGTTCCGTTCCCATGTGTCGAATCGGGACGGGGATAAGGCTCAATTCCGCTAAAGAAGCACGGTGTACCAGTTTGGAAACTTCATCGCCGGTGCCGTAGAGTTTTTCGGGAGCGCCAAAACGCAGATAAACACTATCAACATATTTAATCAGTGTTTCGGTCGCTCTTTCCCCGATGTATTCTTTGAGGTGGCCCCCGACCTGTGAGGAGAGCGTCAATTTGCCATCGCTGAAGGCGCCGGCGCCGCCCAGTCCGCAAACAACATTGCACGGTGAGCAAGACGCGCAGGCATTGCTGTGGTTACGTGACGGACATTGCCGGCTGTCGATGTCTCTGCCTTTTTCAACTAAAAGAACACGCAAAGATGAGGTTTGTGCGATTTCCAGTGCGGCAAAGATACCGGCCGGACCGCCCCCGACAATAATGACGTCATACTGCTTTGTCATTTTTTCACCCTTCGTCATTGTATATCCGGCAGGAACAAGTTTCAAGGACAGTAGCATCGCCTAGACTTGGTATTATGATGATAAAATAGCCCGCATGTGGATAACAAAAGCTGAGCAGAAGGGGAGAGTTTTGAACTCGCCCGCCACGTTTCCCGGATATCAATCTGTCAGATTAGCCTTTTGTTTGATATAGAAATTAATCATTTTATCGGCAGCATTGGCCGCGCGCACCACAGTGGGATAAGTGGGGATATGCATCTGAATTAATCTGGTTTTTAACTCATTGATTAAATTATTGCGTACGATGTCATCGTCTGTTGTACCCCTCCCCCAATCGAGGAGAACTGCCAGCAGTGGCTTCTTGATTAAATCAGCCAGCGGAAATTCATTTAACAGGGCATCGCTGGTCAGCGAATAGCGGTTTCTTTGCGGGTCAATGAAAATGATATTCAGGTCAAAATTTGGGTTTTCTACCATCATTTTCGTGATGTGACCATGAGCGGAATCTCTTGGTCCGATTGAAAAATCGACAGGATTGGTAACCCAGTCCCAAACCGGATTGCCTTCTTTTTTCAATTCTTCACGTATTTCATCCGGTAATGGTATGACGTTCAGCCCGGCTTCCTCGCAAAGGTCAGCTGCCATCACACTGCCGCCGCCGCCTCCTCCCGCAACCCCGACATGGTTGCCGTAAGCCGCCGGTAAGAAATAGAAAGCAGCCGCCACATCAATCAATTCTTCAACATGGGCGACACTGACGGTTCCGGTCTGTTCCATCGCGGTCTGCCAGACCGCCATCGAACCGGCCAGTGAAGCGGTGTGAGACGCGGTGGCTCTGGTGCCTGATTTACCTCTGCCGCCTTTGAGAATGATGACCGGTTTGTTGAGGGTGGTCTTACGTAATATCTCAAGAAATCTTTTACCGTCACGCACTCCTTCGATGTAGATTACAATCAGTTTTGTGGCGGCGTCCTGACCGAGATATTCCAGATAATCACATTCATTGAAATCGACAGCGTTGCCGTAACTGAATGCTTTGCTGAAATGCATTCCCCGTATCTCCGCCGTCTCAATAATTTCAAATGCCACCGAACCGCTTTGTGAAATAAAACCCATTGACCCCGGCTGATTGGATATGTTGGTCGTCCATGACATTCCCCAGGCAGGATAATAGACACCCATGCCATTCGGCCCGATGATACGGATGCCGGCGTTTTTGGCTCTTCTCAGGACTTCCCTTTCCAGTTCAATGGCGTCTTTCCGGCCGGTTTCGCTGAAACGGGCTGTATAGAAATGGATACATTTGACCCCTTTCAGCGCACAGTCATCAACTAAATTCAGGACCTGAGTCGCTGGAATAGTCGAAATTACAAAATCAACGTTCTCCGGGATGTCACGCACGCCGGGATAGCATTTCAGGCCGAAGACTTCGCCATGTTTAGGATGAACCGGGTAGATTTTTCCTTTAAAACCTAATTTCAGCAGCGCGGAGACATAGCGTCCTCCCTCGCTGGTCTCAGAAGCGCCGGCAATCGCAATCGATTTTGGGTGCAGAATTTCTTCCAAAGGGTGCGGTGACACCAATAATCCTCCTGAAATAAGACAAAAGGGCGTTATTTACCCGCGCAGTTTTTTGTTTTTTAGATACCGCGGAATTCAGCGGCAGACAACATTTTTATCATACACACTTTCTGCATTCTGCCGCAAGAATGAGCGTAGAATTAATTTGTCAGTTATACTTAATTATATAAGCGCCTTATGCTATGAAATTTTTTTATAAAAGAGTAGTATTTTGTTAAAGATATGAAAGTTTTTATGTCGGTAGCGCGTTATCTATTTATTGTTAGCCTGCCTTTTTTATTGTTGACCACGGTCATCGCCGCGGCGGTAAATTGTAGATGGCTCTATACCCACGGCTTTGAAAAGTACAATGTACGGCAGAGTTTAGCGGATAACGGTCTGTATCTTACCAATGCGGATATGGCAAATATTGCCCGGGGCTTTATCAGCTATTGGAATTCGAGTGAAGAATATATTAGTCTGACTGTGCAGCAGCAGGGCGAGTCTGTTGCCGTATTCAATCAGGATGAAATTCTGCATTTCAGGGATGTCAAGCGCCTTTTTATTTTGGATTACAGTGTTTTTACCGGCACGTTTGGCTATTGCCTGTTTTTTGTTCTTGCCAGTATTTTCTGGGAAAATGGTAAAAACCGGAAAAAACTGGCCGTCGCTACTTTGTGGGGCAGCGGCATTACGCTGGGATTGATGCTCGCAATGGGTATTGGTACTTTAGTGGATTTCAATAATCTATTTTATGATTTTCACCTGCTGGTATTTACCAATACATTTTGGTCGACCCCGGGAAATATGCTGCTGTTATTTCCTGATGGTTTTTGGTACGATGCCGCAACCTATATCGTTTTCGGAATTACTTTTTTGGCATTAGTACTGGGCGGACTATCCTGGTTTTATCTGGTGAAAAATAAAAAAGCCCCTTTACTCCATCCCTAAACGGCGCAAGCGGTTCACCGCTTCGTTCTTTTCACTGATACCCAGTAGACTTTTGTTCACTGCCTTCGCCAGATATTCAATCGATTTGTCATAGGTTTCACGGTCAACCGGATAGGGAAAGCCGTCTTTGCCGCCGTGCGCAAAGCTGTAACGGGCCGGGTCGCGGTAGCTCGGCGCCACGCCGTAGACCAGCTCGGAAATCAGGCTCAGGGCACGCAATGTCTTTGCCCCGACGCCCGGCAAGCCCAGCAAACGCTCAAAATCCTCCGGCTGCCGCTCATAAACGCTGAGCAGAATTTTGTTCAAGCTGTCGGGGTGGATGTCGCTGACATTGATGGGATGATGCGCGGGCAGGTTGAGCGTTGTGATTTTCTTAAGGTCGGCTAATAAATTTTCCGGTTTGGTTTCATTGGCAATGTCAGTGATGGTGGCACGTGCGGAATCGCTTTCCCCGGCCACCAGATTCAGCGCGGTGCCGCGTGTTTCTGAGAGGATGGCAGCATGCGGCTCATTGACAAAGTCGGTAACGATTTCTCCCAGCCAGTGGTAACGACGGGCGTATTTATTGGTATCGTTCATGCCCTGTTGAATCACCGCCCAGGAACCGCGTCTGGTGAAAATGAAGGTGTGGTGGTAAAGCTGATAGCCGTCCTGGATAGCATTATTATCCACTTTCGCGGACATGCGGCTGGCGTAAACCAGCGGCTCGGGGTTCAATGATAGTTTTCCGGACCATTCTTCGATTTCGGAAGGAGTTTTTCTCGATGTTCTTCCCTTACCGCCGGCGACAAATAGTCCCAGGTCTTTTTCCATCCCTTTAACGCCTTCTTTCAACGCGCCGCAGAGAGTGGTGGTGACGCCGCTGGAATGCCAATCAAAACCCAGCACACAGCCGAAAGCCTGGAACCAGTAGGGATGGGACAGTCTTTGTAGCATTTCATCCGGACCAAAATCGGAAACAATGACAATCGTGATTTCCCGGGCTAATTTGACCATGCGTTCGAAAAGCCAGGGCGGCGCTTTACCACCGTGAAGGGGAAGATTGGCAATACCTGTGTGTCGGGGACCGGTCGGCATTGTCATATCGATAGCTCATCAGGTATTACAGGAACTGCAACTGCCGCCGGCACAACCGGCACAACCGCCGCTACCGGCAATCGGGGCTGTGACCCCTGATTCGTTACTGGAACGACAGCAAAAATTGGATAAAGCCCGGCCGGCCTGGTGTTTGCATTTCGGGCATTCCGCCGGTTCGCCGCACCGGCTGATGGGGCGCATTAACTCGAATTTGGTTTTACAATCCGGGCAAATATATTCATAAATGGGCATTTTAGCTCTCCACTTATAGTTTAATCATTCGGTGGAATTGCGTCAACCTTCACAGGCAAACGGATTGAGTTTTATTCTATTCGGTTTTTGTGAATTACAAACCGGGTTCAATGTTAATTAAATGGATCCGACATGTGACTAACAAATGATTTGGTTTAAGCTAATAGAACATTCGTGTAAACCAGGGATTGAGTTACAAAGTCCCTGAACAAAGCGAAAGGGAGAGGGGCGCAGCCCCTCTTAGTAATCTCATCCCTCGCCATTTATGGAGAAGATGATTGTTGTAAAAATATGGGGTTGTTATCTTCGCCGGATTTCGAACTGACTGGGTTATTACGCATGAGTTTGAGTTTGGCAGCCCTTACCTGAACCGCTGCTACGCTGCGCCCTAAATCCATGGCTATCATTGCAACCTTCGTTCCTTTTTCATATTCTTGTCTAAGATTGTTATCTTCTTCCGCAGTCCAAAGGCGGTAGTTTGGTGAGCGTTGACGCCTGAGTTCCCTTTTCAGATGTAACCTTTCTGCCTTGTTCTTAATACCACGCCAACTGCGTCCGGGAAGAGCCGCCATAACATCGCGGACAGCAGATGACGGATACAGTCGCTTAAGCACGGTATATTCAGCGTCTGTCCACGGTTTTTTTAGAGATTTTTCAACTCGCTGACGATGAATAACGACGCTCTGCTGGAATCTGGCTTTCCAGAAGATAGTTGCCTCAATATCCTTATCGCCGCGTA
>JBKQML010000109.1:0-12750 GCA_052326545.1 Dehalococcoidales bacterium
TTTTGTATATATACGGGAGCGTAGCTCAGTTGGTAGAGCATCAGACTTTTAATCTGTTGGTCGAGGGTTCGATTCCCTCCGCTCTCAGTAAATCGTCAAAATTCGTAGCTAATTACCCTTTACTGGGTTTCGTCCGCCAGGGATATAGGCCTAGAAGAGCCACGGCGAAGACGGCATGCAAAATAATCAGAGGGTACCCTACCGGTTCTTGATTTCACGCTCATCTTTTCTATCCAATCCCGGAGGTGAAATCCAATTGTAAGTCAGGTACCATTCCTGTTTTTTCAGGCAGACATCGATTACCGCCCATATCCACACGGTTAAAATAATCAGCAACACCGGGATTAGAATATAATTGGAGAGGCGAAAACCACCCCAACCGAGATAATTGCCGTTTGCGTCATACTCAACGGAGTTATTCGGTATTACACCCAAATTAAAAATAACAAATGCCGGCAGGCCGACCGCCAGCCCCACCCAAAATTTCCAGGTGTTTTTCCGGTAGGTATAAACCCACGTCCAGTAACCTAAAAACACTGCTAAGAGGACGGCGATGGTTTTAGCCTTCGGACGCGGCGGCTTGCCGAACACCGCTCCGCATTTAATGCATTTTTCTGCTAACGGCAAGACTTCGGCGCCGCAGGAATTGCAAAAATGCTGACCTTGCGGCGGCTTAACCCCGCACTCGTCACAAATTTGTGATCCAGCTTCTAATTTCTTACCGCAATTTCTGCAATACATCCTGACTTCCCAGCTTTTAATTTTCCGGATACCTTCCATTTCTCGGGACTGGTATTATGAAATTCTGTTGCGACCCGGTAATAAGCTTAAACACGATTTTATGCTTTATCACTTTATTTATAATAGCACGTTCCATCCAAATCATCGGCATGCAGCGGCGGCTTGAAAAAAGTCAGAGGCTGTGTTAGTATCGCTTCTAACAAGAGAGGAGATGGATATGGCAGAATTTATAAAACTTTTTGAACCCGGAAAAATGGGCAAGGTTGTACTTAAAAACAGGATCATCATGGCTCCCTGCGGTACGCATTATTCATCACACTACGGCGTCGTAACCGACCAGCAACTGGCTTATTATGGGGAACGTGCCAAAGGCGGAGCCGGTCTGATCGTTACTGAGGGCGCCAGTACCCGTAAACCCCCTCGCGGTAAACCGGGACGAATTCTGGTGAACGAGGACAAATTCATTCCGGGTCTGAATAAATTGGCGGATATTATTCATCAAGGCGGCGCGAAAGCGGTAATGCAAATGAGCAGCCACCAGGGAAGCATGGACGAAGTCGACCCGGCGTCACCATCGGGCATTCCCCATCCGTATGCCGGCTGGTCGACATCTATTCCGAAGAAGGCCAGGATTATCACGGTGGCGGATATGGAGGAACTCATCGCCGAATATGGTGAGGCGGCCAGACGCATCATGGAAGCCGGCTTTGACGGCGTGATGATTCACGGCGCTAACGGTTACCTCGCCTGCGAGCTGCTTTCCCGCGTTTTCAACAAGAGGACCGATGCGTACGGTGGCGACCTCAAAGGCCGGGCCAAGTATCTTCTTGACATGGTGGCAGAAACCAGACGAAAAACCTCGCCTGATTTTCCCGTCATTCTCAGGCTGATGGGTTCCGACCGGCTGTCTAAAATCGGCGGGACTGACGGCTGGAGCATCGAGGAGTGTGTGGAACTTTGTAAGTTAATGGAAGCCAATGGCGCGACCGCCGTGAATATCACCAGCGGGTCGGCGGTGACGCCTGAATGGACCGGCCCTGCTTATTTCATGCCTGATGCCTGTAACGTCGATATCACGGAAGCAGTCAAAAGTAGTGGAGTAAAGATTCCGGTCTGGATTACCGGCAAAATTGACAAACCGTCTCTGGCGGAGGAAATTTTGAAAGACGGCAAGGCTGATTTTATCTGTATGGGCCGGGCTTTGAATTGCGATCCTTACTGGCCCACCAAGGTGAAAGAAGGCAGAGTGGAAGATATCTGCCCCTGCATCTGGGATAAAAGATGTATTGAAGACGTCGTCTGTGATTTTTCACCGATGTCCTGCACGGTAAATCCAATTGTCGGTAAAGAGAGAGAGTTCCAGGCAAAACTGCCGCGCGTGACCAAAGAGAAAAAGGTCCTGGTTCTGGGCGGCGGTCCGGGCGGCATGCAGGCCGCAATTATTGCCGCTCAAAAAGGTCATAAAGTGACATTGTGGGAAAAAAGCAATGCGCTCGGTGGGCAGTTAATCTTAGCGGCCATCCCGCCGGACAAACAGGATTTAGGGAATTTATTGACCTACCTGAAAGTCCAGGTGGCGAAGGCCGGTGTTAAAGTCGTGCTGAATAAAGAAGCTACACCCAAAGCGGTTGAGAAATTTGCCCCGGACGCCGTCATTGTCGCGGTCGGCTCCACGCCATTTGTTCCGGATATTCCGGGTATTAGCGGGAAGAATGTAGTGAATTGCCGGGAGTTCCTGGCGGGCGAGAAAAAAGTCGGGAAGAAGGTTGTCGTCATCGGGGCAGGGCATGTCGGCTGTGAGACGTGTTTTGCGCTGGCCGAGCAAGGTGCCGATGTCACACTGACGTTTATCGAACCGGCGCTCGAAGTAAAGTACTGGATGTTTAAAAAATATTTCCAGGACAAACTGGCGAAATATAATGTCAAGATATACCCGCAGGTGATTTACCGGAAAATTACCGATAAGGGCGTGGAAATGACTACCCGGGAAGGGGAAAAGATTTTCCTGGAAGCAGATAATATTGTGCTGGCCGCCGGCGCTACCCCCAATAAAGCTCTGGGTGAATCGCTCAAGGGCAAATATCTGGAGTTTGCGGAAATCGGGGATTGTGTCAAAGCACGGAAGATACGTGAAGCGGTCGAAGAAGGGATCTGGGCAGCCGTAGTGCTTTAAAGCAAGGGAATAATTATTTCAAGGAACGGGCATTATCCTCACAGGTGATAATCTCAAGCAGCGCCGCCTGTCCTGAATCAACGGCTTTTTTCGCCCTCGTGAGCGCCGGAATAATCTCATCCGGATGGACGACTTTTTCAGAATAACCTCCCAGCGCCGCGGCGATTTTGCTGTATTCCCCGGACTGACTGGTAAGATGGAACTTTCTGGTTGCGACCGGATTCTCCCGGATGTAGCCGCCCATCACAGAATTATTGACCAGAACCACCAGAATGGGAATATTCTCTCTGACGGCGGTTTCAAAATCCATGCCAACCATGCCGAAGGCGGCGTTACCCATGAAAGCGACGGCGGTTTTTTCGGGCCGGGCCAGTTTGGCGCCCATGCTGAAACCCAGTGAAGCGCCTAACGGGGTTGATTTACCCCAACCGATGTAACCCCCGACCGGGCTTTCCCAGAAAGGCAATAATTGATTCCTGGGGCTACCGGAGTCGTGGGTGATGATTGTTTCTTTACTGTCCAGCGTCTTTATCATATCCCGGATGACGCGGTAAGGATTAATCGGAATCTCATTCGAGGTCAGCTTCGGCAGCCATTCTTGCAACCACTCTTCTTTAACGGCTTTTATCTCTTTTGCGACCGAACCGTTTTTCTTTTTATCCGCAGGCCCAAGCTGCTCTTTCACTTCATCGATAAGCTGCCGCAGCACCAGTTTGGCATCTCCAATGACAGCATGCTCCAGAGCATAATCTTTATTGATATCACGTTCGTCTACCGTTGACTGGATGATTCTCTTGCCTTCAGGAATAGGCGTGGTGAAGATTTCTTTGGTACAACTGGAACCGATCGCGAAGACCAGGTCGGCTTTGTCCAGGAAATGCACCACCATTCTCGGTCGTGTGTTGCCGCCCGCCCCGAGAGCTAAGGGATGGTTCTCCGGAAAGCCACTCTTCCCGCTGAGGGTAGTGAAAACCGGAATCTGCAGTAATTCCGCCAGTTCCACCAGTTCGTCCGAAGCCGCAGCATGAATCACACCCTGTCCGGCGCGAATAACGGGATTTTTAGCAGCGATGAGCGCCTTAGCGACAATCCTGATGTCGGCGGGGTCTCCGGCTGCTCGCACCGCTTTTACCGGTGTATATTGAAATTTGGCATCGTCAAATTCTTCATTCAAGATATCGACCGGCACTTCGAGCAGCACCGGGCCGGGACGACCTGTTCTGAGATAGGTGAAGGCACGCCGCATCATCTCCGGCACGCGGTCGGCGAAGTTAATCGTATCCGCCCATTTAGTGATACCCTGATAGTTTTTAGAGGCGATAAAACTCGGGGGCCGGAATTGGCGTCGTTCCGCGCCGCCCGGCATTACCAGAATCGGGACGGATTCGCTATAAGCCTGAGCGATCCCGGAATAAGCATTTTCTATTCCAGGGCCGGATTGCATTAGACAGACACCGATACGTTTACAATTGGAAACCCGGGTATAAGCATCGGCGATATTCACACCGACGCGTTCAGTACGGGCGATAATGCACCGGATGCCTTCTTCAGCGCCGGCTTCAAAAATATCGTTTTGAGGGAAACCACTGACAAACTCGACACCTTCCATCTTGAGGATTTTGGCGATGGCCGTTCTACCTTTCATCGATGTTTTCCCCCTTTTCCGATTTCATGCTTTCTTAAATACCTGGATTGCAGCATTTACTCCCGCCCCCAACTCCAGATCGCAGCGTTCCGAGACCAGTATTTTTTCCAGTGCATAGAGCAGGAACAGCACATTGGCTTCGCTGGAAGATTCGCCCATCAGGCCGATGCGCCAGATTTTCCCTTTTAACGGGCCTAATCCGCCGCCGATTTCAATGTTATATTCATTCAGCAGTTTCTGCCGGACACGAAGGTCGTCCACTCCGGCGGGGATGCGCACCGAGTTTAAAGAATTCAACCGGTGACCTGCCTGGGCATGCATCACCATGCCCATTGCCTCAAGACCGGCGGTGAGCGCTGCGGCATTTTTCTGATGACGTTGGAGACGGACTTCCAACCCCTCTTCAGCGATTATTGCCAGTGCCTCATGCAGAGCATAAATCATCGAGACCGGCGCCGTATGATGATAAACGCGTCCGGTCCCCCAATAAGCAGAAAGCAGTCCGAGGTCGAGATACCAGCTCGGGCCTTTGGCTTTTCTGGCCTGCATGGCATCAAGCGCTTTCTGATTGACCGTAAAAGGAGCCAATCCCGGCGGACAGCTGATACATTTCTGCGTGCCGCTGTAACAGATATCGATGCCCCAGTCATCAACCGCTACTTCGTGGCCGCCCAGAGAAGTCACGGTGTCTACCATAAACAATGCGCCGTACTGCTTTGCCAGTTTGGAGGCGTCGGCCAGCGGCTGCAGGACACCGGTCGAGGTTTCCGCGTGCACCAGCGCCAGTATTTTAACTTTCTTCCGGGATTTAAGCGCCGCTTCGATAGCTTCGGGAGCGACGATATTGCCCCATTCGGCGGTTACCGGAATCACTTCCGCGCCGAGTCTGGCGGCATTATCCACCATTCTTTCTCCAAACACTCCGTTAACGCCGATGACAACCGTATCTCCCGGCTCCAGGAAATTGCAGAAACTGGCTTCCATACCGGCGGAACCGGTACCAGAAATTGGAAAAGTGAGTTTGTTCTGTGTACGGAAAAGGTAACGGAGAAGCTCTACCGTATCATCCATGATTTTGACGAAGTACGGGTCAAGATGGCCCACCATCGGTGCTGCCATAGCCTGCTGCACCCGGGGATGAACATTGCTCGGTCCCGGTCCCAGCAGAATTCGAATGGGCGGATTCAGATGCTGATACGAAATGTTAGCCATGGTGTCCTCCCGGTGATAAGTTCTTGAGTCATCGATAAAATAATGAATTAAACCCAAAAGGTATTGGATATTACTCTTATTAATATCCAAGCATATTACAGTGATTAATTGAAGTCAAACAGGGGATTTAAACCTGTGGTACGCGTGCGTACGGTTCCGGGTAGACCACAGGACCCTTTTCACGTGATGGAAGAATTATCGTGGCGGTTCCGGGTACGATGACTTCGCCCCGCTGGTTTTCGCACCAGCAATCGATGTCCACACAATGTTTACCGTTATCGCAATATTTTTTAATGACTTTACCTTTACACCAGCAGGTATCACCCAGCATACAGAATTTGCGGATTTCGGAATGCGATTTCCACAAGAAAGCGTCGTCTCCCATCCAGTTCGTCAGGACCATGGCCCGCCAGGCTTCCAGATGTTCGCCGGCAGCAAATCGCAGCAAAGACCCCGGCCGAACCATGTTCGGCGCCTGAAAAGTCGGGTCATAAGAAACAATGTGATGCGGGTCTCTTTCTTTGTAGATACGCATCAGCCGTTCGGAAAAATGGACGTTGCCGTGCCCGCCGATGTTCCAGGCTTCTTTTTCCGTCAGGGTGAAAGGCCCGCGCACCACCGGCGTCAATTCATCCCCTTCCTTGACATCTTCCCAAAACCGCGGATTGGCGCCGCGCAGCATTGCCACTTCTTTATCCTGGGCTTGGTTAATGGTTATCAGGTCTGCCTGGGTATAGGTCGGTAACTTGGAGACTTCTTTTTTATATTTGTTGGTTTCATCGACTTTAGCGTTTTCGGTCCAGGTCTCCCAGGACTGGTAACCGCCAACGATGGCCCCGCCGCGGTAGTAGTCGCATGTTTCGTAGGACATCACCTTCCGGCCGGCGAATTTACTGGACATTAATTTGGCATCAGAAGGATATTGCACCCGGTAGTTCAGTTTATCCCCTTCGCAGAGCGGGCGGAACCATTCGTGTGCGGAACCGGAATAGAAGCCGGAAATACCGGCCGGCCAATCATCCGGATACTGGGCATAAGTAATAGTGTAAATATAATTGGGCGGCGCTGTGAGACATTTGTATTTGGTTTTTTTGGCATATTCCCGGTCGCGGTAAAGGGGATTGAGGTCGCCGATGCCGTCGACAAAATGCTCGATGGTGTCAATTGTCACTTCCCGGTTGAAATATGGTTTCATATATTCAAAACCGCGGGTGCGGGCTTCTTCGCTGGTATACACCCGGCCTTTGTTCTTGCACACCTCGTACCATTTTTCGATAGGGCTTAACTCATTGGCAGACATTTTTCTTTCTCCTTTTTTAACTGATGCCTTACTCTGAAGGCGGGCAACGCATGTCTTCTAATAAATGACTTTTGTGTCAATCAACTCGTCGATTTCTTTGTCGCTGATGCCTAACAGCTCTTTAAAAACGTAGTTGTTGTTTTCGCCAAGACACGGCGCCGGCGGATTTTTGGCGGTCAAGGCTGATTTCCAGGGGGAACGATAGACAATTGTTTTGCCGGCCACAGGATGGTTTTGCTCGATAAAAATGCCACGATTTTTTACATGGGGGTCGTTGACTAATTCCGCGACATTTAAAGAAGGACCGGCAGCAATCCCCACTTTTTGTAGCTGCTGCATTACTTCATAATGCGTGAAATCTTTAGTCCAGCCGGCAATCAGTTTGTTTAACTCATCCTGATTTTGCCAGCGGCGATACCCGTCGGAGAATTTTTCATCCTGGCTCCAGCCGGGATTACCCATAATGCGACAAAGAGCAGTCCATTTCTTATCCGTATCGACGGCGATGGTAACCCATTTGTCATGACCTTTGCAGGGATAACAACCGTGGGGAGCCATGATTTCATCGCGATTTCCCATACGCGGGCGGGTCCGGCCGTTCATCACTTCATCCATGATGAGCTCGGGTATCAGACTCGTCACCCCTTCGTTCTGTGCGATATCGACGTGTTGCCCTTTACCGGTCCGATTGCGGTAATTCAACGCCGCCAGTACACCCACCAGGCCGTACATACTCCCTATCGGGTCACTCGGATACGGGCCCGAAATAACAGGCGATTCACCGGGATATCCAAACGAGGAGCTTAAACCGCCGACGGCCTCGAGAGTAGAACCATAAGAAAGATAGTCTTTGTCCGGGCCGGTACTGCCGAACGCCGGTAAGGTGACTAAAATAATATCCGGTTTTATTTCTTTCAGCGTATCGTAGCTGAGACCCCAACCGGGTAATGCCCTGGGCGCAAAGTTAGTAATGATAACATCGCTGATTTTAACCAGCTTCTTGATGATTTCCAGTCCCTTCGGTTGTTTCAAATTAAGGGTAATGCTCTTGATGCCACGATTGGTAACGTTGAACTGCCCCTGATTTACTCCCTGCTCGGGGTTTTTGGTTATTTTTATAACCCGCTGAGAGTCCAGCCTTTGTCTGGTTTCAATCTTAATGACTTCTGCACCCATGTCTGCCAATACCCCACCCATCCAGGGCCCCGCCCAGACCCAGGTAAACGCAATAACCCTGATACCTTTAAGCGATGGAGTACTCATCCAGTTTCCTGCCTCATTTTTTCAATTTCCAACACACAACTCGCTACAAATTTTTAGATTACGCCGGCTTCTCTAAATCTGGTCAGATCGCGTTTGGTATAACCCAGGTGTCCGCAATAAATTTCTTCGTTATGCTGACCGAGGAGTGGTGCGGCCGCCGGCGCCTCCCGTTGAATCCCGGAAAAACGATACGGCACACCCGGGAATGTCAGTTTTCCGGTGCCGTAACGGTCGATTTCGACAAAAAATTGCCGCGCCGCCATCTGTTTATCCCGGAGAACCTGATGAGCGGTGCGAACCGCGCCTAACGGCACGGCTTTTTCCTGACTCCGCCGGTAGATTTCTTCTTCGGTATACTGCATTGTCCATTCCACTATCAACGGCCGGAGTGCATCCCAGTATTTGGCGCGTGAAGCAAAATCTTTAAATAACTCGTTATCCCCCCATTCGGGGTGCCCCATCACTTCGACAAAACGCCGCCATTCCGCTTCTTCAACGAAAGCGGCACAGATATAGCCGTCCTTACACGGTAAAATATGAAACGGAGCATGACCGGCCGCGTCTGTTCTGGCCATAATCTGCCCGGCATAGGAGTAACGGGCAATCGAGGAATTTAGATTCTGGATGACGCTTTCCTGTTCGGACACATCGAGTTGTTCCCCCAGGCCGGTGGTGCTTTGCCGATATATCGAACTCAAAGTGGCCACGGCAGAACTTAAACCTGCCTGGAAACTAAATAAATGTGCCGGTAACTTGATTGGTTCTTTGCTGATATCACCTTCACGCATCGATATATAACCCACGCCGCCGATATGAGCACTCACCAACTCACAACTCTGATAATCCTTGTACGGGCCGGTCTGCCCGAAAGGAGTAATCGAGGTCATAACCAGACGCGGGTTAATCTGCTTGACATACTTGTAGGACAGCCCCAGTGCTTTCATTTTCTGCGGGGTATTGTTTTCCACGAAAACGTCGGCGGATTTCAGTAATTCGCGGAACATCTTCTTGCCAGTAGCCGTTTCCGGATTGAGCGTAACCCCTAATTTATTCATATTCAAATACTGAAAGAAGCCGCTACTTTCGAGACCGGGGATATCATCTAAAAAAGGAGACTGTCTTCTGGAATCGTCACCGCAGCATGGGTCTTCAATCTTAATCACTTCCGCCCCGAGGTCCGCCAGGATTCTGGCACAAAATGGTGCGGAGATAAAGTTTCCGTATTCAATAACCTTGACTTTATCTAAAACTTTATAGAACATACCGCCCCCTAAAATGATATGAGATTAGCGATAGAATCAATAACATCGTGCCAATTAGCTGAATCGAAAACTCAAATGAATAACTTTTAGTAACTCAGTTATGTCAAGTATTAAGAGATTTTAATTGGTTTTTATTCTTTGTTTTGCAGCGCAACAATGGTAGGGATATTGAGCTTATGATATAAAAAATAGCCGTAATTGTCAATTTTAGATATCAAATATCAGTTAAGGCGGAGTACTTGATACATTCCCTCACTGGAGCATCAACCTGTTTCTAGAATTTTACATCGACATACTTACCGGAGCATTTGGTTTGGCATCTGTGCCGGTGACAATAATTCGGTTTTTCGGCCTCCAGGAATTTAGGAAATCCGATAATTCGCTATTTGTAAATGGAAAAGTGAAAGCTCTATACTCAAGATATGCCTGCTCTCCTTAAACTACATAAAAATGGAATGAATAAATTCTCTACGTCAATACCCATTCCCATCGACTACAATCGCCCCGTCAGTAATTCTCAGCTGAGCATTGTGATATTCCCTCAAACAGTTGCGGCGGCAAAAGGAAACCAAAACCTTTAATAGAGGCTACCTTCTTTTATTCTTAATCCATCGCGGAAAAAGTATGATTTAGATGTGAGATTCGATGAAAAAGCAATTAGATTATAAATGGGTAGCTTTAACCGCTGCCAGTTTAGGCACTTTTATGGCCAACCTGGATGCCAGTATCGTAGTAATCGGGCTCCCGACTATCTTGCAGCATTTGCATGCCAGTATTGTGCATGGAATATGGATTATTACCGGCTATACGCTGATGATGGTGATTCTTTTTGTTTTACTCGGCCGGTTGGGAGATTTATACGGCAGAGTCAGATTATTTAACTTAGGGTTTGTCATATTCACCCTCGGTTCACTACTGTGCGCTTTGTCCAGGAACGGAGACCAACTGGTTATTTTCCGGTTCTTTCAAGGCGCAGGCGCCGCCTTACTGATGGCAAATAGCGGCGCAATTATTACCGACGCATTCCCCGCAAATGAACTGGGTATGGGTCTTGGCACTTCAACAATGGCGGTGAATCTGGGGAATATCGTGGGTTATACCCTCGGCGGGGTGCTGGTAACCTATTTAGGCTGGCAATCAATTTTCCTGGTTAATATCCCCATCGGTATTTTCGGGACAATCTGGAGCTATACACACCTGAAGGAAATCAGCCGGAAAGCTGTCGGTCAAAAATTCGATTACGCGGGGTCAATTTTATATTGCATCGGCCTGGCGACGATTCTGATCGGCCTGGCGATAGGCGATCCGCTTTCAGAGCGCAATATTATCATTATCGCCTGCGGATTGGTATTTTTTATTGCGGTCATCTTCGTTGAATTACGGATAAAATTCCCGACACTTGACCTGACACTTTTCAAGATCAGGTTATTTGCCGCGGGTAATCTCGCGGCTTTTTTAAATTCTATCGCCTTCAGCTGTGGCCCTTTTTTAAGGTCACTTTATCTGCAACTGATACTCGGTTACAGCGCCGCCAAAACAGGCGTCCTGCTTATTCCGATGGAAATTATAATATTTTTCATCAGCCCCATCAGCGGGAGACTGGCCGATAAATACGGCAGCCGTATTTTAAGTTCGGTCGGTTTAGCTTTGAATGCAGCCGCATTAATCTGGTTCTCAACGTTAAATCAGAAATCGACATATGGCGAAGTTTTAGTTAGTTTATTGCTCTTCGGATTCGGCATGGCTCTGTTCTCGTCCCCTAATTCCAGCTCTGAAATGGGTTCCGTGCCACCGCAGAAACGCGGCGTGGCGAATGGAATCAGAATGACGGTTAACCAGACGGGTGCCGTTCTCAGCGTCCCGTTTTCTTTGCTGCTGATGACACTGGTGATGCCGTACAATAAACTCTCTCAGATCGTCGGGAGCTCTCAATTGATCGGTTCGAATGAAATACCGGTGTTTCTGAAATCGATAAATCACGCCTGTCTGATTCTGGGTTTCATTACTCTGGCAGCAATTATCCCGTCTTTAATGAGAGGCCCGAAAGTAAATACGCCGGCGACCGCACCAACCACTCACGAATAGAGTTTAATATGAGATAAAAACACCGGGTTTTCATATAATGTTAACCCGACTTGAAAGCGACACAAATAAGCCGACATCCCGATTGCACGTTATCCTCACGATGATAAAGCCTACGGGTATTTCGTCCGCTGGCGGCCGGGTTTAAAACTCGACCCTTGTCATTGCGCAATGTCCTGTTATGGCAATTGAAATAAAAACAGTCTTCAGGACTCGCCCTTTTCGTGATAAACGTACTTGCCGCCACGAACCCATGAGGCCGCCGCACCGATGAGGCACATGATAATAGCAAATATCAGGACTTCAACAAGCCCATGATGAAAAGCGGTATCGATCAGTTGAGGGAAGAAAGCCCGGGAAGTGATTGCCGCGGCCTGTTGCGCCGGTAGAGCATTCAAAACGCTCGCTGGAATCATGGTCGCCAGGGGATTATACCCCAGGAACGCGGCAAACAGGTAGCCGACCGGTGGGGCGCTGGCGACCTGATGGGCAAGCGCAGAGGGAATACCATTCGCCACCAGACCGTTATAAAGGGCGGCCGGCATGGTAGCATTTAAGCCAATAACCATCAGCGTGAAAATAATTGCCATCGATATCGGGCTGCCCACGTTCATCAGGGTGGCTCTCATGCCGGAACCGGCGCCGCGGTGCTTGGGCGGCAGACTGTTCATAATTGCCGCCGTGTTCGGGGCCATAAACATCCCCATCGATAAACCGTCCAGAAAGATTATTGCTGCAAACATCGGATATTTAAAATTAACCGGCAGCAGTAAGAGAAGGAAGAAACCAACGGCAGTGAGAATCATGGCGATGGTCGCAAAATACCGCGCTCCATAACGGTCTGATAATCGGCCGGAAAGCGGTCCTAGCAGCAGGATACCGACACTGGAAGGTATCATATAAATACCTGCCCACAACGGCGTTATCTTAAAATCGTAACCGTGTAAAGGCAGCCAGATACCCTGCAACCAGATGGTCAGCATCAACATAAATCCGCCGCGTGCCAAAGAGGACATGAGCGTGGCTAAATTCCCGGCAGCGAAGGCACGGATGCGAAACAAATCGAGCCGGA
>JBKQML010000110.1:0-8240 GCA_052326545.1 Dehalococcoidales bacterium
AAAATATCTGCTTGAATGGCAAGCAGGTTTACCCGGTCCTGTTTCAGATCGAACCTGCGAATTGTACGAATATTTGTGCAGAGTACACATTATTCCGGCGATTGGCAGTCACCCGCTGGCACAATTACGAAATGCACAGATTCAAAGTCTCTATTCGGCTAAATTAAAAAGTGGACTATCCCCACGAACAGCAGAATTAATCATTGCATGCTTGCATAAAGCTCTTAAGAATGCAGTCAAGACTGGCTTATTGACTATTAATCCGGCTGATAATGTCACCAAAGTTAAACCCGAAAGGCACGAAATGAAAACCCTCCAGGAAGGCGATATAAATGTGTTCCTTGCTGCGGCTAAGAAAACTGATTATTACCCCTTGTTTTTTACATATCTTTACACCGGTCTCCGACGCTCTGAACTGCTTTCAGTCAAGTGGTCTGATTGTGACCTATTAGGGATGACGCTAAGCGTTAACAGGGGCATGGAATTTGTAAAAAACAAGATAACATTCAAAGCGCCGAAAACCAAGACGAGCAGGAGATTGATCGCGTTGACGCCGAAAAATTGCGTGGTCCTGAGAGAACATAGAGCAGCCCAGGATAGAACCAGGCAACAATTAGACTTAGCGGTGACCAATGATAATGACCTGGTATTCGCCCATGAAGATGGGAGTCCATTGTTACCGAATACCATTACACATGTTTGGATTAAGTTAGTTCGACGTAACGGATTTTATGGCGTTCGTCTACACGATGCCCGGCATACCCACGCATCACTACTTCTCAAGCAGGGTGTACACCCAAAGGTTGTTCAAGAGCGCCTCGGACATGCCAGTATTGCGATGACACTTGATACTTACAGCCACACCGTACAAGGGATGCAAAAAGCGGCGGCCGCCAACTTTGATACGGCTATTGAAAGTGGAGTTTCAGAAAGTAATTCGTTAGATTCTCGTTAGATTGGTGTTTTTATTAGATGACTTTACTTTACAATAAGTTATTTTTAGCTTTGAAAAATGGTCGGGGTGGGAGGATTTGAACCTCTGACCCCCTGCACCCCATGCAGGTGCGCTACCAGGCTGCGCTACACCCCGTTGCTTCCCAACGATTAATTTTGCTACATTGCTGCCTGATAGTCAAGTGGAATCTGATGCCCTGTATCCAAAATCCCCCTCAGGGAGTAAAATATATTTAACCATGACTGATATTTCAATAAACATCCAGAAGCTCTTAAAAGAATTGCCTCCCGGCGTCCAACTCGTGGCGGCGGTTAAAAACCGCACGCCCGCGGAAATCACGGCGGCGGTTCGAGCCGGTATCACCATCCTCGGCGAAAACTACGTTCAGGAGGCCGCAGAACATTACACCGCCGTCGGTCGCGTCGCGCAGTGGCATTGCATCGGCCATCTCCAGAAAAATAAAATCAAAAAAGCCGTCGAAATCTTCGATATGATTCAAACCGTGGACTCGCTGGAAATGGCGAGGGAAATCGATAAGCGCTGTCAGTCAATCAATAAAATCATGCCGATTTTAATCGAGGTCAACAGCGGCCGCGAACTCCGGAAATCGGGCGTCCTGCCGGAAGACGTCGCCGCCCTGGCGCAATCCATTGCTGCAATCCCCAACATCCGCTTGATGGGCTTGATGACCATGGGCCCGGCATTCGGCGACCCCGCCGCTGCCCGACCCTACTTCGTCACTACCCGGCAGGTTTTTGAGGACATTAAAGCCCGCTACATCCCCAATGTCACCATGCAGTACCTCTCGATGGGTATGACTAATTCCTATCAAGTCGCGCTCCGGGAAGGCGCCAATATCGTCCGCCTCGGCACCCTCATTTTCGGCCAACGCTAAACCCGCAAGCCCGAATACGTTGATACAAGGGGCGAGAAATAATTTGTAAGAAAAGGAAAAAGGAAAATTAATGGTCACTGAAGAACAGGTCAAAACCGCACTCGGACAGGTCTTCGTCCCCACCGTCGAACAGAGCATCGTTGACCTGAACCTGGTGCGGAAAATCACTATCGCCGAAGGTAAAATTACGGTTACACTGGCCTCGACTGGCCTGGCTGAGGAAGTTCAGAATTTCGTCGCCGCCGGCGTTAAATCCGCCCTGCCGCAATTTAAAAACAGCGAAGTTCAGGTTGAATTCGTCGCAGTCAAACCGGAAGAGCTAAATAAAATCGATAACATCATTGCCGTAATGAGCGGCAAGGGTGGGGTCGGTAAATCACTGGTCACCGCGCTACTAGCGATTTCGCTGAAGCGCCAGGGGAAAAACGTCGGTATCCTCGACGCGGATATCACCGGCGCCAGTATCCCGCGGATGTTCGGCATCACCGCCCGTCCTTTCGGCAGCGAGACCGGACTGCTGCCCGTAGCTTCCGCATCCGGGATTGAAGTGATGTCGATGAACCTGCTGCTACCGCAGGAAGAGAGCGCCGTCATCTGGCGTGCACCTTTGCTCTCGAAAGCCATCGGCCAGTTCTGGACCGATGTCGTCTGGGGCAAGCTGGATTATTTGCTCATTGACCTGCCGCCGGGGACCGCGGATGCGCCGCTGACCGTGATGCAGACCATCCCGATTACCGGCATCATCATCGTCTCCACCCCGCAGGGACTGGTGGAAATGATCGTTAAAAAAGCCGTCGAGATGGCGCAAAAGATGGAAAAACCGATTCTGGGCATCGTCGAAAATATGAGTTATTTCTACGTCCCCGAACTGAATAAAAAGTACGAGCTCTTCGGCGAAAGCAAGGGGGAGTCGCTGGCTTTAGCGGCACAGGCTCCGCTGCTGGCACAACTCCCGATTGACCCGGAACTTGCCCGCCTCTGTGATCACGGTGATATCGAGCATTATTCCGGCGAATCGGTCGCCGTCCTCGGTAAATCCCTGTCAACTATTTTGAAAACCGACATCCATAACCGTTAATTCTGTAGGGGCGGGTTTTCCCGAAGGTACTCAACTTTAGTTGATGTACGAACCCGCCCGCCCCGTTGCTCATTATTAATAAAGGAGGTGCATTATGCCGCCCATCGTTTCCATCGTCGGAAGGTCGAAATCGGGTAAAACCACGCTCATCGAAAAGCTCATCATCGAACTGAAATCACGCGGCTACCGTGTAGCCACCGCCAAACACACCCACCGTGACATGACTTTGCCGGAGTCGGACAAAGACAGCGACCGCCACCTCAAGGCCGGCAGCGCAGCGTCGCTGATAATCGACCCCCACGGGTTAATGATGATTAAACCGCTGCAAAAAGAACTCACACTGGAGCAGATCGCCCGGATTATCGGCGAAGATTACGATATTATTTTGACCGAAGGCTACAAAGCAGACGACGCTCCGAAAATCGAAGTGCACCGTCGGGAAAATGCCCCACCCCTGACTGACGTTAAAAAACTCTTCGCCATTGTTACTAACGAACCGCTGGACACCGGAGTCCGCCAATTCGCGCTCGATGATGTGAAAGCCATCGCCGACTTAATCGAAACCGGCTTCATTAAACCGAACCGGGAACGATTCACCCTGCTGGTCAACGATGTCCCCATTCCGTTGAATGCTTTTACTAAAGAGTTTGTGGAAAATGTTGTGCTGGCCATGGCGAATGGTCTCAAAGGCGTTGGTAAAATCGGGACATTGACAATCTTCCTGAAGAAAGAAAATGAATAGTTGAACAGGCGTCCCTGCCTGTTCCGGCTATACCCTTCCGAACTCTTTCTCCAGCTGCCCGATGCTCAGGTGGAGCATCGTCGGACGACCGTGCGGGCAGGTATTCGGCAGGTTCACCTGCTCCAGTTGACGGATTAATTCCCGCATTTCGTCGTCCGTCAATGTCTTGCCGGCTCTGACGGCGCTGTGACAGGCTAGCGACTTGATGATATTGTCTTCGACATTCGTGGTTTTATCGCGCGGACTGTCCAGAATCTCTTTCAGTGCCTCCAGCCAGTCCCCGTCTTTCAATACCGCCGGCACGGCCCGTACCAGATAGGTCCGCTCGCCGAACGGCTCGATGGTAAAGCCGAAATCCTGCAGGCGCCCGGTATCTGATTTCAACATTTCGTCCTGCGGCGGTGTGACCTCGAAGCTGTAGGGCTCCAGCATCCCCTGCACCTGAATGCCCCGGCCGGCTTTTTGGGCCAGCAACTGCTCGTACATGATCCGCTCGTGGGCGGCATGCTGGTCGATGATATACAATCCGTCCGGCCCTTCGGCAATCAGATAATTCCCGGCCGCTTGTCCCAGCACCCGCAGCACCGGTAAAGTTAACTTCGGTGTTTGCGCAGGCTCCGGCAGCGGTATCGAACCGGGTTCGTAATTTTGCGACTGCCATAACGACCGGGGCCCGACCGCCGATTGTCCGGTATAGGGTTTCTGCGATTCTTCGATTTTAGCCACCGGTGCGGTGGCGACCAGTGCACTCCGTACCGCGCGCTGCACCGTGGTAAACACGGCCCGCTCGTTCTGAAATTTCACCTCGGCCTTGGTCGGGTGAATATTGACATCCACTTCCGATGGCGGTAGCGTAATATTGATAATCGCGATGGGGTGCCGGCCCTGCATCAACATTCCCTGATAAGCTTCTTCTACCGCCCGGCTGAGCAACCGGCTCCCGATGACCCGCCGATTGACAAAGAAACTCAAAGCATCGCGCCCCGCCTTATTCAAAGTCGGCGCCCCGACCATGCCCGCAATTGTAATCGGCACAGCCTGCCCGTCCTGCCAGCCGACTTCGCCGCCGCTGACTTCCAGCATCCGGCGGGCGGTATCCAGTCCGTAAACTTCAATCACCACATCGAGTAATTTACCGCTGCCCGTAGTCTGCAGCGTGGTACGGCCGTCGCTATTCAGGAAGAATCTGACTTCGGGATACGCCAGGGCATACTGGCTGACCACGTTGGCGATGTGGCTGTTCTCCGTGGCGATAGACTTAAGGAATTTAAGTCGGGCCGGTACATTCCGGAATAAATCCCGGACAGTAATCGTCGTACCGTGCGGCCGCGCCTGCTTGACATGACGTACCACCAGGCCTTCTTTCAAGGTCACCGCGTCGCCGACTGTTCCTTCTTTGCTACCGGTGGCGAGGTCAACCTGTGCTACCGCCGCAATACTGGCCAGGGCCTCGCCGCGGAAACCGAGTGTCATAATGCTATCCAGGTCCTCGACACTGGTAATTTTACTGGTCGCGTACCGCCCGAAAGCCGTCTCCACATCTTCCGCCGCAATCCCGGAACCGTCATCCGTAATGCGGATGGCTTCCAGACCGCCGCCTTTGGTCTCGATCGCAATCTGCTCGGCGCCGGCATCCAGCGCATTCTCCAGCAGCTCTTTTACCACCGCGGCGGGCCTTTCCACCACCTCGCCGGCGGCAATCTTAGCGGCAACCTGCGGACTGAGCACTTTAATCGACATGTTACCTTATCCTACACGTTTCCGTGTATTTTGTCAATAGCCCCGGCGATTATATTTTTTCCAGTCGCGCCAGACTTAACAACAGCTTTTTGATGCCCTGCCCGCTGAAAGCGACCGTCACTTCGTTATCGGCTTTTACCTTTTTGTTGCTCACCACCACACCCTCGCCGAAGATGCTGTGCCGCACGCGGTCGCCGGCTTTCAAATCGACGTCCGGGAAATTCATCGACTTTTCCGCCGAAGGCGTGGCCTCATCGAAGCGCACCCGGTTCCAGGCAAAAACCGCGTCCGCCACTTTCGTCGCTGCTCCCGGCTGCCAGCCCGGTGTGGTGATCAGGTGTTTGGGAATATCCTCCAGGAAACGTGACGGCGGATTGACGGTGCTCTGTCCCATAAAAGTACGTCGGAAGGCATGCAGCAGATAAAGCCGCTGTTTGGCTCTGGTAATCCCCACGTAGCAGAGTCGACGTTCCTCTTCTAGCTGATCGGGGTCGTCCATTGACCGCAGGTGCGGCAACAATTTTTCCTCTACCCCCACCATGAAAACGACCGGGAATTCCAGACCCTTGGCCTGATGCAGCGTGATCAGCGTCACCCGGTCCAGTGCCGCGTCGTAGCCGTCAACATCGGAGACCAGCGCCACGCTCTCCAGAAAAGCGGCCAGGCTCTCCCGCGGGGGCAGGTCTTTGTACTGCTGCGCCACGGTGCGCAATTCCAGGATATTTTCCCACCGCTCCGCGCCGTCGGGGTCGTTCAAAGTGAACTGCTTGTAATTGCTGCTCTCCACCACCAGGTCGAACAGCGCCACCAGATTGGTGTCCCGGCTTTTTTCTACAAAACCGGCCATCATTTCGCTGAACCGCGCCAGGGCATCGCCGGCCCGGTTTTCAAAAGGCATTTCTGACGCCTCGGTATCTTTTTTCTGTTTCAAGTCGACCAGCACCCGCAGCGCATCGTAAGCCGAAGCCCCCAGCGACTGCGACCAGATAGCTAATTTTGCCACCGTGGTCGGACCGATGCCGCGGCCGGGGACGTTGATGATCCGCTGCAGACTGACACTGTCCTGCTGGTTCTGGATCAGCCGGAAATAGGCAATCACGTCCTTGACTTCGCGCCGCTCGTAAAAACGCGTCCCGGCCACCAGTCGGTAAGCGACGCCGTAGCGAATAAAGGCTTCTTCCAGCACCCGCGATTGCGCGTTGGTGCGGTACATCACCGCGAAATCGCCGGGGCGGTACTGGCCTTTCGCCACCAGTTGTTCGATCTCACGGACGACAAACTGGGCTTCTTCCTGCTCGGTGTAAGCTTCCACCACCACCGTCCGCTCGCCGGTATCATTCTCCGTCCAGAGTTTTTTGGCTTTACGCTGCTGGTTGACCGAAATCACGTTGGAAGCCGTTTCCAGGATATTTTTCGTCGAACGGTAGTTCTGCTCCAGTAAAACCACTTTGGCATCGGGATAATCATGCTCGAAACTGAGGATATTCCGCAGGTCGGCGGAACGCCAGGAATAAATCGACTGGTCGGGGTCGCCCACTACACAGATATTGCGGTATTTCCCGCCGATCTGTTTGATCAGTTCGTACTGCACCAGATTGGTATCCTGAAATTCGTCCACCAGCACATGAATGTACCGCTCTTGATAACGGGCCAGCAGTTCCGGATTTTTCCGGAAGAGCAGCACCGTCTTGACCAGCAAATCGTCGAAATCCAGCGCCTTGCTTGCGAGGAGATTTTTTTCGTAGCGTTCGTAGACGCGTCCAATCACTTCCTCGAAGTAACTGCGGCTGTGTTTCGCAAAATCCACCGGTGAAATCATTTTGCTTTTGGCGTTGGAAATGGCCGCGGCAATGGCCTGCGGCGCATGTTGTTTCGGGTCGAGATTCAATTCCTGAAAGCAGCGTTTGATGATCGCCATCTGGTCGTCGGCATCGTAAATCACAAACTCCGGCGGAATGCCGATGGCTTGGCCGTCGATTCTTAATATCCGGGCGCAAATCGCGTGAAACGTGCCGACCGTCAGTGCTTTAACCGCGCCCGGCACCAGCTTTTCGAGCCGCTCTACCATTTCTTTGGCGGCCTTGTTGGTAAAGGTCACGGCCAGAATGCGGTGCGGATTGATGCCCACGACTTTGACGAGATAGGCCACCCGCTGGGTGATGACGCGGGTCTTGCCGCTGCCGGGGCCGGCCAGAATGAGCACGGGACCTTTGATTGCCTGAACGGCTTCCTGCTGTTTTGAATTGAGTCCTGCCAGTGTATCCATCAGTACTGTCAATTATAACATTAATAGGTTGCGGAACTGCTGATTTCAAACAACCAACTCACCACAAAATAATCAAGATTCAAGATTCAAGATTCAAGCAAATTAGAAACCCTAATATCGAAACTCTAAAAACCCTGAGTCCACAGACGAAGGGCAAGATACTCGAGCGCGGCCGTGAGTATCTCCCGGCCTACAGACTACATAAATTTCAATAATCAAAATCCAAACTCCAAATTACAAATCTGAAATACGAAGATCCATCCTCAGTCTCCTCGCCCCTTGCTGTAGCCGCAGCCGTAGCGAAGCGCAGGCTATAGCACTGAACAAAGTGAATGTGTACTTCACGAAGTGAATGTATAGGAGCTGGATATAAGGGGCTCCAAAATAGTGACAAAATCCCCTTGACAGAATTAAATCATATGTCATACAATAATCTCACCGTTTGTGCGAGATACGAGAAACGCTCCGTCATGTTCTGGCCGCCGGGGTCATATATGGGTTGAATTTGGAATCCCCATAATTTCTGACTACACCAAACCGGACGGTAAATGTCCGTCAGAACCC
>JBKQML010000111.1:0-3323 GCA_052326545.1 Dehalococcoidales bacterium
ACGTGGTAGAAAAAGAGGACAAATTTGTCGCCAAAGTCGAGCTCCCCGGAGTGCATGAAGAGGATGTTAACGTCATGGTAATAGGAGATATGTTAATCGTTGAAGGCGAAAAAGAGGCGGAATCCGAGGTTAGGAAGAAAGGGTATGCTTACAGCGAAACCGCATACGGCAGTTTCTCCCGCTCAATATCAATTCCTTCTATCGTGGATATCGATAAAATAAACGCGAATTTCGACAAAGGTGTTCTGGAAATCGATCTCCCCAAATCCAGCGAAGTCAAACCGAAGAAGGTAAGTGTCACCACAAAGAAAAAAGAGAAAGTAAATAAGAAATAAATAATTGAAATAAAAAGCAAATAAATCCGGAAAACCATCAGATTCGTTAACAGGAGGTTTGGATGGCGGTTAAACAGGTATATGGTTCAACTACATCATTGAATGGCTGTAAAGTGGAGATTAACGGTGATGTGGTATACAGCTTAATACCACCGCGCATCATTGGATTTCGGGGCGCAGTACATATCAGCGGTGGACAGGGCTGCCCCGATGGCGACCTTTTCTTCGGGAAAGAAGCAGACGGCGGTTCTGCCACGAGTCCGCCACCCGACAAACATAAACATTAACCGAAACACGGTCATAATATCAATTAATCAATACCCATTTGATAGGATTTGTTCTATTTCACGGGTTTGCCCGTTCACCCTTCCTGAGCCAAGGTGCCTGTTTATACATATGTCGATATCTGGTTTACTAAGTATATGTTACAAAAATGTTATCAAACGGATTTAATTGTTATGACTTTTAGATTGTAGGATGAATAAAATAATGCTATAGGAATTATTGAGCAATAAACTAAACAAAATTTTAAGGAGGAACCGGAAATGCCAACCAAAGAAAAGCAGGAGACAAAAGATGCAGCCGAAACAATTGGAACGATGCTGAAAACATTCGGCGCCAGTATCAGTGAAATACTCGATAACCCCGAGGTAAAAGTAAAGGCCACCGAATTTGCGGAAAGCGTTGTCGATGCTGTCGTGAAAACTACTCAAAAAAAGGTCAAAGATGAAGAAGTCAGAGCCCGATTCAGAGATGTTGGAAAAGCAGCTAAAACACTCGGTACTTCACTGGAAAAGCATTTTAAGACTAACGCTGATTGACTTTCTATTGAAAAAATAAGATAAATTCTGCATGACAAATACTGAGAGACAGAACTCAGGGAAGTGGCATGGAAATCAATAGCACAACAAATAGGGGACACAAAAGCAATCGTCATTACGGTAGGTATCGTCAGATTGCGTTGATCCTGGTAAAATATAGACTCGGTGAATTCATCCGTATTCTTGGTCTGGAACATTATTTACCTTTTAGTTGGACCCCTCCCGGCAATCCCTGGCATAAAGAGAATTATTCTGTTTCGCAGCGCACTCGCATGGCACTGGAAGAGGCCGGGACAACCTTCATTAAAATGGGGCAAATCCTTTCTACCCGGACCGACGTTTTACCATCCGATTTTATTCAGGAGTTAACCAAACTCCAGGATTCACTGACGCCGCTTCCTTTAGAAACGGTTGAAGCGGTAATAAAAAATGAATTGGGCCGGCCGGTGGGAGAAATTTTCGCTTCTTTTGAATCAAAACCACTTGGAGTCGCTTCCATCGGCCAGGTACATGGCGCCACTCTCACTGACGGCACAGAAGTCGTTATTAAGGTGCAAAAACCCGGCGTAAAAGAACAGGTGACGGAAGACCTGGAAATTCTACGTCAGATGGGGGCAGCGGCGGCCCGTCATCAGGAAGGGTTGCAACAATATGACCTTGCCGGTCTGGTTGAAGAAATATCTGATACGATGAGCGGTGAGCTTGATTATATTCGGGAAGGCCACAGCGCAGAGCATTTCGCCCGGTTTTTCAAGGATAACACCACAATCCATGTCCCCAAAATATTTTGGAACTACACAACATCCCGGGTAATAACTCTTGAACGCATCAGGGGAATTAACATTTTAGATTTACAGTCTCTGGACCAGGCTAAAATTGATCGTAAAGAGTTGGCTAAACGGGCTGCAGGTATTTGGGTCAAGATGGTCTTTGAAAATACAATATTTCATGCTGACCCGCATCCGGGAAATTTATTTGTAGAATCTGATGGTCGGTTAGGCCTGGTGGATTACGGCATGATCGGTTTGGTTGATGACGAGGTTAGAGGTTATGTCGTTAATGTCGTTAAAGGCATACTGGATCGGGATGTCGACCTTCTCATGGATTCACTCGTAGACCTCGGCGCCGTAACTCCTGCTGGTTCCAAAGAAAACCTTCGAAAAGACCTGAAACATATTATGGGGCATTATCCCCTCTTAACGGAGGACCTTAATTTGACTTCTAATCTCGGCGAATTGTTCGCAGTGGTACGCCGTAATCACATCCAGCTTCCCGGTAATACTTTTTTGCTTCTGAAAACAATGACCATGGCGCAGGGTCTCGGGCAGGCATTGGACCCTGATTTTGATTTCTTTGCATTATTAACTCCTGCCGTCCAAAACATGCTTGAAAAGAAATACAAACCTTCGTCTATTCTTCGTCGTTTACCGCCGGCGGTTGCAGAATTAGCCCTTTTTGGCGTCGGACTACCCAATCGTTTGGCAAGAATCGTAAAATCTGTAGAGCGGGGCGAATTCCACATCAATGCCGATGTTTCCGGAGTAGAGCGTCATCTGGAACATCTGGAAAGGCTGGTCAACCGAGCAATCATTGGGCTAATCAGTGCAGCTATTATCCTTGGTGGAGCACTTGTATTTTTAGCGATCAGACTCGGACATTAAGATGCTAAATTCTATCATTTTTCTAATTCCGTGAACCGAATAGAAAATCCAAGTCAATTATTCCGTTCCTAATTGTAGTAGGTCGGATCAACTAAAAAAAACTTCTTAGAGATACCAAAGAAGCTAATTAATGTGCTTATCTCTTTGATAGTTACTACTTCGCCTGGAATGTCTTGCAATCGGCATGTTTAGTATCCACTGCAACATCCACCTTTGGGGCTTGACACTCTAATTTGTTGTTGAACTTGCAGCTTGATGCTGTGCACGCTCCGATCCCGCCTTTAACTTCCGGAAATCCGCCATGACTACTGGCATGGACATAAGTATTACATTCAGCATGCGGGCCAATAGTTATTCCCAGGGTATGGCAGGAATCATCCTTATTATAGGCACAAGTGGACATGTTACATTTCGAGATTGAAGTCATATTCATTTTAGGCACCTCCAACTTTTTCTTTTAGCTTAATTATGTGAAAGATAAAGGGCTTAAAGAGCTCCAGGGCCAT
>JBKQML010000112.1:0-9880 GCA_052326545.1 Dehalococcoidales bacterium
ATAGTATCCGGGAGTTTCTAGAACCGCCGGTGGTATATATTAAAAAAGAGCAGATTGATTTATTAAGCACGATTAAAGAAAAACTTCCAGAATACTCTGTAACCAATGAAGATAATAAACCGTCGATTACTCTTACTTTTAATAGTGTTGAGGAAAGAGAAAAAGCATGCCTGGTCTTTGCGGGAAATGGCATCCGTTACCGGACAGGAAAGACGCTGGTACCGTTCAGGTTGACGGGTAATATCGAATGGGGAGTTCCGGCGCCAGCACTTGGTGGGCTGGATGACCTGACTGTCTGGGTTTGGCCTGAATCCCTATGGGCTCCTATATCGTTTACAATGGCCTACCTTGAATCACAAAACAAGGGTTTGGACACATGGAAAGACTGGTGGTGTTCTAAAGAGGCGCATGTATATCAATTCATCGGTCAAGATAACATTTACTTCTATGGACCGGCAGAAATGGCAATGTTCATGGGCAGCCAGGGGGAAAATCCCTCATTTGATGTACCAGAGGGTGAACTGCAAATTCCCAAGCTGGTTTGCAACAGTCACGTTTTGTTTCTAAACAAAAAGGCCAGCAGCAGCGGTGAAATCAAACCGCCGATGGCCAGGGAATTGCTGGACTACTATACGTTCGAACAATTAAGGGCTCATTTCCTTAGCCTGGGCTTAGCGATGAAGAGCGTAAGCTTCCAACCTAAACCACTGAACCCTAAAGCTAATGAAAAAGATGCTGACCCGGTTCTTAAAGAAGGCAATCTGTTATCTAACGTATTTAACCGGGCGATAAGGTCTTGTTTTTATACTACCCAGAAATATTATGATGGAAAAATCCCTGTCGGTGCTGTCAGCCCGGAGATACTTGAAGAGTCTCGGCAAACAATATTGGAATATGAAAAATTCATGTATAAATGTGAATTTCACTCTATAATGAGCCTTTTGGATACTTATCTCCGGAATATCAATAAATATTGGGCGAATAATATACGCCAGGCAGACCAGAATAATGATGCTAATCTTCGCACTAGGACACTGATTAATGCTTTTCATATGGTCCGTACGGCAACCGTGCTTGTACATCCTATTGCACCTAAAGGGACAGAAATGGTCCGCGAGTATCTAAATCTCGACGATAGTTTTTGGAATTGGGACCACATTTTCGATACGGTCTATGATTTTATGACTGATCCACCTCATCATGAGCTCAAATTCCTGGAACCAAGAATTGACTTTTTTATAAAGCTCCCCAGCCAGATAGATCCAGGCTATCAAAAAGATACAGCTGTTTAATAATAAAAAAGGAATAGATGAGGTTGAGCAGAGAGTCGGCTGAAAACTGTCCACACAGTGGCGGAAATAAAGAATTCTGGCAGGTATGGATAAGAACCATCTTCGTAGCTGTGAAGTGATACATGTTTGAACCATCTTATCTTGCCCTCTACCGTTCCGGTGAACTAAAACGCCGGGCCGAGGCGCTGGAAGCGCGGCTGGCGGCCTGTGATATCTGCCCCCGTAAATGTGGCGTAAACCGATTAAACGGCGAAACAGGATTTTGTCATTCCGGGTTGCTGCCGAACGTCGACACGGTCTGTCAGCATCTGGGTGAAGAGCCGCCGATTTCCGGAACGAAAGGATCCGGCACAGTTTTCTTCGGTAACTGCAACATGCGTTGCGTGTATTGCCAGAACCATCAAATCAGCCAGAACCGGCGTAGAGAGCAGTCTAAAGCGATGGAACCTGCGGTTTTGGCAGAAAAACTGCTTTACCTCCAGAATGGACTGGGCTGCCATAACATCAACTTCGTCTCGCCGTCACATTTTGTACCGCAGATATTAAAAACGCTGCTGCTGGCGATACCGATGGGACTCAATATTCCGCTGGTCTATAACACGAGCGGCTATGATTCATTGGAAACGATAAAAGCCATGGATGGAATTATCGATATTTATCTGCCGGATTTGCGATACGCTGCGGATAAACTGGCGAAACAGTTTTCGCAGGCGCCGCATTACGTAGAAAATGCACGGCAAGCCATCAAGGAAATGTACCGTCAGACCGGTAATTTGCAAACAGATGAAAATGATGTCGCGCAGAGAGGCTTGATTGTACGTCACCTGATTCTACCGGAGGGCCTGGCGGGCAGCGAAGCATCATTGACATGGCTGGTAAAAGAAGTCTCACCGGAAGTTAATGTCAGTCTGATGGCGCAATATTATCCGGCGCATCACGCTACAAGATATCCGACGCTAGCCCGGGGAATCACGGAAACGGAGTACCTGGAGGCAGTCGATTTGCTGGAGGAACTCGGGATTGATAACGGCTGGATTCAGGAAATGAGCGCGCCCGAAAATTATAAACCTGACTTTGAGAGGGAAAGCCATCCTTTTCACCCGGAATAGGGCAGGCAGGGACGCCTGCCGCTACCAGGCGACGCTGGTCTTCACCAATTGTCATTGATGAACCTTGATACTACTGTTATGATATTGATGAAAACTTTGACTCGAATGTAACAAGTGAAAGAGTACAGGAGCATAAAAGTGGCGGAAATGAAAGGGAGGTCTTTCTGGAATCGTTTTCTGAAGAAATTCAGAAATATACTGATTGCCGGGTTAGTGGTTACCGTGCCGATCGGCCTTACGATATGGATTTTTGTCTGGATTTTCGATCAGATTGATAAAATATTACAACCAATTATCAGACATTATTTCGGAAAAGCACTGGAAGGGCATGTCACCGGTATTGGTTTTATTGTTATTTTCATATTGGTTCTAATAATCGGGGCAATTGCTACCAATAATCTCGGGAAGAGAATTGTCCATTGGGGTGAATCTTTCTTAGGGAAAATACCGATTACCCGAACCGTTTATGATGGCATCAGACAGATTATTCAGAGTTTCTCCGACCCGGATAAAACCGGTTTTATGCAGGTGGTCATGATTCAATACCCCAGAAAAGGTATTTATACAATAGGTTTCATTACAAACGAACATATCGATGAAGCCGGTAAGAAACTGGTTAATGTCTTCGTGCCAAACTCGCCCAACCCGATGACCGGATTTCTACATATATTTGACGATGTTGATGTTATCCGCACCGATATTACAATTGAGGAAGGACTAAAGATGGTGGTATCGGCCGGGAGAATGTCGCCGAAAGAAGTCGGAGATAAAATGGTTCAGGCAAAGAATGACGACGAAAAATCGAAGCAACCGGAGTCAAAATAGGAGAAAAGATGGAAAACAAACTTTACCGCAGTAGAAAAGACCGGATGCTTTTCGGGGTGTGCGGCGGGCTGGGGAAATTTTTCGGAATTGATTCTACGATTGTCAGAATCGTATTTGTCCTGCTGGCATTTACCGGTTTCGGGATTCTGGCCTATATCGTAATTGCGATAATTGCGCCGCTGGAAGAATCGCATCAAAAAACGCCGCAGGGCATCATCGAGGAGAATGCGAACGAAATCAAAGAGACGGCTAATAAACTGGGGAATGACATCCGAAACACATTTACGAGTAAAGGCAAAGAATCGGAGGAAGAGGCCGCCAAAGAACAAACACGCCGTAATAATGCTTTGGGGTTGTGATCATTGTTATCGGGATTATCTGTTTATTGGGGGTTTTTCATCTATTAAGCTGGATCAACTGGTGGGGAGGAATCGGGGCCGTGGCGTTGATCGGTCTGGGGGTTTTATTAATTGTAGGTGCGGGCAGAAAGAAGTAGCGTCAGCAGTTAAATCTCAGATATTCCTCACCGGGTATAATAAACGCGTAAACCGGATACGATTTTATATCATCTGGAATGCGGGCAGGATAGCCGGGAAATAGACGCGGTTTCAATTTCCGGTTTATTTCCGCTTCCGTTTTACAAAATTAAAAACAACCTTATGGCCGTTAAGTTTATCTTTTTTATTGACATTATCAAAAAAGCTCTGGAGTTCGGTTTCTTTTTTGGCGCTCATTATATTTCCTTCAGTTTTTAGTACAGTATATTTTACCATAATGTCCGGCAGATAACCAAACATGTTGAGAAATTCCAAATATCAACTACCAAATTCCATCAATTTCTAAATCCGAATTTCGAAATCCCAAACAATATAAAAATAAGAAATTCGAAATAACGGTTTAGGATATTCACACAAACAGACCATGATAATAGAAAAGAATGTTAGATGGATTCCCGCGTGCGCGGGAACGACAGGAAGTGGTTATTCTCTCATGACAGAGGTTGAATTATTCGTGTTTTTCGGTTTGCGGCTGAGAAAGAAAGCCCTTCGGGAGTCTTTGTTCAAGGCGCTGATACCGGACTGCCAGTCAAAGCCGTAAGTTTCGATGTTTGTAAAACCCGCCGATTTCAGGGCTGATTTAACGGCAGCGGGAGAATGGCATTTCTGATAAAGAACGAAATCCTGGCGATACCAGCTGCCATCGTTCAGGCGGAAGATTGTGGCATCAAAGTCGGCGGTGCTTGTTTTATGGCTGTAAGTACTGCGAACAACACAGACATGGTCATCTTCGATGATGGAGAAATCACCGTTCCATTCATAAATATAGCCGGGTTCGGTGTTCAGGTCGAACATAAAGAGCCCACCTGAGCGGAGAGCATTAAAAGTGCAATGAAAAACCGCACCCAGTTCCCTGGTCGAAATAATGTGGTTCAGACTGTCAAAGACCGAGATTACTGCATGATATTTATGCGGCAGTTGAAACGAACGGGCATCTGCCTGCAGTAATTCCACCCCCGGGGCATTTTCACGGGCGTAATTTAACATCTGCGGAGAACCATCGATGCCGGTCACGCGATAACCCAGAGCGGTTAATTTTTGCGCCATTTGTCCGGTGCCGCAGCAGAGGTCGAGGATGCGGGCGTTTTTAGGGAGCTTTGTCAGGACTAAATTGTCTAAAATCGGCAATGCCACGGGCAGAAACGAATTTCCCCAGTGTTTGTTATAGATCCAGGCGAAGGGGTCATAAGCGGAATACATTTTCATATTTACACGATTATAACATAGTATTTCCTTTTAGCTTTCGCGGTGAAAACCATGGTTGGTTTGACATTAGCTCACATTATGGCTTTTAATCAGATATTGAGAAGCTTTTGATTAACCGGAAGGTTTTAAGGTAAGAAGCGGATGGAAGTTCAGCAAGAAAATATTTATCGCGAAATTTTAGAGTTCGGGGTCTCGGTTGTCTGGCTAGCAATTGCCTTCGGCATCTATTTTGCCGGCGGAATAAAAGCGTTTTCAACATTACATATATTGGGCACTGATATTCTGGAATCGCTGTTCGTGGTGTTCTTTGCGTTTGTTTTACATGAGTTAGCCCACAGAATCGCTGCCAGAAGATACGGTTTCCAGGCGGTCTATCATGTTTGGATTCCCGGCCTGTTACTGGCGATGGGAGCGGCACTGCTCGGTTTCCTGCTGGCAGCACCCGGCGGGGTTTACATTCCAATTGGACAAAATACGGCAGAAAACAGGGCAAAAGTGGGGAAATCCGCTTTGGCCGGTCCGGTTGTCAACATGGTTTTAACGGTCGTGTTCACAGTTCTGTTTTTAGTACTTGATTCTTTTGGGCAGATTTTCAAGTCAAGCGCAGGTACTGCGGTGCAGATACCGTCATACATACTTGATACGGCTTCGATAGGAGCCGTAATCAACGCATGGTTGGCTTTATTCAATCTGATACCATGGGGAAATTTCGACGGCCAAAAGGTTTTCCAGTGGAACAAAAAGGTGTGGACTATTTTCTTCGTCGGTTCTATCGTGCTGTTCGTGCTGGTATTCTTTGCTTAATTTGAAATTGCTGCGATCACGATTATTTTTTTGCTATTCTGAAGGCGCCCCGCTGATGTTAACTGTTCTTTAGTTGTTGGGTGAGCAAGGGGACGACCTTGAAAAGGTCGCCGACGATGCCGTAAGTGGCAATCTGAAAAATCGGGGCGCTGGGGTCGTCGTTGATGGCGATAATACAATCTGAAGTCTGCATGCCGGCCATGTGCTGCACGGCGCCGGAAATACCGACGGCAATGTAGAGTTTCGGGCAGACGGTCTTACCGGTCTGGCCGACCTGATGCGAGTAGGGAATCCAGCCTTCATCGACGCAGGGGCGTGAGGAACCGACGGCGGCACCCAGAGCCGCGGCCAGGTCTCGAATCAGCTGGAAATTCTCAGGTTTGGCCAAACCGCGTCCGCCGGACACAATAATATCCGCCTCTTCCAGTTTCACTTTTTCGGTGGCATCGGCGATAAAATTAAGCAGTTTCGTTTTAGAACTGACGGCAGCTTTATCGAAATCAATTCTGATGATTTGTCCGGCATGTGGTGTCTGCAGCCGGTTCTTTTTAAAAACACGCGGACGGACAGTGGACATTTGCGGCCGCCTGGTGGGGCAGATAATAGTGGCCATGACATTGCCGCCGAAGGTGGGACGGGTCTGGCGCAAGAGATTCTTTTCAATATCAATGTCCAGTCCGGTACAATCGGCCGTCAAACCGGTTTTGAGAATGGCGGCCACCCGGGGGAAAAACGAACGTCCAAACGGAGTCGCCCCGGCCAGGACAATTTCCGGCTGATATGTTTTTACCAATCTGACGAGTTCGGCGACATAAGTCTCTTCCGACTGGTTGGCAAAAGCCGGGTCGTCGATAATATAGATTTTATCGGCGCCACAGGCGGACAATTGCTCAGTACCTTTGATATCGTGTCCCAGGCAAACGGCGCATAATTCGGTTTGCAACGTATCGGCCAGTTCCCGGCCTTTGGAGAGTAGTTCCAGGCCGACACCTTTGATTTCACCGTTGCGCTGTTCGGCAAAAACCCAGATGCCGTGATGTTCGCCGCCGGTTGGGGCCTGCGCCATTTCCTTTTCAATTTTGATGGCTTCGGCGGCACACGCATCCTGACAGGCGCCGCAGAGGTTACAGCCCTCCATTTTAATACTGGCTTTATCATCGACGATGGAGATTAAACCGAAAGGACAGGCAGATTCGCAGCTGCCGCAGCCGGTGCATTTTTCTTTATCATATTTCAGTGCCATAGGGTCTCCAGATGAATTTAAATAATTTATTAATATAAAAGAGGAATTACCCCTCATACGTTCGCTTCGCTCAGTACCTTCGGCCTTAATCCTCTCCCTCAAGGGGCGAGGAGCCTAACTGGCAGATTCGCAGCTGCCGCAGCCGGTGCATTTTTCTTTATCATATTTCAGTGCCATAGGGTCTCCACTTCATTCTGAATCTTTCCGCTGAAAGATGAAGAATCTCCGCCACTACTCAACAGGCACGGAGATACTCTCGACTTCGCTCAAGTACCTTGCCCTTCCCCCGATTTCATCGGGTGTCAGGGTGATTTTTCAAATCATTTTTGCTTCTTTTAATTTTTCGACTAATGTTCTGACCTGTGCTTCGGGTTCACCTTTTAGCATTTCGGCGTGCTGGATACGCTGCGGATAAAAAACTTTGATGACCCAGGTGCCGGAGCCAGCTTGGCCGATAGTCGATTTATCGGCAGCGATGTCGTTAGCCGTCCAGGTTGGGATTTGCGCCGATTTCGATTTGGAAAGCCCCCGCAGTGAAGGCATCCGCGGCACGTTGATTTCTTTGGCGACGGTGATGACGGCCGGTAATGTTGTTTCGATGGTTTCATGGCCGTCTTCTACCGCCCGTTGGACGCGAATCTTACCGTTGGTGATTTCTTCAATTTTACTAACATAAGCAACAAAAGGAATGCCCAAATTTTCGGCCAGTTCAGGCCCGACCTGACCGGTATCGCCGTCGATAGTTTGACGACCGCAAATAATCAGGTCGTAGTTTTTGATTTTTTCGACGGCTTTACCGAGGGCGGCAGCCGTAGCTAGCGTATCGGAGCCGGCGAAAGCCATATCACTCAATAAAACAGTTTCATCAGCGCCGACGGCGATGGCATCCCGCAGCATGTCCGCAGCCTGGGGCGGTCCCATCGTAATCGCGGTGACTTTACCACCGTTTTTCTCTTTAAGACGGACGCCTTCTTCCAGGGCGTAGCTATCGAAGGGATTAACAATCGCTTTAATACCCTGACGGATAAGGGTATTGGTATTGGGGTCAATTTTTACTTCAGTGGTACCGGGTACCTGTTTTAAACAGACGATAACATTCATTCCCGTTTGCCTTTCCGTTTGCGTAACTCGATAGCGATAGCATTACGCAGGACCTCATTACTGCCCTCATAAATCTGGGTGATTTTGGCGTCACGCATCATTTTTTCGAGGGGATAGTCGCGCATATAACCGGCGCCACCGCAGACCTGGACGGCATCGACGGTAACTTTCATGGCGACATCGGAGGCAAAGACCTTGGCCATGGCCGATTCTTCGGTGAAGCTTTTCACGCCGCTATCGATGGTTTTAGCCACAGCGTAAACGAGCGCCCGGGCAGCTTCCACCTGCAGGGCCATTTCGGCCAGTTTGTACTGGACAACCGGCAGGGAAATGAGAGGCTGACCGAACTGGATGCGCTGACTGGTGTAGCTGACGGCGGCTTCCATCGCACCCTGAGCGATGCCTAAAGCCTGAGCGCTGATGCCGGGGCGGGAATTATCCAGAACTTTCATGGTGACAATAAAACCCATGCCTTCCCGGCTAATGAGATTCTCGGCGGGAACGAGGCAGTTACGAAAAACCAACTCACGGGTGGCCGAAGCGCGAATACCCAGTTTCTTCTCCTTCTTGCCGAAGGTGAAGCCGGGGGTATCTTTTTCGACGATAAAGGCACTGGCGCCGCGCGGTCCCCTGGTTTTATCGGTTAAAGCAATGATTGTGTAAATATCGGCTTCACCGCCGTTGGTAATGAACTGTTTGGTGCCGTTAAGAATGTAGCCTTCCGGCGTTTTAACGGCGGTAGTTTTAACCCCGCTGGCATCGCTGCCGGCAGTGGACTCGGTTAAACCGAAAGCGGCGATTTTCCCGGAGGCAATCCGGGGCAGGTATTTCTGTTTTTGTTCCTCACTGCCGTAGAGGATGATGGCATAAGCCCCAAGGGCGGTGGCGGCGAAAGAAACGGCCACCGCGCTGCAGACGCGGCTCAATTCCTCAACTACCAGGCATAAATCAAGCGTCCCGCCGCCTAATCCGTCATATTTTTCCGGGATAAAGATGCGGAAAAGGTCGCTATCCGCCATTTCTTTTAAGATTTCTCCGGGGAACAGCTCTTTTTCATCAAGCTCGGCGCGGACCGGTAAAATCCTTTCCTCGGCAATCCGATGGGCCAGATTTTTCAATGTCTTTTGCAGTTCGGTTAAAAAATATTCCAATACATCCCTCCATAATTACCGGGAGTTTATCACAAGATAAAAGGATAAAGATATTATAAGGTGAGCAGCAGTCTCACTGCAAGGTCAGGGGGAAACGGAGTGGATATTTTGAAGGGTAAAGTACACTCTTGCCAAAGAGTGCCTAAAAAGGCTATACTACCTGTGGGCAAATAAGCAGGTAGGTGAAATATGTCTAGTTTTAAGTTTATTTGGAAGACCATTGGTTCAGGATGGACACTCATGGCTATTTTAATCGGTATCATTGGTAATCTAGATACGATAACTAGCCATTTTGCCACTAATTCAGTAGTTCAGTGGATAGCTACTAATTGGCCTAAATTGCAATGGCAAACTTGGGTCATTTTTGCCTTGCTTATCGTTTTAGTTTCCAGTATGATGCGAGCTTATGGAATGTATAAAGAACAATTTAACAAAGAAAAAGAATTATGTGACCAGTATGAAGGTAAACTTCTAGAAGTTACGAATACCTTTGAGACGGGTTTACAAAAGATATGGGATACCTCTAAATCAATCGAGACACAAAATAACCCAATTAGTTTAGAAATAACCAGCAAACTAGTTGAGGAAACCT
>JBKQML010000113.1:0-13463 GCA_052326545.1 Dehalococcoidales bacterium
GGTGTTCGGCGTCAGTTTCACAATCACCGGCAGGGTTGTGGCTTTTTTTACCGCCGCGGTGACTTTGGCCGCCGCTTCCGGATTGGCGCCGAATTCTGCCCCGCCTTCTTTCACATTGGGGCAGCTGATATTTAACTCCAGCCCGGCCACCCCGGGCACTTTATCCAGCTTCCGGGCGACTTCCGTATAATTTTCAATTGTCCTGCCGACAATATTGACAATTATCGGCACCTGCCAGCCTGCCCAGACCGGAGTTTTTTCTTTTATCAGCGCTTCCACCCCGATATTCTGCAAACCGATGGAATTGAGCATTCCATCAGCGGTTTCGGCAATTCGGGGCTGGGAATTTCCTTCCCACGGCTCCGGCGCTGTGCCTTTGCAGACAATTGCCCCTAACTTTTGAATATTGAAAAGGTGCTCATATTCCATCCCGTAGCCGAACGTGCCGGAGGCTGTCATCACCGGGTTGGCCAACCGCAGGCCTTTTTTGTTTGCCGGCGCCAGTTGTACCGTAAGATTCACTTTCTTCACCTAATCCACTTTTATTTCTATATCGGTGACATTGATGCGGGTACAGGCATTATTATAGAAGAAACGGTCGCCCAGTGCCTGCGCCATTATCGCCGAGCTTTCCAGTCCGGTGCAGTGGGAAACCCCGATTTTCTGCACGTTTAACGCTTCCAATGCGTCAATTGTCCTGTAAACCCTTTCCAAAGGGGAATTAATCAGATGGCAGCCGCCGATCACCATCCTGATTTCTTTTCTGCCGGTTATTTTCTGTGCGTGATAAAGTGTATTAATCATGCCGTGGTGACTGCAACCCAGCACCACAATCAACCCCGGTTTGGTATTAATAACCAAAGCAAGGTCATCATTCAGTTCGTCGGCCTGCCATTTTCCCTCTTCTTTGACAAAAAAACGGCCCGCCGGCATTCCCTCAAAATCCGTCAGCATCGGCACTTCGCCGGTCGTCATGATATCCGCCGATAACTTAACCGGTTTCCTGCTTAATTTAAACTGCGCCCCTAGTTTTTCCAGTTCCTGCAACTGAAAAGGCATCGCCACGTTTTCCCGTTTGTCTTCCTGTTTACCGGAGTATTTGGCATTGACGACATCCGGGTGTGCCACGATTTCCACTTTTTTCCCCATTATCTTGAGAACATTCATCAAACCGCCGGTATGGTCGCTGTGGCCGTGGCTCAGGACAATCTTATCCACTTTGCGCAGGTCAATCCCCAATGCTTTGGCATTATGCGTCACCGAAGTGGTCTGGCCGGTATCCAACAGAATCTTAGTTTCGCCTGTTTCCACCAGAATGCTCAAACCCCATTCTGCCAGCAGGCCCAGATTATCCGCCGTATTTTCACTTAATGTCGTTATCTTCAACATTGTTTTCACCTGTTGTCAAAATTATATGCTATGTCCGCGCACGGGGCAACTACAAATTATTTTTATTGTTCGGTCTGGTTTGTTTATGGCGTTTTAAAGCCTATCGTCCCGTATCCCTGTCCTCCAGCGGGAGGAAATCCATCTGACAATCCGGCTCAGTATTACTCAGGCCTGTTAATGTGTCTATCCCGATGTCTTTTTTTAGAAATTGATGATTTCGTATTTCTTTAGAATTTCGTGTTTTCTTGTTTATTGAGTCTTGAAACTTGATTATTGAATCTTTACCGTAACATGCTATTATAGTATCGCTACCCCCGTCACAAATGACGCAGTAAAATAGCGTGAACAAAGGGAAAGCAGTGTTCTCTTGGCACTAAATAATGCCATTCCAGTCTCGAACTTGCCTTGCGTCCCTTTATTGTAGTATGCTATATTATTGTGTCTTAACCGTTAAATCTATATTTTATTGGTGGATTGGTAGATGGTAACTGAAAAAGTTGATACTCAAGAAAAAGTAAATGATTATGAATTGATTGTCATTTTCAAAGGCGATTTATCCGAAGAAAAACTCACCGCCGCCATTGAGAATGTCAAGAAATACATTACCGGCAAAACCGGCGTCATATCGGATACTAAATCTTGGGGTAAAAGACGACTGGCCTATCCGATAAAACACTTCAATGAAGGGAACTACATCCTGTTCAAATTCACGATGAAACCAAATTTAAATCGGGAATTAGAAACAAGCCTCAGAATTTCTGAGGATGTTTTGCGTCATCTTCTGGTCAAGATTGATTAGCATGAGGAGTATGACCTTTCCCCTGACACTCGCTAGGGTCTGAAGGAGTTGTGGGTTTATGGTGAGTCTAAACAAGATGACAGTCATCGGTAACTTGGGGAGTGAACCGGAGATGAGGTTTACTCCGAGCGGCAGACCTGTCACCTCATTCAGTATCGCCACCAATTGGCGGTACACCACGGCGGAAGGCGAACGTAAAGAGGATACGGAGTGGTTCTCCGTAGTCGCCTGGGGAAAACTCGCCGAACAGTGCAACCAGTTCCTGACCAAGGGGAGACTGGTCTATATTGAAGGTAGACTGCGGCTGCGCACCTGGGAAGGCCAGGATGGCAAAACCCGCGCCCGTAATGAAATTATTGCGGAAAAGGTAAAATTCCTGGATCGACAGGGAGCGCCTGCCGCGACCGGTGAAGCCAAACCGGATGATGTGGAACCACCTGGCGATGTCGAGCCAGACGATATACCTTTTTAATGGGAGTTCATAAACAGTGACGACTAGAGAAAGATCAACAGCAACCAGCCCCAGACCCCGGACAGGCCCGGGAATGAGAACCAACCGGACACGGTACGTGCCCAAGCGCAAGGTATGTTTCTTCTGCGCTAATAAAAATGAAGTCATCGACTACAAGAATCCGGAAAAGCTGCGGAGTTATGTTTCAGATATGGCTAAGATTGACCCGCGCCGCCGTACCGGGACTTGTGCCAAACATCAGCGTGCTCTGGCAACAGCAATCAAACGCGCGCGGCAGTTGGCATTACTACCGTATACCTCCGACCATTCTTTCACTCCGCCAATCGCAGCCAGTGCTCCGGGTACCCCGACCGCAGCGAGTGTTGTAACTGCCCCCGGCACCCCTGCTCCCAGTCAACAACCGCCGACTCCGTAACTAGAATTGAGGTAAAATTAGCGTGGCAACAAAAAGAACTTATCAACCAAAGAAAATACCGCGTAAGCGTGAACACGGCTTTCTCAAGCGAATGAGTACACGGGGTGGTCGCGACGTATTAAAGGCCAGACGTGAGAAAGGCCGCAAACGTCTTATCGTGGTCTAAGCATGACATTAGCTGGAGGAATACCACGGGAGGGATAGAGCACCTTACTAAACCGGAACAATATTCGCTGGTTTATGCAAAAGGTGGCTCGTGGGCTTGTAATTTACTGGTATTGAGGGCTTCAAGTAACGGGCTTCCTGTCTCCAGATGTGGTTTTTCAGTTAGTAAAAAAATAGGCAATGCCGTCGTTAGAAACAGAGTGAAGCGGTTGCTGCGGGAGATTACCCGCTTAACCGCTATCGAACCGGGATGGGATATTGTTTTTATCGCTCGTCCCGCTTCCGCCGCAGCGGACTTCACGATTTTGAAGAATAATGTCATCAATTTATTATCACGGGCCAGGATACTTGAGACTAAACCCACAGCAGATTAGTTAGTGAATAACGTGAAGAAAATCGCTTTAGGTTTGATTAAAATTTATCAGTCTACCATCTCGAAGGTGCTGCCGTCATCCTGTCGTTATACCCCGACTTGTTCCGAATACACTTTTGAAGCAATTAACCGGTACGGCGTTTTTAAAGGTATCGGGATGGGCGCCAAACGTATTGCGCGCTGCCATCCCTGGCATGAGGGTGGTTACGACCCTGTCCCCTAACCCGGTAATATTGGAGCAATATTAGTTGAAGACAAAATATAAATTTATTTTAGTTATCTCAATAGCGGTGCTTGCCGGTACCCTGCTTTTTACGAGTTGCAGTCCCCTGGGTTGCGCCACTGTTATCTCACGCGGTTGGCCCGGCGGTACCCTAGATAACGGTACATTATTCGTCGCTTCGATGAACGGCAAAATCATCGCCATCGACCCGAGTAACAACACCGTGATTGGTACGCCTCCCCAACTTACAGCTACATCCTCGGGAGGGCTGTTAGGCTGCACATCATCTTCATCTGTGGCATTTTACACTACCCCGGTCGTATCGGATATTACCGACCCGGCTACGGGGTCGGTTTCTCAACTGGTCTATGTCGGCGGGTGGCAAAACGGCATCATCTATGCCTATAAATTAACCGCTGGAGTTTGGTCGACAGCCCCTGAATATGTCTATCCGCGCCAGGGAAATGGGACCGGTGCCATTGTTGGGAATATCACTCTTGCTAACAACAGTATTTATTTTGCCACATCTGATGGTACCATCTACGCCTTGACTGCTAACGACCTCACTCTGGAATGGGCAACAAAGATTGACAGTAAAATCTGGTCGGCGCCGGCCGTTGAAGGCACCACCCTTTATATCGGCTGTTTCAATAAAATGCTTTATGCTTTGAACACCACCGATGGCAGCGTGAAGTGGCAATATAAAACGGACGGGGCTATCAATTGCACTCCGGTTATCGCTGATAATACGGTTTACATCGGCGATTACGACCGTGATTTTTATGCGCTAGATGCATCTACCGGTGATTTAAAATGGAAATTCCCTGCCGCGGATACCGCGGCTGACAATACCCCTGAAAACTTCTTCTGGGCCGAACCGGTTGTCGTCAATGGCGTGATTTATGCTCCCAATCTTGATGGCCATGTCTATGTCCTTGATACCGCCACCGGCAAACTGGTCGAAGACATTTCGCTGGGTTATTCTATCAGTTCTTCACCGGTCGTCATTGGCACTAAGATTGTCGTCGCCACATCGGTGGCATCCTATGCTGAATCAAAGCAGAAAGTTAATATTTATATCATCGATACCTCGGATAAAAGTGTTTCCATCCCCATTGCGCTTCCTCTTCATGAAGCCGTCAATGCGCCTTTATTTGCCGATGGCAACATTGTCTATATCCATACTTACAAAGATAATCTTTACACGATAAACATTACTGCACCGCAAACTCAGCCCACGCTTCTTTTTGATCTTAACACTTTGAAGTGAGGTAACATCTCTTGGATCCATGGGAAATAATAATTTTAAGACCGATGATCAATGTCCTCATCGTGGCTTCAAAATATCTTTTTAACAGCCCCGGTCTGGCGATTATTATCTTTACTGTTGTAGTCCGCGGTATAATGTACCCACTCACCAAAAAGCAGCTCCTTGCCAGTAAGAAAATGCAGGAAATGCAGCCCAAGCTTCAAGAACTGCAAAAAAAGTACGGCAAAGACAAAGTACGGTTTCAGAAAGAACAGGCAGCTCTCCTGAAAGAGACTGGCGCTACGAATATCGGCTGTATCCTGCCCATGTTAATTCAAATGCCGATCTGGATTGCCCTTTACCAGGCAATTATGCGTATCCTGGCCACCGGCCCCGAGGAACTGTTGAATCTTTCCCGCTACCTCTATCCCGAATGGCGTATCGTCTTCCCGATGGTGCCTTTGAACAGTCATTTCTTATGGTTGAATCTCGGTTTACCTGATAGTTTATATATTATGCCTCTCCTGGTTTTTGCCACAATGTGGGTACAGCAAAAAATGGTCACACCGACGAGCACTGACCCCCAGCAGCAGGCCCAGAGTCAGATGATGCTGATATTGATGCCGGTAATGTTTGCGATTCTGACTTTATCCTTCCCCAGCGGACTGGCGCTGTACTGGGTCGCGTCTAATATCATCGGTATTGTCATGCAGTATTTTATTACCGGCTGGGGCGAACTAACGCACCTGTTTGGTCCGAAACCTGACAATAAAAGTAAACCGCCAACCCCATCGTCTCTACCTAAGAAATTACCGGCGGCTAAATAAATCGAAATGACTCCGCATAAAATTATCGCGGATTAACAAAATACGGAGAAAGGGAAACCAAAATGGAAAATCTGAAAGTTAGCGGTAAAACTGTCGATGAAGCTATTGCCAAAGCTCTAAAACAATTAGGTGTCGAAAGAGAAGATGTCAATATTACGATACTCAATGAAGGTAAAAGCGGCGGGCTGTTTGGATTGGGCTCTGAAGATGCCCTGATTAGCGTAGAGGTATTGGAATCCGCTTCATTGGGGAACAAGGCTCCCGAGCCGGTTGCCCCGACTTCAGAGGCCGTAGTTACTTGCGCTAGAGAAACTCTGGAAGAATTGCTGAAGTTGATGGGCGTCGTGGGAAAAATTGTCCCTGGCACTTATCCGGATGAAAGCGGCGAGCCTAATTCCGCGCCGATTGCCTTCAATATCGAAGGGGAAGACCTGGGAATTCTTATCGGGAGAAGAGGTCAGACCCTCTCCTCGTTACAATATATTTTAAGGTTAATTGTCGGACGCAAGACCAATACCTGGCTTCCCATTGTCATTGATGCCGAAAGCTATAAACAACGTCGTTACGAAGCACTTCAGGCTCTGGCACACCGTATGGCGGAAAACGTGAAGACCAAAGGTACTCCCTTTACTTTGGAACCGATGCCTCCTTATGAAAGACGGATTATTCACATGGCATTGGCAAACCATTCTGCCGTCTACACCGAGAGCATCGGTGAGGGTGAATCCCGCAAAGTCGTTATCAAACCGAAAAGACCGGCGACTTCACGGAATAATTTCTCCGGGCCGCGCAACAACGGTAACTCTTACCATCCCCGGAATAATTCCACCTTGAACAACGGCGATACCTATAACCGCTGGTAATCTTTTTAAATCTTTTAATAATGAAAAGCCTCACCTTGAAAAGTGAGGCTTTTTTGTAACCAGTCCTATCACCCTGAGCGGAGCGAAGGACTTGGAAGTGGAGTACAGCCTACTCTCCTCCATTGTCGTTCTTGAGTCCGTCTCAGGCGTACGAAATACCCGTAGGCCGCAGTCGTAATGTACCGCGAACGCGGGAATCTTGAGCCCGCTGGCGAAATACTTTCGACCTTAAGTCGAAATGTACATAAAACCGCCTTACCTCAGGAATAGCTACGAAATACGATTCATACACAAAACCTTGCTCTTTATTCTTCGTTACAAGCGAAGACCCATTAGGGTTTAGTTCGAAAATATTTTACGAAACAAATGTTCCCGAGCCCCGTCTTTTAGTCGGACAGGCGTCCCTGCCTGTCCATTCCGTGCCCCGACACGAAATCCAGACCCCTAATTTTCCAATCATAATTACGAGGAGTATCGCTTTTAGTACCGTACTCGTTACGGGAGACGTGGCAATCTCTGCTTAAAACCAAGTCTGGAGAAAATAAAGAGGTTAAGGATACTGTTTTAGCATTTTTGGATTTTGGAACTTGGAATTTAGTATTTAGTGTTTCGGATTTACTTGAATCTTGTTTCTTGAAACTTGATTATTTTCGTTCAGCTGTTCTTATTATGTAAATTAATGTAGTGCTTCTTCAGCAGCCGCGCATCATCTTCCAGATTCGGGCTCTCACAAATCACTATTCCGCCCACACGGAAATCGTTCAGTGACCGCAGCAACTCTTCATATTTGAAATCCGAATCCTCCAGATTCAGATGATTCAATTCTCCCTTGGTTCCAAAAGCGATGCCTGCCACATGAATATGCATATTTCCCAGAACGCTCTTGCCCAATCGCTTCTCGATTTTTGCCAGTATGCCGCAAAATTCTTCGTAGGAATTGTTTTTCCCGGTTCTGGCGCGCCAGTGCGCAAAATCGATACACGGTGCCGCGCCGCCGGTTTCCGCCGCCAGGTTCAATAATTCATCGAGCGCCCCGAACTGGCTCAGTTTCCCCATTACTTCCGGCCGTAAATTGATCTCGATGTTTTCTTTGGCCAACTGGTCTTTTACTTCCAGCAGATGTTTTTTCACGTTGTCATAGTTCTGTTCCTGCGAACATCCCAAGTAATAAGCCGCGTGGAAAACAACATCCCTGGCCCCGCAGATGGCTCCCACCCGCGCCGATTGGATTAATCGCAACTGACTGGCCTGGATTTTCTCCGCTTCCCGCGCATTCAGATTAATAAAATAGGGGGCATGCACCGAAAGCCGGATATTTCGATTAGCGGCCACCACTGCCACCTGCTTGGCCGTCTCTTTACTCATCCTGACACCCTCGACAAATTCAACCTCCAGACAATCCAGCCCCAGTTCCGCCACGCGTTTGATGCCGTCAACCGTGGAAAGATTGGCCGGATTGCGGGGTGCGCCGGCAGTACCGAAGTTTAACTTGTTCATTAATAATAATTATCGCATATTACCCGCATTCGGGTATCACATTTCACATCCTGAGCGCAGCGAAGGATCGCCATCTCTTTTATTTTGCTATTTCTTATTTTGAACATTATTTAGGGTTTCGGATTTGGGATTTCGGATTTTCCAGTCATGCTATACTTAGATATAGCAATCAGAGTTCATCTCGGGGAGGAAATCTCTGGAAGGTATTGAAATCGCCCGCAAAGCCGTCGAAGCCGCTACCGAAAAACAAGCCTCTGACATCGTTCTGCTGGATGTCAGCAAAATATGTACTTTCGCCGATTATTTTGTCATTTGCAGCGGTGAAAGTGCGCGTCAACTGGCAGCGATCTGCGAAGAAATCGAACACAACCTGAAGACGTTAGGCGAGCGGGTTATCCGCCGCGAGGGCACGGCCGGTTCCGGCTGGATGCTGTACGATTACGGCGATGTTCTTATCCATGTCTTTGGCGCTGATGAACGGAAATTCTACCAGCTGGACGAATTGTGGGATCAGGCTGTCCCTGTCGTCAGAATTCAGTAATTAAAAATTTCTTTGTCTTTAAAGAAAAGCTTTATTTCTTTGGCCGCATTTTCCGGTGAATCCGAGCCGTGAGTTGCATTATTCTGGATATCCAGCCCGAAATCAGCCCTGATGGTGCCATTTTCCGCTTTTTTCGGGTCCGTTGCGCCCATTGTTTTCCGTATTAACTCAACGGCATTATCGCCCTCAAAAACAATAGCCACAATCGGCGTCGAAATGATATATTTCACCAGGTCGGCAAAAAAAGGTTTGCCCTCGTGGACCGCATAATGGCGTTTCGCCAGCGCCTCGTCCATGTGCAGCATTTTCAACCCCACTATTTTCAAACCTTTTTGCTCAAAACGGGCTAAAATCGCTCCTACCAGATTCCGCTTCATGGCGTCGGGTTTAATCAATACTAAAGAACGTTCCATTTTCCGGTATGACTCCTTAAATTAATTTTTTCATCGGCGAGGAGAAAAGTTCCTCAATCGTCTTTACATTTATTTCTTCCAGACTGTCCACCACAATATCCGCTTCTGCAATGTCTTCCCGCGGGCAGGTATTGGCCACTGCAATGCAATGCATCCCGGCACGCTTGGCTGCCCGGACACCTACCACTGCATCCTCCATCACCACACAATTCTTCGGTTCTACCCCCAGTTTTTCTGCCCCCAGCAGAAAGCATTGCGGACTGGGCTTGCCTTCTTTAACATCATCTCCATTTATCAATAAACTGAAGTACTTTTTTATCCCCAGTATTTTGGTGATTAATTCGATATTTTCTTCCGGCGTCGACGATACGACTGCCATTTGATATTTTGCTGCCGCCAGTGATTTGATCAGCTCTATTACGCCCGGCAGCGCTTTTACGCTGTCTTTCACCAGACGGCGGAATGTTGCTTCTTTCTCGTCGGCGATTACATTCACCTCTTCCGGCGGCATGCTCCGTTTTAAAAAGTGAGGGATGATTTCTTCATTTCTCCGGCCGTTCGCCCATTGGAAATCTTCTTCCGTAAAATCCTCACCGCGTTTGGTAAAAGTTTCCTGCCAGGCATGTTTATGAAAAGGGAGCGAATTTACAATCGTGCCGTCCATATCCCAGAGAATGGCACGGCGGTCATCGGTTGTTTGAGTCTTCAGATTATTTCTCCTGCCCGTTCGGGTTTTCTTTCGCGCTGACGACAAAGTGCGTCCCACTGCCTTCCGCAGCAACCGTGCCGTCCTTCAGATAAACGGTTGCTTTTGTTTTAATTACTTTACGTGTTTTATTTGTGACCGTAGAAGTGATGACAATCGGTTCTTTAATCGGAATGAGATGTGTCAATTTGGTATCCAGTCTGGCCGTTACGCAGTTCAATCCTTCCATGTGCACCGCCTGGCTCAATACTTCATCAAGGAGACAGGCGGTAATCCCGCCGTGCAGGTAACCGGACCAACCCTGGTACTGTTCACCCGGAACAAACTCTGCCCTGACGGTTTTACCGTCCGTCTGAAACTTCAGCTTCAAACCGATGGGATTATCGGGGCCGCACCCGAAACAGAGGTTATTATCGTTATTCGTATTCAGTGAAATCTGAGGCCAGTTTGACATCTCCTTAATATCTTATCACTTTTCACTCTCATTCTTCATGTGAAATAGTTGAACAGGCGTCTCTGCCTGTCCGGTTCCAGTAGTTGCACAGGTTTCCGTACCTGTGCGTCGTAATAATTTATACAATAAGAAGAGTCTTGTTTCATTGACCTCCGCTTATTATTCCCGTGAGATGTCGCTGATTATTAATCGAAGGCTAGATAAATCCCTTAAAATACCCTATTGACATATTGTTAATTATATAGTATTGTAAATTATACAATAGTGTAAAAACCATTATAGGGAAGAAACGATGAATGCTAAAGAAATAAGCGAAACGAACAAGGACTTCCAGAAAGGTTTGTATACCGGGATCTCGGTCTTTATCCTGCTCTGTGTCGTGGGGCGGTCCAAAGAACCGATCTACGGCTACCAGATCGCCAAAATCATCGAGAAGGATAACGAAGACATCCCCATTATCAAACTGGGAACGCTTTACCCGGTTTTGCGGGCGCTGGAAAGGGACGGGTTGCTGGAGAGCAAAGTCGACCCTTCAGTGACCGGGCCACCGAGAAAGTACTACCGGATTACAGAATTGGGGTTACTAACACTCGCGGAACTGAGAAAAACCTGGCAACGGGCCACCACCTTTATCGACAGTATAATGATAGGAGCCGAAGATGGAAAATAATATCGATGGATACCTCCGACAACTGAAAGTAGAATTGAAAGATTGCGACCGGGCAACCGTCCAGGATGCCCTCTCCGATGCGGAGGAATATCTGCGAAATGCGCTGGATAACCTCAAAACCGGCAAACCGGAGGAAAAACCGGAGAGTGCCTTTTCATCTGTGGTGGAAGAGTACGGCACACCCGCAGAAATCGCGGATGCTTACCGTAAAATCGAGGCGCACACATCCCCATCCCTGGCTGTCAGGACACCGGAGAATAACCGGCCTTTTCTCGCCCGGTTTTTCGGAGTGGTGATTGAACCCAGGGCCTGGGGGGCTTTGTTATATCTCCTCTTTACCCTGGCGACTGGCATCATCTATTTCACCTGGACCGTCACCGGGATATCGCTTTCTTTAGGGCTGTTAATCCTGATTATCGGCATCCCCATCGCCGGCCTCTTTATCCTCTCCACCCGGGGACTGGCGCTGCTGGAAGGACGGATGGTGGAAGCGCTGCTGGGCATCCGCATGCCGCACCGCCCCCTGTTTTCCCCCAAAGACAAGGGAATATGGGCGAAGTTTAAGGCTTTACTGATTGACCGGTACACCTGGTTTTCCATGGTCTACATGCTGCTGCAGCTGCCTCTGGGAATTACCTATTTCTCGGTATTCATTACCTTAATTTCGACGTCGCTGGCGCTGGTTGTGGCTCCGATATGGGCCTGGGCTTTCAGTCTGCCGGTGTTCACCAGTAACGGCACCCAGTACATCTTAAACGGCTGGGTAACGCCTTTCCTGACCGTCGCCGGGGTGATACTTTTCTTCGCCACCCTGCATCTGGCCAAGGTAATCGGCAGTCTGCACGGTAAGCTGGCAAAAGCGATGCTGGTCAGGGAGTAATTAATTAGTTTTTAAAACGTTTTTTACAAGACATACATTCACCCCTCTCTCTAACTCTCTCCCTCAAGGGGCGAGAGAACTAACCTAAAAGGATAACGGAGGAAATATGAAAAAATTGATGATATTAGTGGTGACCACATTTATTGCTGCCACAATGCTGCTGACGACCGGCTGCGACGCCATATTTCACACCACAGACCTCGGCGATATTGTGGAAAAGACTTATGATTTTTCGGGTTTTACCGCGGTACACTTATCTGATGCCTTTCAATACCAGATTACCCAATCGGACACGTACAGCATCACCGTCTCGGCTTATCAGAGCATGCTTGACCACCTGGAAATACACCAGTCAGGCAACACCCTGTATATCGGTCTGAAATTTGGGCTTTTTGGTTTTAACGACAATGGAAATACCGGTATTACCATCACCATGCCGCAATTGAACAAACTGGACCTCTCCGGAGCCTGCACCGGCAATACCGCCGGTTTCAATTCCAACAGCGATTTTGAAGCTGATCTCTCCGGCGCCAGCCAACTAAACCTGGACCTCACAGCAGGGAAAACTATCCTGGATGCCTCCGGAGCTTCAGATATCACCGGGGATTTAACCTCCGGATATACGGAGATTACACTCTCGGGCGCCAGTAGATGTGAATTGACCGGGTCAGCCGCCAATACAACAATTGAAGCTTCCGGCGCCAGTTCTGTGAATTCCCCTGATTTCACAATGGATAGCGCTGATGTTACTTTAGACGGGGCCAGTAATGCCGGCGTTTTAACTGATGGGACGTTGAATCTCGATATCAGCGGCTTCTCGACACTAAACTATTACGGCAATCCGACCCTCGGCACCATCGATATCAGCGGTTTATCAAAGTTGAATCATAAATAAGAACGAGTAATGGGTTACGAGTATCGAGTGTAAAACAGGAAGTTGAATTTTAAGGTCACATTGACGAATACGGTTGCGTATCAAATCATCTTATGTATATAAAACAGTTAAGTTTTGGTTAAGATTTTGAATTTTACTATACAATTAATCATTCTAAAGGTAAAATAATTATTGGCGATATTTCCTAAATGATATTTTTGCAGCCATAATTATGAGCTTTACCCGGTAAACTTCATTGAAAAAAGCGGCAACAGGGTAATGAGCCTGAAAGGAGAGTCGATTATCAACAATCAAAATCAACCGGAAATAATCCTGCGCACCACGGGATTAACTAAAAAATTCGGCAAGAGAACCGCCGTCAATAATCTGAACCTGGAAATCAGAAAGGGAGAGGTCTTTGGTTTTCTGGGACCGAACGGGTCAGGCAAAAGCACTACGGTCAGTATGCTGGTAGGGCTGATTGCGCCGACAGCCGGCAGTGTTAATGCCTTCAGTCTGGACCTGAAAGAAAACTACTGGAAAATCATACGGAAGGTGGGCGCCACTATAGAATCGCCGGCTTTTTACCCTTACCTCAGCGGCTGGGATAATCTGGAATTATTCACGATTGCCATTGGCGGGATTCCGCCATC
>JBKQML010000114.1:0-4480 GCA_052326545.1 Dehalococcoidales bacterium
GGTGAGACCGTAGAGGAAATTGCCGGCCTGGCCCGGACAATGCGGTCCAAAGCCCTGCGCGTGAAGATTGATGAACCTGTCGTGGACACCTGCGGCACCGGCGGTGACGCCCGCGGTACCTTTAATATTTCCACTGCCGCTGCTTTTGTGGCCGCCGCCTGCGGGTTGAAAGTGGCCAAGCACGGTAATCGCGCCATGAGCAGCCAGTGCGGCAGCGCCGATGTGCTGGAGGCGCTGGGCGTCAAAATCGACCTCAATCCCGAACAGGTGCAGCAATGCCTGGAAAAGGTGGGTATCGGTTTCATGCTGGCGCCGGTTTTTCACCCGGCGATGAAATTCGCTGCCGCACCGCGTAAAGAAGTGGGTATCCGTACGGTATTCAATATCCTCGGGCCGCTGACGAACCCTGCCGGTGCGAAAGCGCAGGTGCTCGGCGTCCCCGGGAAAGACCTGACGGTGAAAATGGCCACTGTTTTGAAAATGCTGGGCTGTCAGCACGCGCTGGTGGTTCACGGCGAGGACGGTCTGGACGAAATAACCGTCGCCGGAAAAACGTTCATTGCGGAACTGAAAGACGGTAATATTCGCAACTATGAAATCACTCCGGAAGATGTCGGATTCTCGCGAGCCAAACCGGACAGTCTAAAAGGCGGCACGGCCCAAGATAATGCCGTATTATTACGCAGCATTTTATCCGGCCAGAAAGGAGCGCAGCGTGATATCGTACTGCTGAATGCGGCGGCAGCGTTGATTGCCGGCGGTAAAGCCGCAACTTTCAAAGAAGGAATTGCGCTGGCCGATACGGCAATAGATTCCGGTAAAGCATTACAAAAAGTAGAAGAACTAATTGCATTCAGTCAAAATCCTGACTGGAGGCAATTATGATTCTGGATAAAATAGTCACTGATGTCGCAATCGATTTAGCTGAAAAGAAAAAGCGGGTGCCTCCGGCCGAAATTGCCAAAATGGCGTCGTCACAATCACCGGCGCTGGATTTTGCGGCGGCATTACGCGGTAATTCCGTCCGTCTTATCGCCGAATTGAAAAAGGCTTCACCTTCCAAGTGGATTATTTGCCCTGACTTCAATCCGGCAGCTATCGCCAAAATTTATGCTGATAACGGTGCAGCGGCAATCTCCGTGCTGACCGAGCCAAAATATTTCCTGGGCAGTCCGGATTATTTGCGGGATATTAAAAAAGCGCTGGCGGATAATCCGCTGCCGCTGTTGAGAAAGGATTTCATCATCGACCCTTATCAAGTCTATGAAGCACGGGCTTACGGTGCAGATTGCGTTTTGCTTATTGTCGCCATTCTTTCGCCGGAAAAATTAGCAGAGCTCCTGCAGCTAAGCCGCCAACTTGGTATGATGAATTTAGTAGAAGTACACAACACTGCGGAAGCGGAAATTGCCGTCAATAGCGGCGCAGGTATTATCGGTATCAACAACCGCGACCTGAGCACCTTCAATGTTGACCTGAAAACCACATTAAAACTACGTTCACTCATTCCTCCCGACCGCCTGGTAGTCAGCGAGAGCGGGATCAAGAACCGCAAGGATATGGAAAAATTGCAGGAATGGAGAGTTAACGCCGCACTCATCGGCGAGGCACTGATGACAGCGCCGGATATCGCCGCAAAAATGAAGGAACTCATATGACCTGGGTGAAAATCTGCGGCATCTCAGATATCGCCACAGCAGTGGCGGCCAGTGAGGCAGGGACTAATTATGTGGGAATGGTCTTTGCCCCCAGCCGACGCCAGGTTACGCCGGCGGATGCCCGGAAAATTGTCGAGGCAGTTCTCCGGTTAGACCCACGCCCGCAGATTGTCGGGGTTTTTGTAAACCAACCGGCAGACGAAGTAAACCGGCTCGCGGATTACTGCAAGCTGGATTGGGTGCAGTTGAGCGGTGACGAGAACTGGGAATACTGCAAGAAAATCTCGACCCCGCTGATTAAGGTTTTTCACATCGCCCCCGATGCCCGTCAGGCAGAAATTTCCACCGCAGTCTGGAAAGGATACAGTTTTGTCCCGCCCAAACAGTTGATTTGTTTACTGGACTCCGCCGTCGCCGGGACTTATGGCGGCACGGGTACGCCATTTCACTGGCAGATCGCTAAAGCGGTAGCGGCAAAATTTTCCGTGATGATCGCCGGTGGATTAACGCCGGAGAATGTATGGGAACTGATGCAATTAACGCAGCCTTGGGGCGTCGATGTCTCCACCGGCGTTGAGACTAACGGGAAAAAAGACATTGGAAAAATAAAAGCCTTCATCGAAACTGTCCGTAAATTCGACCTTGAACACGCGGGAGGTAATAACCTTGGTTAAAAAGCAGGGATACTTCGGTAATTACGGCGGGCGGTTCGTGCCGGAAACACTGGTGCCGGCGCTGGATGAACTGACCGCAGCCTATCAAGCACTGCAAACCGACACTAAATTCTGGCAGGAATTTGAATCTTTATGCCATTACTACATCGGACGGCCGACGCCGCTCTATTTTGCCGAAAGATTAACCGCCCGATGTGGCGGCGCAAAAATCCTGTTGAAAAGAGAAGACCTGGCGCATACCGGCGCACACAAGATTAATAATGCCGTGGGACAGGGATTGCTGGCGAAAAAGCTGGGCAAGAAACGCATTATTGCCGAAACCGGTGCCGGACAGCACGGTGTCGCCACTGCGGCGGTCGCCGCACTGCTGGGACTGGACTGTGTAATTTACATGGGCTCCGACGACATTGAACGGCAGAAATTGAACGTTTTCCGCATGAAATTGATGGGCGCGGCGGTCGTCCCGGTTTCTTCCGGCAGCCGCACGCTCAAAGATGCCATCAACGAAGCCTTTCGTGACTGGGTGAGTAATATCAGCGACACCCATTACCTGATGGGCTCGGTGGTGGGGCCTCATCCCTATCCTTCGATGGTGCGGGATTTTCAGTCGATCATCGGTAAAGAAACTCGTGAACAGATGCTGAAAGAATACCGGCGTCTCCCCGATTACATCATCGCCTGTGTCGGGGGCGGTAGTAACGCCATGGGGATTTTCTACCCGTTCCTGAAAGATAAAGAGGTCCGGCTGGTCGGTGTGGAAGCCGCCGGTCGGGGATTGACAACCGGCAAACATGCCGCCACTCTGGCGGCCGGTTCACTGGGCGTCCTGCACGGCGCAAAATCATATGTCTTGCAGGATAAAAACGGCCAGATTCTGGAAACCCATAGCATTTCCGCCGGACTGGATTATCCCGGCGTCGGGCCGGAACACAGCTTCCTCAAGGACAGCGGACGGGCAACATATGTGAGTATCACCGATAAAGAAGCACTGGAAGGTTTTCAGATGCTCTGCCGCGCCGAAGGCATTATTCCCGCGCTGGAATCATCGCACGCCATCGCCCATGCCGTAAAAATGGCCGGTGCACTCCAGAAAGAACAGATTATCGTTATCAATCTTTCCGGCCGCGGTGACAAAGACCTGGATATTGTCAACAAAGCACTGGGAGCGAAATCATGAGCCGACTGGAGTCCGTTTTTAAACAAAAAAATCATAAAGCACTGATTGCTTATGTCACCGTCGGTTATCCCGGCATCGAGGCAACCTTAAAAGTGGTGCCGTTACTGGCGCAATGCGGCTGCGACATCGTCGAACTCGGCATCCCGTTTTCGGACCCGATGGCTGACGGCGCCACGATTCAGCGTGCCAGTTTCAAAGCGCTGGAAAATGGCGTGACCACAACCCTCTGTCTGGACACCGCCAAAAAACTGAGCAGAAAAACCGCCATTCCGCTGCTGTTCATGACCTATTTCAATCCTATTTACCGGTACGGACTGGAGAAATTCTGTCACGACTGCGTCGCCTCGGGAATCGATGGGCTGATCATCCCGGAACTGCCCCCGGAAGAAGGCAGTGAAATCGGCAATTTTGCGGATAAATCAGGTATCGACCTGATTTACTTTTTAGCGCCCACCAGCGTGGACGAGCGCATTAAGCTGGTGGCGGGTAAGGCGCGCGGATTTATCTATCTGGTCTCGATTGCCGGAGTGACCGGCGCCCGCAATGAACTACCGGTCGATTTGGGTAAATTCATCGGGAAAATCAAACAATTCGCTAAACAGCCGGTGTGTGTCGGCTTCGGTATTTCCACGCCGGAACAGGCGGCGCAGGTAGCTAAAACCGCCGACGGCGTTATCATCGGCAGCAAACTGATTCAGTTGCTGGAAAACGATGATGCGGCCATGACTGCCACCCAATCTTTTATCCGGCAAACCAGAAAAGCCCTGGACGAAATTAAGCAGGGATTGAGTTAGAGGGGCGCAGCCCCTCTAAGAGTTTTCCTCCCTCGCCGCGCACGGAGAGGGAGTCAGAGGGTGGGGTTTTGGTGCAGTCAGTAAATGCGCACTGTCCACAATTTAAAATGTTAACCCATTGCCAGTTTGCACAAGCTTCTTCATTAGCCCTACGTTAACAATCTTCAAATAAAGCAA
>JBKQML010000115.1:0-10691 GCA_052326545.1 Dehalococcoidales bacterium
TACTCACCGGCCCGTTCACCGGCACGATAGTACCTCCGGGTGCACGTTATATGGCCTTCGCCAAATCACCGCTGACCGGCGGCTGGGGAGAAGCTAATTCCGGCGGTTACTTCGGTCCTTACATGAAGTTCGCGGGTTTCGATGGAGTGTACTTCACCGGGATTTCGCCCAAACCGGTATTCTTACTCCTCGATGATGGTAAAGCCGAATTGAAAGACGCCGCTTACCTCTGGGGCAAAGACTCCTACGAGACCGAAGATATTTCGATGTCGGAATACAAAGACTCCCGTGTGGCCTGCATCGGGCCGGCCGGTGAGAAACTGTCCCTGGTTTCCTGCATCATGACCAACCACGGCAGTGCTGCCGGACGGTCCGGGCTCGGCGCCGTGATGGGTTCCAAGAAGTTGAAGGCCGTGGTCGCCCGGGGCACTCAAGATGTTGTTATCGCGGACAAAGCGGCAGCTCAGAAATTTACCGTCGCTTACATTAAAACCATGAAAATCGTTAATCCTAAACTCGGCTATTCGCCGATGGAAAAAGACCAAAAGTGGGGCACCAGCGTCACCAATTATAGTTCAGCGCACAGCGGCGATGCCCCAGTCAAGAACTGGGGGGGAGTCGGTGTCGTGGACTTTCCGAACCGTGCCGGTCTGCACCCTGATGTTTTCGCCAAACTGGTGGAAAAGGGACACGGCTGCTGGCATTGCCCGTTACGCTGTAAAGCACTCTTGAAATCTGGTGAAGGAGAGTACAAATATGCCGCCGGTATTCATCGGCCGGAATACGAGACGGCTACATCCTTCGGGACACTCTGCCTCAACGGTAATACTCAATCGATTATCATGGTCAATGATATCTGCAACCGGGCCGGCCTCGATACAATTTCAGCCGGCTCGATTATCGCTTTTGCCATCGAACTGTACGAAAACGGCATCCTGACACAGAAAGACACAGACGGCATCGACCTCAAGTGGGGTAATCACCGGGCGATCGTGGACATGACCCGGAAACTGGCGAACAGGGAAGGAGTGGGTGACATTCTAGCCAACGGCGTGAAGCGGGCGGCCGAAATTATCGGGAAAGGTTCGGAGCAATTTGCCATGCACATCGGGGGTCAGGAAGTGGCCATGCACGACCCGAAGATGATGTCACCGGGACTTGGATCAAGCCCGGCGGCGCGCTACAAGATGGATGCCACACCCGGGCGTCATACCACTCTCTTCGGACCGTACAGCTTCATTAATACCCATTTCCTCAACGTGACCGGACTGTGCCACTTCGGACGCTGGCCGGAGAGCGAGGAATTAATGGTTGGAGTTTTCAAGGCGGTGACCGGCTGGGACTACAGCTGGAATGATATGCTGAAGACAGGTGAGAGAATCGTCAACATGCGCCATGCGTTCAATCTGCGTGAAGGGATCAACGAACTGAATTGGGCGGTTCCTCCCAGAATCATCGGCAATCCGCCGCAGACCGTCGGGCCGCTGGCCGGCGTGACATCGGATATCGATGCTCAGGTCTACTGGGGTCTGGGTTATCTGGACTGGGACCGTTTCACCGGTAAACCCAGTAAAGCGAAATTACTGGCTCTGGGCGGCATGGACGATATCGCGAAGGAATTATGGCCTTAAAGTATCAGGGGATTTTACCTGTTCTCTTTCACCGGCGTGGTGACTTAAAAATAAAAATTAAAAGGAAGACAAAAATGAGAAAAGAAAATGTACTCAGGAGATTATTAAACGAAGGTAAACCGTCTTTAGGGACGCACGTTGTCACTCCCTGGCCGGGAATGTTTGAGGTCATCGGAAATTCAGGGGTTTTCGACTACATCGAATATGTTTCCGAATATTCCACCTGGACGCTGCCGTTGTTTGATGAAATCGGCCGCACCATGGAACTCTTTCCGCAAATGGCCGTGATGATAAAAATAGAGGAGCAAGCCAGAGGGATGGTGGCCACGCGGGCAATCGATGCCGGTTTCCAGAGCGTACTCTTTGCTGATGTCCGCTGCGCCGATGATGTCAAAGAATGTATCCGTTATGTCAGAGCGGAGACTCCCGAAGCCGGCGGTTTACACGGCATTAACAGCCGGCGGCATTCCGGCGGCTATGGTGGGGCCAAGGGTGGGAAATCGACAGAGGATTGGGTCAAAGAAATGAACGATGTCGTAGTTGTCGTGATGATCGAGAAGAAAAGCGCCATAGAGAACCTGGAGGAAATCCTTTCGGTCAAAGGGGTAGACATGGTCCAGTTCGGTCCCAGCGACTACTCCATCAGCATCGGCAAACCGGGACAGGTACGGTGTCCAGAGACACAAAACGCCGAGATAGAAATGGTAAAAATGGCATTGAAAAAGGGTATCGCACCTAGGGTCGAAGCCAACGACATGGAAGAGGCAAAAAAATTTATCGCAATGGGCGTGCGTCATTTCTGCATCGGAACAGACCTGGGGACTGTCGGCGATTGGTGTAAACAGCAGGCAAAGAGCGGCATCGCGAGCTTGCTCACATCTTTATAGCTTATTCCCAACCAATCATCTGCTAACGACAAAGAAGGTGGAATTTTTCACCTTCTTTGTGTTCGGCAAATAAATATTGATAGAGAACTCAATAAAAAGGATGGTGTTATTATGGCCAAGATCGTAATTATCGGCGCCGGCAGTCACACTTTCTCGAGGAATCTCATCACGGATGTCGTGTCGTACCCCGAACTGAGAGATGCCACGATCAGTTTGATGGATATTGAACAAGAACCGCTGGACCTCATTGCCGCTTTTGCTAAAAGACTGGTGAAACAACATGGCTTTAATAATAAAATCGAAGCGACCACCGACCGGCGCAAAGCGCTGGACGGCGCTGATTACGTGATTTGCACCATCCAAATCGGCGGAGTCAAACAGAAAGCCCGCGATATCGCCGCCAGGTACGGACTGGCCGATGGCTGGACCGGGCCTGCATCCGGCGTTGCCAATGGCTTGACGCAGATACCCGCAATTATCGAAATCTGCCGCGATATGGAAGAACTCTGTCCCAACGCCTGGCTGCTGGAATATGCCAATCCTCTGTCGACCATCTGCTGGGCAATCAACGATTACACCAAAGTCAAGAACGTCGGTTTGTGCCACAGCGTGCCGCACACAGCAGCCCAACTGGCGAAATATATCGGCAAGCCCATCGAAGAAATCTCCTACTGGGTGGCCGGAATCAATCATTTTGCCTGGTTTCTGGAATTCAAGTGGAAAGGCAAAGATGCTTATCCGATGCTGCGTAAGGCGTTTGAAAACCCCGCCCTTTATTCGGCGGACGATGCCCATTGGGCCGGAGCCGATATCGTGCGGGCGGAAATGTTCAAGACCTTCGGCTACTTCCTCACCGAAGCCAGCTTCATCAACGCCTATTACATGCCTTATTTCCGCAAAAGCAGCCGGCCGGACATCATGGAAAAATACAAGCTGGAAACTGTCGGACATCCGGAGCGGCATCCTCATCGTGAAGATGAGATACGAGAAACGAGTGTAATAGAAGACAAAAAATTCAGGGAAGAAATCGAAAGCGGTAAGGAATTCCTACTTAATCCGAGCAGGGAATACGGCGCGAAAATAATCCATGCGATGGAATCCGGGATTGCCACACGGATCAACGCTAACGTCAAAAACACCGGTCTGATTACCAATCTGTCCGGGGGATCCTGTGTCGAAGTGCCGTGCTTTGTTGACCGGGAAGGCATCCACCCTTGTTATGTCGGGGCGCTGCCGGCGCCGGCGGCCGCGCTGAATCAGGTGAACATCGGCGCTCAGGAAATGGTAATGCGCGGCATCATGGAAAAAGATAAAAATAAAATCTTCGAGGGCGCGCTGCTCGACCCGTTGACGGCCGCGATATTAACCATCGATGAAACCCGGCAGATGGTCGACGAACTGTTCGAGGCGGAAAAAGAATACCTTCGGGGATACAAATAGCAAGCTGAATCTCGATGGAGCGATCCGCATAGTCCGTTCTATAATGAGGGTATTAGTATGTTGAACTGTTTCCGCAATTTGGAAGGAGATGAAAACGGTGCCGTCGTATCTGTATGTCTCTGTTTCGGGAGAAGACAAAATTCTGATTTTCGCCGTCGATCCCGAGACGGGTCAGCTCAATCCGCGAGCTGAAGTGCCGGTAACCGGCCGTCCGGGAAACATGGCGATTGACCCCCTTCGGCAATTTATTTACGTGGCATGCAAAAGTGACCGGAAGATCTCCACGTACCGGAGAAATCGGGAAACAGGTGAATTATCCCTTATCGGCACCGTATCCCTCGAATTTGAACCAGATTACCTGGCGATAGACCGGAAGGGTAGGTTTCTGTTTTCAACCTATTTCGTAGAAGGCAAAATGGCCGTACATGCAATCGGCAGCGACGGTATCGTGTGCACCGCACCGGTACAATGGCTTGATACCGCCAGGGCAGTGCATTCAGTTCAGACTAACCCCACTAACAAATTTGTCTTCGTTCCTCACACCACCGGCATGGGCGGGGCCAATGTGATTTTTCAGTTCAAGTTCGACGATTCCACCGGCCGTCTCACCCCGAATACACCTGATAAGGTCATACCAGATGAGCGGGTGGGACCGCGTTATTTCTGCTTTCACCCGAATCTGGATATTGCTTATTTCTGTAATGAGGCCGGGAATAGCGTTACAGCCTACCGGTTTGATCCCTCTGTCGGCACACTGAGCGCTTTCCAAACCGCTTCGTCACTGCCGGACGGTTATCAGCAGAAAAGCGCCTGTGCTGATATTCAAATTTCGCCCTCCGGTAGGTTCCTGTATGTCTCCAACCGGGGGCATAACAGCATCGCCTGTTTTGCTGTAGACGCAATCACCGGCCGCCTGACACCTGTCGGGCAGGTAGCCAGTGAAGCCGAAGCACGATCGTTCAGCCTGGACCCTGATGGTAATTTTCTATTTATTGCCGGCCTGGCATCCGGTCGCCTGGTGTCATACCGCGTTAATCGAGATACCGGAAAATTAACCCCTCTTGAAACGTATGCTGTCGGCAAGGCGCCCTGGTGGGTGTCAATTACCGGAACGACCGGGTAATTTGAATCTTAATCGAACAGCAGAAGGAGAAACGATGAGAAAGAACGGTTACTGGTGGGATAAACTGGCTAAGCCGCAGTACGGCGGTGAAATAGCATTCCGCACCACCAGGAATATTGTGAACTGGGACCCTTATTTTGCCGAGCTGCTTCCTCAGATATACACGGCATGGATGGAAAAACTGACGGCGGAAGACTGGACGTTTGACCCGGCAGTCTTCGACTACAAGATAGTCACCCCCAGCCAGTATCTGAAGGGCCACCTGGCGGAAAACTGGGAGTTTACGGAACCGGGGACTATTGTTTTTCATCTGCGTAAAGGGATTCACTGGCAGGACATACCGCCGGTAAATGGCCGCGAGTTTGTCGCTGATGATGTGGTCTTTCATTTTCACCGGTTGTATGGTCTGGGCAGCGGCTTTACCGAACCTGCCCCTTTTCATGCTAAAATTACCATGTTCAATGAACTGATATCCGTAACCGCCGCTGATAAATACAGCGTGGTCTTCAAATGGAAAACGCCCAATCAGGAGTTTATCGCAGAGACCTTAATCGCGTATTATAGCCCCACGGCAGCGATCGAGGCTCCGGAGGCGGTAGCGAAATGGGGAAACCTCAATGATTGGCATCATGCCGTCGGCACCGGCCCGTTTATTTTAAATGACTTTATTTCCGGCGATTCGGCAACAATGATAAAGAACCCTGACTACTGGGGATATGACGAGCGCTACCCCCAGAACAAGCTCCCCTATGTCGATAAATTTAAGATTGTTGTCATACCCGACGACGATTCAGCCCTGGCGGCGATGCGCAGCGGTAAGGTTGACATCATCGACGAAGTTACGCTGCAGCAAGCCCAGGCCATGCAGAAAACGAATCCTGAAATATTGCAGATATCTGTTCCGACAGGTACGACCAATACCATCGACCCGAGAAATGACAGGCCACCGTTTAATGACATCAGGGTCAGGAAAGCCATGCAGATGGCGATCGACCTGCCAACCATCGCCGGAACCTATTATCGCGGCACCGTCGATCCGTACCCTTCATCGCTAACTTCAAGGTACCTGAAAGGGTGGGGATTGCCGTATGAAGAATGGCCCCGGGACCTGAAGGATGAGTATGCCTATAACCCAACGGCGGCCAGAAAACTGCTGGCTGATGCCGGCTATCCCGATGGATTAAAAACTCACATTGTGGCTGATGCGATGTGGGATTTAGACATCCTGCCAATAATCAAGGCCTACTTTACAAATGTCGGTATTGACATGGAAATCAGGATCATGGACGCCGCCGCCTGGAACGATTTTGTCAGGCTCGGCCGGAAACATGACCAGTTGGCCTATGGCGCGGGTACATTGGGACGCACCCATGTACCGTTTATGCAACTGCACAGGTTTCAAACGGGAAACCTGATATCTAATTCCCTGATGGTCAGCGACCCTGTTTTTGATGCCTTCTACCCTAAGGCCATTGCTGCTGCCGGTACCAGTGAGGTGAAACAAATACTGAGAGACGCGAACGAGCACGTCGCGCGACAGCATTATTGTATATCCCTGCTCAGCCCGAACACCTTCAGCCTCTGCCAGCCCTGGGTCAAGGGTTACAGCGGTCAGTTCGGCGCAACCTGTGGCCACATGGGAAGCCCCCAGCGTCTTTTCTTCTTTCCAGCACGTTTCTGGGTAGACCAAAACCTGAAGAAGAGTATGGGATATTAAATATCAATTCTAAATCGCATCCATGACTTGTGGAGTACAAAAAGAGGCCGGAAAATTCCGGTCTCTTTTCCTTTATTTGCCGGACATTTCACCTGAAGCAATTAGCCTTCAGAAAGTCTTAACCTCGATGACCGCTCCACGGATGTTTGGCGATTTCTTTCTCGTTGAGCTCTACTCCCAGGCCGGGTTTGCGGGGAATATGCAGATAGCCGCCTTTAATATCCGGAACATCGGTGACGATATCATCTTTCCACGGCACAGCGTCGACGTCCATGCCCATGATTTTGACATTCGGGACTGAAGCGCACAGCTGCGCGGTCATGAAAGTTAATAAATGACTGGCGGCATTATAGGGTGTAATCAATATCTCGCGGGTCTCAGCCAGCGTGGCGATTCTCCGGGCTTCCGTGAACCCGCAACCGGCCACCTCGACGTTGGCGATATCCATGGCGCGTAGATTGAGGAACGGATCGAAAGCCTTACCGGTGGAAAGTATGCCCCCCGAGCAAATCGGAATTCTGGTCGATTTTTTAAGTTCTAGCAGCGCGGCCGGGTCATTCGAATCCACTTCCAGCCACATTAATTCAAAAGGTTCCATGGCCCGGGCGACAGTGCTGAATCCGTTATTGTTAAAGGTGGCATTAATGTCGACGGCAATATCGACTTTATCGCCGACAGCATCCCGGAAAGTGCCGACAATTTTTTTCAAAATATCAACATTATCCTGGAGTGGGGTCTGGTCGGGTTCGCCGGACAGCATGATATTCGTTTTTAAAGCTGTAAAACCTTTGCTCACCACTTCCTTCCCCAGAGCATGGACGTCATTCAGGTTCCTGATATGAGGAATCTGCATCAGGTCGGCGATACGCGTCCGGTAGAGGCCGCAATGCCCCCAGTATGCCCTGATTTTATCCTGGTAAGGGCCGCCGAAAAGTTCGTAGACCGGTATGCCCAATGCCCTGGCTTTGATATCCCAGAGTGCGGTATCAATGCCGGCGATTGCCTTCAGCGCAACACCGCCCAAGGCTTGCCGGGCCAGCCGGTACATATCCGCATACAATTTTTCCACCGGCCGGGGATCTTTACCGACGAGCGCCAACTCAAAGTCTTTAATACAGCCCAGTAAACCATAGGTACATCCCCGGTGGTCACTGCATTCTCCCCAACCCGTGATGCCTTCATCTGTCTGGACTTTAATAAAAACCCAAACTCCCCAGGCGCTGTCACAAAGAATCGGCTCTATTTTTGTAATTTTCATCGATTTATCTTACTCCCGGTTTTATTTATCATATTGAATATTGCTTAATTCTAATTCGATTAATCAGACCCTGTCAAGATAATTACCCGTCAAATCATTATCCATCACGTGCCGGGACATGGAATCCAGACACTAAGCTCTCGCTTTAGTCCCTGCGATTACAGGGAAGAGAAAATAAACGTACGTGGAAAATCCCGGTTAAGGATTCGCAATGATATGGGGAATCATTAGACAATGTAAAGATATTCATTTACAATTATTTCAACTAAAAGAAACCTCAACCGGGGCTTAACGAAGGTTGATAATTTACTGACTTTATGTAAAGGAGGTTGTATGCAGATTTTAATGATATCCGGTAGTAGAAATCGGGAAGGACGGACTGCCCGTTCCATCGGGGCGATTGGCCAAGGGTTCATCAACGCCGGCGGCAACTCGGAATGCATTTTCCTGCCGGAACTTAACATCGAAAGGTGCCGTCAATGCGACCCGGACGGCTCGGGGGTTTGCATGCGGGAACACCGCTGTATTATCGAGGATGATTTTGCCTCAATCGTTACGAAACTGGCAGCGGCTGATGCGGTCGTTTTTGCCAGCCCGGTATACTTCATTGACCTGAGTGAGAGCCTGCGGTCTTTTCTGGAGCGGCTGCGCCGCGTTAAAGGTCCTCCCAAGCCCCTGCCGGGTGGTATTCTCCGGGCGGCCCGTCCCGGCGCTACGCCTGCAGTGGGGTTATGCCTGGCCGGGAGCGGCGGCGGCGGCGCGGTAAACTGCTGCCTGATTCTGGAAAAAATTATGCAGGAATGCGGATTTGACGTCGTGGATATGATTCCGGTGCGCCGGCAGAACCTGGAATTCAAGTTGCCGCTGCTGCAACTCACCGGGGAATGGCTGGTCACAATGCCGGCATCCGGGCAGCGCAGCCCCACCGTCCCGGAAGCTACCCCACATTAAAGGAGACTGCTAAACGATTGCAGCAGACTGTTTTTATTTTAACTGGTCTCCATTCAAATTATTCTTATTGGTGATATTGTGATATAATTCAATATTAGTTTGAATAACTGAATTGTTGCGGCCAAGATAAGTATTGAGTGAACTAAAAGCACCTTTGCATTTGATCCGGTTTTACTAATCTGCTGGTTCATGAGGAGGTTGACAGCGTTATGCCAATGGACTCAACTCTAGTAAGACTGTATGTGCGCAACAAGTTATTTGACGGCTCTTTAAGGTCCCTTTCTCCGGAAATACGTCTCGTCGATTCTCTTAGCGGTACCATCACACCCCATAGTCCTGAGACACAAAGAGAATTTGTGATACTGACAGATGTATCCCTGCAGCCGGGTTGTTGCGGTGTAGAGAAAACTCCCTTCGCCTACATCAAAAGGTCGACGATTCACATTGCGGCGACTTTTTCGGCGGATTCGGGTAGAGGTTTAGGTGCTGTCCCCGGTCCCAAGCGTTATCCTTTTATCAACAAATCACCTTTCCCGGTGGTGTTGGATACTTCAGATTATGAAGTCAAAGGCAATATCTATCTCACGCCGTCTCAGCAGTCGTGGCAATTACTGGAAAATGAACCTTTGTTCCTGCCGATGACTGACGCCGAGATTTGCAGTTTATCCAACGGCACTCACTGGCAAGTGCCTTTTGCCGCCGTGAATAAAGACCAAATAGTGTCGATGATCGATGCTTTTACACAATTACCCGAACTAATGTCAAATCTGCCGGTTTAATTATTTCTGAGATGCCGCCATTTTCCAACATACGCCGGTTAGATAAACGAATACCATTTCTGCCGTTATGATAAGCGCCTTCCAGGCCACAGAGAACCGGTAAAAGACATACGGTAACCGGAATCTAAAAAGACCGTTTAAATCCGGAGCCATTAAGAATTGGGCTTCACGGCCCATAGTGACACCGCGTTAATTTGCGGTTCGATAGCATACAGGTCGTTACCAATCGGCGCGATACACTGCATATGACCATCGGATAAATCGACGGCCGGGAATATCCAGTAGCCATCTTCAATCGCATGCTCGCTCATCATAAAAGCAAAATCCACACATTCAAATGTCGGCGAGTAAATCTGTTCATGGGTGTCATCCTGGTTCAGCCATGCAATAAGGTCATCGTATGAGGCAAATTCACGAACCTGTCCGTTAGCAGCATAGCTTGACAGTTGCTGGATTGCAGTCGGTTGCGTAGAACCATTTGTCGCCAATGTTAAGTTAGTTTTGGCCAATACATTGTTTATATCATTGTACCGATCAGCCAGCGTTGCCACCGACTGTGAGGAGGTATTAATCAGTTCATCATTTGCAGCGTTAGCTTGCCGTAGCTTGGCATACTCAAAAATAGCTTCATATCCCACAAAGACCATCACGGATAACAGACATATTCTGACAAAAAGTAATTTCTTGGTACGAGACCCATTGGGTTTAATTATCCCGAAAAAACTGTCTTTTAACCAGGGGAAGAAACCTGCTTCCGGATATTTTTGGTTATTGCCAGATGTATTCATCGTTGCGAGCCTTAACTATCGTTCAGACTTAATTTAACTGTACGATAGTTACCGGCATTTGATAATCACCATTACGTTCCTGACAGGTTAGTACCTTAGAGATAGGTACCTGATCCC
>JBKQML010000116.1:0-16309 GCA_052326545.1 Dehalococcoidales bacterium
ATGACAGAAAACGCAGCCTGGCTGGCCTGTCCGAGACTCAAAATTACCATATCGCGATAAAATCCTTTACCCAGCTTCGGCCCGGTTGGTTTCACCATATTCGCAAAAGAACCGTAGGGTTGAAAAGCTTCGCATGTCAGTTGTTTGATATTCACTTTTTTACTCATGCCCGTAATTTTACCTCAAAACGTTAATATTTTTACCTATTTTACTAAGGCTTTAGACGCTCACTGTTATTGGTAAGTATAGCATACCGCATTCCAGAAAATAAACTTTCAGAATCAGCGGGTTGGGCGCATTTTTAGAGTGTGAATGCTTTGAAAAAAGATATATAAATTGAACAATGGCAGAGTTGGTTTTACCGCAAGATGTTGCGCAGTTTCACAATGGCGTTATGGTCAGCCAGCACATAAATCTGGTCGCCGTTTTCCAGAATAAAATCTTTGCCTTTATTGGGGAATGATTCCCCGCCCCGAATAATCAACAGCAGCGGCGCAACCTGTTCGATAATTCCATTGTTCAAACCATCTTTTGTAATGGTAAATTCAGCGATATTCTTCCCGCCGAACCGGCCCGGCAGGAAAGCCCCGACGATCTCATTGGAAGCCGTGGCTGTCGCCAGTATATTGCCAATAATATCCGAAGGTGCAATGACAACATCCGCTTTGGCCGCTTTCGCGCCATCACGGAGTTCTCGTTCGTTGATGATTGTGACCACCCTTATTTCAGGATTGAGCTGTTTGGCCACCATGATTATCAGCATATTATCCCCGTCATCATCATAAGTCGCCACCAATGAACTGGCGCGTTCGATGCCAGCTTTTTTCAGGGCATCATAGACCAGGTTTACCGGCGAAGACATCGCCGTAATCCCGTTGTTTCTGGCGATTTCTACCTGCTCCTCGTCTTTAGCCACGACGACAAATTCCGTCCCCATGTCTTTTAATTTCTCAGCCACGTATTTTCCCAGAAAGCTGTAGCCCATCACGATAATATGGTTGCTCATCGTGCTGACCCGCACTCCGTCTATCCGGCTCATAAAAAACTCCTTTTTGGTCACTGTTGAAATCAGGGTTTGCAGTAATGATGCAGCAGAACCAACACTGGCGATAATGATAATAATAAGTAATACTTTTTCCGCACCGGCCATGGTAACAATATTCGGTGAATACAGCCCGATAGTGGTTATCGTCGATACCGAACCCAGTAAGGAAGTCAGCCAATCCAGTCCCTGGAAATGGTGAAAAATGGCCGCGCCGAAGAAAAACATCAACACAATAATTAATAACTGCACCCAGACCCGCTTTAGAACAACGTACGGCCCGGATGCCACCAGCATGATGATTCTTTCCAGTGCCCGGAATATTTTTCTCATCTTGTTAAAATCTGCACAGGCCAGAAAAAATAACGATTCACTTCAAGCCTATGGTTAATCTGTTTAGTCGATTTAGGAGTTAAAATAATAACCCTTTGGCATCACCCTCTGGCATTTATTTCCCGGATTGCTCTTGCTATAGTCACGAGTTTCTCGTCAATATTCTTGAGAACGGTTATCATCTCGTCTAATTTGGCACACGTTAAGTCTGCGTCAGACTCATTATTCTTTATTGCATTGGTAGTATCATTTTTGGTACTTTCACTCATTAGTTTGCCTCCCTAAATATTGTATTAATCTCGCTTTCTTCATTCCTTTTGTGTGAATGAATTCTTATTTTTGCAAGATAAAGCACCAATGATTATCGAGGTAGCATCTTCAAAGCTTAGATGCTCGGTATTGATTACTAAATCGTAGTTGATAGGGTCTTCTAACGCAGCATGAAAATAGCGTCTGGTAAATTCGCGACGGCTGCTGTCAAAACGTTCTATTTCTTTCTTGGCTTCAGCTTCCTTAATATTTGAACTATACATAACCCGTTTTATTCGCAACTCAAGCGGCGTCACCACCAAGACGTGTAGAGCGTCCGGGTAACCTTTGAGGATGAACTGGCTGCCCCGTCCGCGGATGACGATTGCCGAGCTAGTGGCTAATTTCTTGATTACAAATTCCAACCCAACCAGATATTGGGGGTTGTCCAGAGGCATTTCCCAGGTTGGTAGATAGGCACCTGTATAACCAACATCCGGCATCTGGCTTGGATAACTGTAACTGAGAGCTTCAACAATACGGCCCCCCAGACTTCCAGGCGGCATTTCCTTCGCCTCTACATCATACTTAGGCCTTTTAAGTCGTTCGGCGATCTCAGCAATAATTTCCCGGTCGACATAGTCGATATGGAGCCTATCGGCAATCTGTTTCCCTATTTCCGGCGCACCGCTGCCCAATGTTCCCCGAATTGTTACTACCGGCATTTTGCACCTTCACTACACTATTTAATTTATATCGATTCAAATCCCTGTTTTACACCCTTTTAATGCATTCCTTCAAGGTATTCCAGGATGCTTCATAACTCGCTTCTAAATTGAGTTCATAGTTACTCAATGCCCAAACATTTACCAAACTCTGTATCATGCCAAAAAATAATAACGCTGTGCCATCTAAATCCAAATTCTCTCGCAGTTCACCGGATTCAACTCCCATACGCAGAAGAGTTTTAATCTCTTGTAAATATTTATTGATAATTTCAGATAATCGCCCATTAAGTTTCTTATCTCCGAAGCTAATAAACATGGCGATCACTTGAAATGAGATTCCCTGCCTTTGTTTGATTGCGGATAAATGTCCTCTAAGTATACTATCCAGAATTTTCGAGTAGGACTCACCTTCAACAACGTTTACCTTGATGTCTCCTAGCAAGTCTGACTCAATGGTATCGGCCAATAAGGCTAGTATATCCCTTTTGCTCTTGAAATGGCGGTAGAGCGCGCCTTCAGAGAGATGAACTTCATTAGCGATGGCTCTTACAGTAAGATTTTCACTGCCATGTTTAATAATCAATTTTTTGGCAGCGTTCACGATCTGCTCTTTCCTGACAGATGTCGTTTTATGTCGTTGTATCATTTTTCAATCCCAAAGACGTAATCGTTTACTTACTAATAACATACTCCAATAATAATGTACTTGTCAAGGACACTGCATGTGCCCATTTATTATGCGTGAAACGAATGTAACTGTTAAATCTGGATATTCCCTTGACATTGGTGTTAGTAAATTTTATAATGTAAGCAAATGTTTACTTGATTATTCTTAGTCGGCGTATGTATTTTTGAAAGGACAATACTTGAAATCCATGATGAATGATGCAAAAAAAACAATACGCAGGTCGTTTAGCTTTGTTAGTGACCATGAACAAAAGTTGTTTTCATCTCTCCGGTCGTTCTGGCATAACTTAAGTCACCCTGCACCACAAGGGCGTATCGACGTCAATTACCTGCTGAAATGGCTATTGCTGGGCGCGATTATCGGCGTCGGAGCCGGCTTGGCCGCCATTGCGTTCCATCGCTGTATCGAATTGGTCACCGGCTGGACACTGGGTGATTTAGCCGGTTTTAAACCCCCGCAGCCGCTGGGCGAAGGTCAGGATATTATCGCCGCGATTACCCACCGCTGGGCCATTCCCATTATCACGGCACTGGGCGGACTGCTGGCCGGATTTGTGGTTTATAAACTGGCGCCGGAGGCCGAAGGCCACGGCACTGATTCCGCTATCGACGCCTACCACAACAAAAATGGAAACATCCGCTGGCGCATCCCCTACGTTAAATTTGTCGCCTCGACGATTACTATCGGCACCGGCGGCAGCGCCGGCCCGGAAGGCCCGGCCTCACAGATGGGCGCCGGCTTCGGCTCTTTCATCGCCCAGATTACCCATCTTTCCGTCGAAGACCGCCGCATCGCCGTCGCGGCCGGCATGGGCGCAGGTATTGCCGCCATCTTTAAAGCGCCGCTTGGCGGCGGCATCCTGGCGGCGGAAATTTTGTACCTGCAGGGCATGGAAAGCGAAGTCCTGATACCGGCTTTCATTTCCTCGATGATTGCCTATGTCATTTATGCCTCCGTCCAGGGATTCACGCCGATTTTCGGCACCGGACTGAACATTTCCTTTAACGACCCCATCAGTCTGGTCTATTACGCTGTACTGGGCATCGGCTGCGGTTTGCTCGGCATCCTCACCACCCGGACTTTCACTTTTGTGAAGGATTTTTTCCATAATTTACATATCCCCCATATTCTGAAACCGGCATTGGGCGGACTGTTGACCGGGCTGATTGCCCTCTGGCTGCCGCAGGTGCTCGGCATCGGCTACGGCTGGACGCAGCTCGCCATGACGCCGGACGCCATCGGCATCGGCCTGGCGCTGCTCGTCGTGCTCGTTTTTGCCAAAATTCTGGCCACCTCACTGACCGTTGAATCGGGCGGCTCCGGCGGTGTCTTCGCCCCCGGTATCGTTATCGGCGGCCTGTTGGGCGCAGTTCTCTGGGGATTCATGCACAATATACACGGCATGCCCTCTCTGGCCTCGTTTGTCATCGTCGGCATGATGGCATTTTTAGGCGCAGTCGGCCATGTACCGCTGGCGGTGATGGTGATGATCGCGGAGATCACCGGCAGCTATCAACTGCTCGCCCCGGCCATGATTGCCGTCGGCCTGGCTTATGTCATCATCGGCAACAATACCATGTACAAGAGTCAGGTGCTTTCCCCGGCCGAATCGCCGGCACACCGGGACAAATATGCCTACCCCCTGCTGAACCGGATGCTGGTCAAAGAAGCGATGCGGGCTAAAGTCCTGACGCTTTCCCCCGAGGCAACCGTCGCCGACGCGGCGGGCATGATGCAGATTAACGGCATCAAAGGCATCCCCGTGATTGATAACTCCGGGAATCTGACCGGTATCATCGCCAATATCGATGTGATGAAAATTCCGCATAACGAGTGGTCGTCAACCCTGGTGAAAGACGTCATGGCCACCGACCTGGCGGTTGTGCGTGCCGATAACCGTCTGGACTACGCCATGAATTATATGCGCCAGCGCAACATCGGCCGCCTGCCGGTGGTCGACGATAAAAACCCGAAAAAACTCATCGGTATCATTACCACCGGCGATATTGTCGCCGCCTACATGGATTCGCAGAAATCGTTCAAACCGTAAAACATCAGTCACCTGTCCGGTTATTATCCTGTCCGTATGCATGGGGTAAATCTGGTTTTTCTGCTATATGATAATGCTGGGGCAAAGAAAATACCGGGCGAATTTTACCCGAAATAGTTGACGGATTTTGGAGGGCACAGATGCAGAAACATGATACGACGTATACAGACTTTGATAAACCACCTTTATTTTTTATCCTGGAGGAAAAATTTAAAAATATCGGCGGCGGTTCTTTATATTACCAGGCGGATATTAAAAGTTTGGATTTAAAAGGCAGCGAAAACATCCTGGATTTCGGCTGCGGCGGCGGCGCCACTGTGCGTGCCATAGCGCAGCACCTCAATGATACCGGACATATATTGGGAGTCGATATTTCCGTTTACTGGATTAAAATTGCCCAGCAGCGATTGGCAAAATATCCGAATGTGGAATTGAAAACCGGCGATATCAGGACGATGAATTTACCGGAACATTCTTTTGATATAGTAATTACCCTCAACGTATTGCATCATATTGCCTGGGAAGAAAGGCCGGCTGTCGTGAAAATCCTTTCCCGACTGTTAAAAAAAGACGGGCGTCTCTATCTCGGGGAGAGGCTGCAGGCATCCCACGGCATTCCGGTCAAAGAGCTGCGCTCCCTCATCTCAAACGCCGGTTTGACCGAAAAAACTTTTCAGATGACTAAATCGAAATACCGCGGAATATTTGTGGTGAAATAAACTATTTAAAAATGTCGTAAACGACATTTTGTATTGACAAATCCGCTCCAAATAGCTTACAATAATCAAATTCCCGGGTAAAAGGAAAGAAATAACGCTATGTCCTCACACATTTGCAATGCCCGTAATTCCAGAAGCTCCAGACAACCCGTTGACACCGGGGCGGGCTTGGCGTTGCTATTTTCAACAATACCAATAATCAATAACCAATAATCAAGTTTCAAGATTTAAGCACAATGCGAAGCTCGCGAGAAATATCTCCCGGGCTTTTTTATTTTCATTAATAAGGAGAACGATGCAAACGAGATTCAGACGAGGCCTGTAAACGTATTCGATCATGCAAACGTATGAAAAACAAAATAGAAGGAAAGAAAAAATGAACCACTTTATTAACTTTAAAGATTTCACCCCGGACTATCTGGAAAATATCATTGACCAGGCGCTGGAAATGAAACGGTACCCGTCGCAATACGCCAAAGTACTGGAGGGTAAAAAACTGTACATGCTTTTCCAGAAAACCTCCACCCGCACAGCACTTTCGTTCGCTTTCGGGATGACCGCGCTGGGCGGCCAATATCTTATCCAGAACTGGAACGATAGTAATTTTTCTATAGCTGAAATCCAGGATGAAGTCCGGTACGTCTCCCGCCAGGCGGATATCATTATGGCCCGGTTGAAAACAAACAACGATATCAACCTGATGGCGCAGTATTCTTACGTGCCGGTGATTAACGGCTGCTGTAACATGTATCACCCCTCGCAGGCAATCGCGGATTTAATCACGATCAAGGAGCGATTCGGCAACCTGAAAATCAAACTGCTTTACGTCGGGGTGAAAAACAATGTTTTGAACTCGTTAATCGATTCCTTACCGAAACTTGGCGGTGAGGTTTTTGCCGCCACGCCGGTGGTGAATGAACCGTCGCTGGATGAAGCGCTATATGAAACAGTTTTCAAGTCAGGTAAATATCATGAAATCGGTAACGGACACCCGACCTTAACCGGCGTCAGGAAACTCATCATGGAAGTCGATGTGGTCTACACCGACACCTGGGTCGACATGGAATTCATCGATGACAAAGCCTATGCCGGGCTGAAAAAAGAACGCATTAAAAAGATGCTGCCGTTCCAGATTAATGCTGAACTCCTGCAAGGTAGTAAAGCCGTGGTGATGCACGACATGCCCATCCATGCCGGTTCTGAAATCAGCCGTGACGCTGTGGAGAACCATCTGGAAACGATTCTGCAGCAGGCGGATAACCGCAAATACGCGGCACAGAGTATTTTGTTTACTTTGCTGAAGTAAATATGAAGACATCTCAAACAGGGGTGGGTTTTCACTGATATTCAGTTTTTAAACTGATGTACGAACCTGCCCGCCTGCGTTCCTAATTGGATAAAAGCCAGGATTTAAAAAAAGGATAAGAGCATGAATAAAACCACGATTAAGCTTATTTCGACTTCGGGAAGCGGAATATCCGGACAGGTTTCCATATTTCAGGTTTTTCGTTCGCTTCAGCGGCAAATAATGTAAAGGAAGTTATTCTCACCCGGTATTCCGGTTTACATGTTGACAGTTCCTTTTTCAGGGCAGCCAGAGTTTCACCGGGTGCATGTTCATTGATTGTCAGGTGCGCGGTAAAATTCTGCAGGATAAAAGTGTTATCACCTGAAATCAGGCCTTCCAGTGCATGGATTATCGTTGCGTGCAGGTTGTAGACAGGTAGTTGATTCCGTACCGCCACATAAGCCACGTTGTTCCGCCCTTCCCAATACCGGATGCCTTTGAGCACCAGTGTGAAAGACCGGGTTTGGGTGGCAATTTCGCTCAACCTGTTTTGAATAATGCGGATATACGTTTTGGGCGTAAAGGGATACGTCAGCGTCACGTGCGGCGCGATGCTGTAATTCATGTTTGTGCCAAACCGGGCGCGCAGTTCGGTGAGCTCGATCTTTGCTTTGCCTTTCATGGTCAGCGCGATTGCATACATCAACATATTGGCCTGATTATATCACATCGAACTAAATAAACAACGTCTCTTAACCGAGTTTTAATCGCTCAAGGTCAATTGCAGCGCTTTTTTCATATCGGTGGCGTTCCGCGGCGCATATCCCTGCCAGTGATTATTAAAGAAAGCAAACAGCAGCGATGTCTTTTGCGCGGCTGCCTTCACTTTTTCCGCAAGTTCCCGGATTTCTTCAGGCGAATAGTGGTAGCAGTACCGCGTTTCGACATCCCCTTTCCACCACATCTCGGCATTCCGGCCGTGAAAACGGAAGTAAGCCATATCCGCGGTCAAAGGTATCTCCGACGCAATTGAAGACTGAAATTTCGGCTCATCAATCTGCACCCAGCTGATATTGTTTTGTCTGAGGAAATGCGCTGTTTTAGGGTCGTCGCTCCAGCTTTTATGCCGGAGCTCCACCGCCAGACGGTATTGTCCGAAGTGCCTGGCCAATACCTCAATCAAATGCTGCCCACGGCTGTCATTCAGAAAACTCGGGGGAAACTGCGCCAGCAGCGCGCCCATTTTGCCGGCCTGCACGATGGGCTCCAGGCTCTGACGGAACATTTCCACATCATCGTAGGAAATCACCGCTTCCTCACCGGCGGCGGCACGGTACATTTCGGGATGGGTAAATTTCTGCCACAACTTCACCGCAAAAAGGAAACCCGGCGGTGTCCGTTTTACCCAATTCGCCACGTAAACCGGATTCGGCGGACGGTAAAAAGAACTGTTGATCTCCACCGTATTGAAGAACCGGCTGTAATACTCCAGTTCGTTCTTTGTGCCCGGCGGGTAGAAAAATCCCTTCCAGGTGCCTTCCCCCGTGGGATACGACCAGCCGGAGGTCCCGATATAAATTTTCGCCATTTTTCTTCTCCCGACTATTATACGACACTTAACAATATAAGCCCATTCCGTGCTGCGACACGGAATCCAGAAGGCCCCTGGATACCGGCCTTCGCCGGTATGGATATATGCCCCTTGACAATAGTACACTTGTTCTACTATTATATACATACCGGACTTTTGAGGTCAAACGATGAGAATCTTATGTGTTTTACTCCCCCATTTCCCGATAAACTGCGAAAAACTGAAGCACCGCGACCTGGCGGAGCGGCCGGTCATCATTACCGCGGCGGTGGGTTCGCAGAAACTGGTAATGGACTACTCCCCGGAACTGAAAGGCTTGCAGCGCGAAATGCCGCTGCAGCAGGCGCTGTCTTTACACGGTGATGCCGAATTGATTCACGCCGACATCCCGCATTACGTTGCTGTTTTCAACGGCATACTGGATGCGCTGGACGAGCGCAGCCCGCTGGTGGAAGGCACCGACCTGGGCGATATCTACATCGGACTGGACGGACTGCAGCTGCTTTACGAGACGGATGAGGCGCTGGTGCGTGCCGTCTATGCCGCCATTCCGCAGATTTTCGAGGCCCGTTCCGGCATCGGCGAAAATAAATTCACGGCATATCTGGCGGCTTCTTTCAGCACACCCGGCAGCTACAAAATACTCACCGGGGACATAACTTCGTTCCTCAAAGATTTAAACTGCGACCTGCTGCCCGTGTCTTTGAAGAGTAAGGAGAAACTGCATCAGTTCGGGCTGCATACGCTGGGGCAGGCGGCGGCGCTGGCGCCGGGGCCTTTACAGGCGCAATTCGGGCCGGAAGGCCTGCGCATCCGGGAACTGGCAAACGGCCGCGACGATACCCCTTTATATCCTCGCCTCATCGAAGAAACCATCGAGGAAAGCACGACACTGCCTTCGGTGACCGCCCTGCTGGAGGTAATGCTGGTGGCCGTCGAAGGGATGCTGACGCATGCCTTCACTAAATTTGAGCCGAAGGGCATGGGCATCCGCAGCATCAACCTCTGGACGCGCAGCTGGATGGGGGAACACTGGGAGAAAACCATCCAGTTCAAAGAGCCGGCAATGAACACCAGAACGGCGCTTTCCCGCATCAAGCTGATTCTGGAGAATTCGCCGCAGCTCGGGCTGATAGAGCAGATCGGCATGAAGATTACCGGCCTGGGCCGCCCCAACGGGCACCAGAAAAGTCTGTTTACCAGCGTCCGGGCTAGAGATAATCTGCTGGAAGATGTCAAACAGCTGGAATTCCGTCTGGGCGGTCCCCAGTTATACCGAATCAAGGAAGTGGAACCATGGTCGCGGATACCGGAAAGACGCTACGCGCTGATACCACTAAGCCAGTAAACCTGCCGGAGCCGCTGGCGGTAGAGGAAGACGTTGCCGGTTTGCCGGCGGCGGTCAAGTTGAAGCGGCGTCAGAAAATTATCGCCGTTGAAGACTGCTGGCGCATCGATGATGAATGGTGGCGCAGTGAGCCGGTGTCACGGCTCTATTATGCCGTCATCCTGGCTTCGGGACAGCGGCTGGTGCTCTCCAAAAACCTCATCGATAACCGCTGGTACCGGCAGTCCTATTAAGATAGTGCTGAAATGGATTCTCTCAATTTCGAAAAAGGTAAATATAGGTTGATTTCACCCTCTCCCTACCCCTCTCCCATCTAAGGGAGAGGGAACTAAGATTAACGGCTAGCCCTCTCGCCCCCTGAGGCTCGTAAGCCGAAGTACTTTCTGTAGACCGCAGTCGGAAGTACGCAACTTAACAAGCTGACGTATGACATTCAGTCAAAATGTATTGTGGGGGAGGATTAAGGTGAAATTGCTGATTGCCTGTAAGGCCGCCGGCAGGATGGACTTTCCTGAGGCCCCCACAAGGTAATTTACAAAATAAATACAATCCTTTCTTGATACTTGATTTTTGATTATTGATTATTTTTAGAGGTTCTATGTACGCCGAGCTGCACTGCCACAGCTATTATTCTTTCCACGACGGCGCCTCTTCGCTGGAGGAGCTGCTGCTGCGCGCCAAAGAACTGGGTTATCAGGCCCTGGCCCTGACCGACCACAACAACCTGTGCGGCGCGATGCGTTTTGCCCGGCTCACCCGCTCCCTGGAAATACAGGGCATCACCGGCGCGGAAGTGACCTTAAAAGGCGATTACCACCTGACACTGCTGGTCAAAGACAACACCGGCTATAGCAACCTTTGCCGCCTGATTACCGCCGCGCATCAAAACGGCGAGCGCAATGAACCGGAATTGCCGCCGGAGCTTATCCCCGAACACGCCGCCGGTTTGATCTGCCTGTCCGGCTGCCCCAGCAGCGAATTAGCGCAGCTGGTCGCGGGGGGACATTTCCCGGAAGCCCAAAATCTCATCCGCCGCTATCTGGAATGGTTCGGCAGCGATAATTATTACCTGGAACTGCAGCGCAACCTCGTTTTCGGCGAATCCGAACGCAATAAAAAACTGATGGAGCTGGCCGCCGCATGCGGGGTAAAAGTCGCCGCGACCGGCAATGTCCACTATCACATCCGCGAGCGGCACCAGTTGCAGGACTGCCTGGTCGCCATCCAAAATTGCAAGAGCCTGGAAGAAACTCACCGTGAGCGCCGGCCGAATTCCGAATTTTACCTCCGGACGGTGCCGGAATTGCAAGCGCTTTTTCAGGCCTATCCCGAAGCTTTAGAAAATACCATGAAAATTGCGGAACGCTGCACGCTGGACCTGACCAAGGACCTCAGCTACAGCTTCCCCGATTATGCCGCGCCGGACGGACTGACACAGGATGCTTATCTTGAGAAACTGTGTCATGAGGCCGCTATCCGCCGTTATGGTTCGATTACTACGGAAGTGCAGCAGAGATTGGACGAGGAGTTCCGCCTGATAAAAAAATACAATCTGGCCGGCTTTTTGCTGCTCTATCATGAGGTTATCAAACTGGGGCGGGAAGTGATGATTCAGCAGGGACTGAGCGACCCGTCCCTGACCCTGGAGGAAAACCCGCCGGGGCGGGGGCGCGGCTCGTCCGTCTCGCTGCTCATCGGGTATCTCATCGGGCTTTCCCACATCGACCCGCTGCAGTACAAGCTGTCGCTGGAGCGTTTTCTGCCGGATGATATGATGACCAACGTCCCGGATATCGACCTCGATTTCCCGCGCAGTATCCGCGAAGATTTGATTCTGCAGACCCATCAGAAATGGGGCTGGCAGCACGCCGCCCTGACCGGCACCATCGCCACCTACATGATTCGCGGCGCCGTCCGGGATTTGGGCAAGGCCTTAAGCCTGCCGCCGGAAGAAGTCGACCAGTTGGCCAAACAGTCGGATTACCGGCACGCCCGCCACCTGCAATCGCAGATGCAAAAATCCGAGCATTTCCAGGAGAAAATCAACGCCCCTGTGTTGCGGGATTTAATCCGTTTGTCCTCAGAACTGGACGGCTTCCCCAAATACATGGGACAGCATCCCGGCGGCATGATTATCTCCTCCCGGCCGTTAATCGATATCGTGCCCGTCGTCCGGGGCGCCATTGACGGCCGTTATGTCTGCCAGTGGGATAAAGACAGTATTGACGATGCCGGTTTTGTCAAAATTGACTTTCTGGCGCTGGGCGCGCTTTCCCAGTTGCAGGAAGCAATCGAATTGATTAAACAGCGCACCGGCAAAAGGATTGATATGTCGCGCATTGATTTCGAGGACAAGGCCGTCTACGATATGCTTTGCCGCGGCGATACCATCGGCATCTTTCAGGTCGAATCGGCGGCGCAGATGCAGACCATCACCCGCCTGCGACCCCGCAACCTGCTGGACATGGCGCATGAAGTGGCCGCCGTCCGGCCCGGCGTCGGAGTTAATGGCGGCGTTCAAGAGTACCTGCTGCGGCGCATTAAAAAGAAGCCGGTGACCTACGACCACCCGCGGGAAAAACGGGCGCTGGAACGCACCCTGGGTATTATTCTGTTTCAGGACCAGGTCAACCAGCTGGCCATTGATATCGCCGGGTTTAATCCCGGTCAAGCCGACCAACTGCGGCGGGCTTTCGGACGCCGCCACAACGACGAGCTCATCAAGCAGTTCCATCAGCAATTCATGGACGGCGCCCGCCGCAAGGGTGTTGATGACGCTACCGCGGGAAATATTTTCAATAAGTTCAACGGGCAGTACATGTTCCCCGAATCTCACGCCTTCGCTTTCGGGGTCACGGCCTATCAGGCCTCGTGGCTGAAATACCATCATCCGCTGGAGTTTTTTGTGGGCATTTTCAACCAGCAGCCGATGGGTTTTTACAGTCTGGAGACATTGAAAGAGGACGCCCGCCGGCACGGCATCCAGGTCTTGAATCCGGACATCAACAAAAGCCAGGCCGTCTGTATCATCGAAAACAATGCCGTCCGCCTCGGTTTCCGGAACGTACTGGGACTGGGCAGCGCCGCCGTCAAAGAAATTGAAACGGGCAGGAAAAAACAGGGTACCTTCGGCAGCATCGGGCAATTTCTGGAGAGCACCGGCGTGCTGGAAGACATCGCGGACAACCTGGCCGACGCCGGTGCCTTTGACAGCCTGGAACCGAATCGCCGCAATGTGAAGTGGGAAATCGGCCTCCGCTACCGTCCCGTTAATTCTCAATTACCCCTGCCACTGCCGGTGCAGCAGGACATGGCTGCGCTGCAGAATCCCAGCGATTGGGAAAAGATGCAGGGCGAATACAATGTGCTCAGCCTTTTCCCCGCCGGACACATTATGTCAAGAATTCGACCTCAATTTCAGGAGAAAATGACCTGCAGTAAAGATATCCCCCGCATCAAAGATGGCACGTCCGTCACCATTGCCGGACTGGTCATCCGCCGCCAGCGGCCCCGCGGCAAGGTCGTCTTCATCACCCTGGAGGATGAGTTCGGCCATATCCCGCTGATGGTTTTTCCGCAGGTTTACGAAAGCCAGGAGAATAAATTCAAATCCCCGTTCCTCATCATCAAAGGTACCATGGCCCGGCGGGAAGGCACCTGTAACGTGGTCGTCAACGAGGTGCAGCCGTTTAACGCCCTGGACAAGGCTCTCCAATCCAAGGACTGGCGGTAACGGCAGAGGAAAACAAAAACGCGGCTAGTCGTCTTTAAACCAGAGAATAAAAAGCACAAACAGCAGGATTACCGCGATAATCAGCAGGATCGTTATAACCCGGCTTTTGGTTTGTTTATCCATCTTTTTGGCGCTGCAAAGAAATTCGTTTTGGACTTGATGATAGCTAAATTTTTGGGGGAATGTAAATGATGTTATTTTACTTCCTCACCCAGGCTATTCGTTACCGACGCAGGTTCCGAATTGTGAGCTCGTCTAGCCTCCAACCATTGCCTTAAGGCATGTGCCCCGATAACAGCGACATAAGCGATAAAGGCCAGGAGGCTGATACAGACGCTGCTGGGTAGTCCGGAATAAAAACCGATTGTGAGTCCCACCCATGTCAGAACGAGAGCGAACACTACTGCTAATCCCAGACCCATAAAAGGTCGAAGAGCCAGACGGTGGGCTATTGCAGCGGGAAGCAGCAACAAGGTAAACACCAGTAACGCACCTACCGCCTGCATTGCTTCAGCCACTGTCACGGCGAGAAGCACCATGAAGACGAGACCGAGCAAACGAACCGGGATACCCCGCGCGGCTGCCACGTCAGGGTCCAAAGATGCAAAAAGCAGTGGCCTGGCGATGAGCAATGTTGTCAATGCAACTAAGGCCGCAATGATGACAATTATCATCATTTGTGTATTTGATATACTTAAAATCGAACCGAATAACGCCGTCACTCCGGAGAAACCGGTACTGCCGTGGGTGTGGGTGGTAAATAGGGTCAGGAACAATACCCCGAGCCCCAACACCCATGCCAGTACTGTTCCGATAGCGATGTCTCGCTCACCGACGCGCTGAGAAAAAGAACCCATGGCGACGGCTCCGGCGACAGTTAAGACAATAGTTCCTGCGAGCGGACTGAATCCCAATACCGCTCCGCCCATGGCTCCCGTAAACGCCACATCCGACAGAGCTTCACCGGCAAAAGCCTGGTGCCGCACAACCACATAATAACCTACCAGACCGGATACAATGCTCAAAGCAGTGCCAGCTAAAAAAGCATTACGCATGAAGTCGTATTGAAACATGCGGAAAATATCCAGCCAAAGATTCCAGGTGAAATGCGGGAAGCTGCTCTCAAGACCCATTGGTTTCACTCTTCCCAAAATCCGGCTTTATCATCGCAACCTTGCCTGTCGGCCCGAAGGCTTTGTAAAGACGAACCAGAACATAAAACCCAAAGGAAAAAGTTGTGATGTAGAAACTGACCGGGAAAGTGGTGTAGTAACCTGCGATCAGGCCGGCCCAGGTAAAAATTACCGCCAGTGACACTGAGATAATTATCTCAACCATCGGGCGGCTGGAAAGCCTTCTTGCGGTTGCCGCAGGGGTCACCAGGAGCGCGAAAATAAGCAATACTCCCACTACCTGGACTGCGACTGCGACGACCAGCGCTAAAACAAGTAGAAACCCCAGCCCCAATCTTGCTACCGGCACGCCGCGGGCTTCAGCCACTTCCGGGTCAACCGATGCAAACAACAGAGGGCGGGCAGCAACCAGCACCAGAATTAATGCCGGGACTGCCATCGCGGTAGTAACCAGCACGCTGGCATTTGAAATACCCAATACATTTCCGAAGAGGACGTAGTAAATATTATTGGCTTGCGCGGTGGAGAGGTGAACGAAGAGGAAACCCAATGCCATGGATGCGCTGAATATGGCGCCGGTGGCGATATCACTCTGGCGCGAACGCTGCGTATCCAGTCCAAGCCAGTAAATCCCGAAAGCTGCCAGTACCCCTGAAACCACCAGGCCCAGTAGCGGAGATAAGCCGATTAAAGACGCCCCGGTCGCACCGGCAAAGCCTACATTGGCCAGGCTGTGTCCGGCAAAACTTTGGCCGCGAACGACCATGAAATAACCCACTGTGCCGGCTAATATCGCAATTATCGTGCCCGCGATAAATGCATTTTGCATAAAGTGATAATGCAACAGCCCGGCAAAATTAACGGAAGATGAGGGGAATACCGTTTCAATGATGCTCATGATAACTGATTATCTCCCCCGTCCGTCCGACCACAACGCAGCTGCCGTCGCCGGTGCGTAAGACCTCGACATTAGAGCCATATAATTTTGACAACGTCTCCGAAGAAATAACCTCTTCCGGCGTGCCGACTGCCACATGACCCCTGGCAATATATACCACCCGGTCTATCGATGACATGATGGGATTAATATCATGGGCCACCAGCAAAACAGCCGCTCCGGTTTCTTTCGCAATACGCCGGATAATATTGGCAATGGCTTGCTGGTTTGCTAAATCCAGGCTTTCCAGCGGTTCATCCAGCACTAACATCCGGGGATTAGTGACCAAAGCCTGCGCAATCAACAACCTTTGCTGTTGGCCGCCGGACATTTCGCCAATCGAATGATCGGCATAAGATACTGCATCGACGCTTTCTATTACAGCCTCGACCCTTTGGCTGATATTTTTTGATTCCTTAGGGTTGAGGAACGGGAATGGCAACCCCCATTGTCCGCCGTCCAATCCCATC
>JBKQML010000117.1:0-15331 GCA_052326545.1 Dehalococcoidales bacterium
GCAGGTTGCCGAGGCCTTGCGGAAACATTTTGTGGAAATGGGCGGGGAAGTGCAGACCGGATGGGAAATTCATTCGCTGGCCGAATTACCGCCATCTAAATTGATATTACTTGACATAACTCCGAAACAACTGGCTGCCATTGCCGGAAACCGGTTATCTGAAAATAAAAAAACAAAACTGACGCAGCACCGCTACGGTCCGGGCGTATTCAAAATGGACTGGGTGCTGGACGGCGCGGTTCCGTGGAAGGCTCAGGATTGCCTGAAAGCCGCGACGGTGCATGTCGGGGGGACGTTTGAAGAGATTGCCGGAGCCGAGGACGAAGTCTGGAAGGGGGAGCACCCTAATTTTCCGTTTGTGCTGCTGGTACAGCCGGGACTGTTCGACGAGACCCGCGCGCCGAAAGGCCGGCAGACAGTGTGGGCTTACTGCCATGTGCCCAACGGCTCAACTGTTGACATGTCGGAGCGCATTGAAGCGCAGATTGAACGCTTCGCACCGGGATTCCGCAGTCGTATCCGGGCACGCAGCATGATGAATACCGCGGCGATGGAAGCCGACAATCAAAATTACGTTGGCGGAGACATTGCCGGCGGTGTCAGAAATCCCTTCGGGCTGTTTTTAAAACCGGGAAATTACAGCACGTCGATAAAAGGCGTTTATGTGTGTTCCTCGTCGATGCCACCGGGAGCCGGGGTGCACGGGATGTGCGGGTATTTCGCGGCGAAAAAGGCGATGAGAGGGATACGATAAGATTTTTCGATGTTGATGATTTCACTCTCACCCTTATACACATTTATTGCGTAAAGTGTACAATTTCCCTTCACCTTAATCCTCTCCCTCAAGGGGCGAGGAAACTAACCAGCGGGTATTACGCAGCTAAAAGGGCTCAAGGCCTTTATTAGTCTTTACAACCGTATATGCTTGGTTTATCGTTGGTGTCAAACCATAAAACCAGCTTATGCCGATATGAGAGAGCGCGTAAGTAGAATCATATTTTAGAAACCAGGATTGGTATTTTGGAAGTGGACGCTAAAAATAAATTAGATGAGATTCAGCAGCTTGCCGAAAAACTTAATGCTGAATTGTACCTTGAGTTTGGTAAGGAAAAAGTAGACAAGTTAATCAACGGAGGTAATTTGTTGCTGGGGAACTGCTATGCAGAATCAGATAAAATCTTTATGACTTATAATCCGGGTAAATCTAAAGAAGATATATGTAAATTTAACACACGCGTCGCAATATACAACCGATATTGGGACGATTATAACGACAAATCTTACGCATTTTGGCAGCATTCAAGGTTATTTTTTAATTCTCAACCATCTCTTAGAAGCTGGATCAATAACGCAACCAGCACATTTTTGATACCCTGGCGGACCAATAACATTTATGCTTTTAAAGAAAAATCTCCGCTTAAGCAAAGAATCTATGAATATTCAGGCTGCATTGTTCGGAGAATGTTAGAACACCATCAGGCTAAAATACTTGTCGTTTCTGGTGTTTCTGCACTAAAATGTTTGGCTTCTAACCAATTCCTTGATTTTGATTTAGAACTGAGTGTACAACGCTCAGAAAGTTTGAGTTTGGGAACCAATTACCAATGTAAAAAGGTAAAACCTAACCGTAATTATGAAAGCCTGACTATTTTCCAAGTTCCACATTTTTCACGATCCAACAGTAGAAGTTATTTACCTCAGTGTTCTGCGTGGTTATGGAATGAGATTTTGAATATTAACCCTAAGGGGAATTGTTCATTAAATGAACCCATATAATTCGCAGAACCGAATTTCATAGTGTATTAAGGACAGCAACATGGTTGAAAAAGAAGAACTGACCTTTGTATCACGCTGCCGGTTTATCGTCCGGGGGGAGGATATTTTCCTTTGGTTCTTTGATTTCCTGATTGTTTACCGGCGGTTCGGGACGGTTGAGGGGCGGGCGGTTGACCACTTTGACATCAGTGATGGGTAATTCTACCGTAACCTGACTTTCCAGCTCCACGACCACCGTTTCTTTCAGCGGATTGCTGCCGACGACCCGGGCAAATCCCATCGGCGTGGTGACGGTGGCGCCGTCCCGCGGCATCTTGCTCTTCATATCATGGTAGAAATCATGTTCGTAGGCCAAGCAGCACAGCAGACGCCCGCAGACGCCGGAGATTTTCATCGGGTTGAGCGGCAAATCCTGTTCTTTGGCCATTTTAATCGAAATCGGGACAAATTCCGAAAGGAAACTGGCGCAACATAACTGCCGCCCGCAGCGTCCGAACCCGCCGCAGATTTTAGCCTCATCCCGGGCGCCGACCTGACGCAACTCGACCCGTACCTTGAAACGCCCGGCGAGCTCGCGAACCAGTTCACGGAAATCAACGCGTTCGGCGGAACTGAAGAAGAAGGTTATATGTCCTGCGTCCAGGCTGAACTCCGCCGAAAGCAGTTTCATCGGCAGGCCCATGCGGGTGATAATTTTGGCGCATTCGATTAATGCTTCTTTTTCCTTCGTCTCGACTTCTTCATTGTGCTGGATTTCTTTTTTCTCCGCCTTGCGGATGACCGGTTTTAACGGAGTTTCTACTTCGCTGGATAGAACCTGCTTGGGCGTAATGACGACGCGCGCCACTTCCAGGCCGCGGGTGGTCTCGACGATAACCCAGTCGTTAATCTCCAGTTCCAATCCTGCCGGGTCGAAATAATAAATTCTGCCGGCTCTCTTGAAGCGGACTCCGACGGTTTTCGTGGGGACGGGGGGGGCGCTGACGACACCCGACGCCGCGGGAGCTGCCTCTACCGCAGGGGACGGAGTGGTATTTTCTACCGGCTTACCGGTATCTGCTAAATTATTGATATTCTGTTCTTCCATCACCGCACCTCATTATGCGACTAAATTTTCTACGATATGCTTTTCCGGGATATTCAGCATCAATACTTCCATCACCAGCTGCTGATTGCTGTTCAGGCGCAACTGTTCTTTGGCTGATTGTATTTTATTAATAAATGCCCTGATTTGTCCTAAAGTGTATCCGGCGGCCATTTTTTTCAATTCTTGCTGATAATCGATATTGTTAATCGCTTTTTCAGAATTAACCTTCACTAACAGCAAATCATGCCACCAGCCGAGCAACAGGTCAAGTTTTTGCTGGACGACGCTGCGGTTTTGCGAGTATTTTTCCACCAGCTTCGCGGCGAAGGCAAAGCGGCGGTCGTAATCGGCGTCAAACATCTCGCGCCAGGCATCCAGCCATTCCGTCCTTTGCTGAATCAACGTATCATCCTGAATGGCGGAGACAGCCCAGCCGAAGCAGCCGTTGGCAATCCGCGCCAGCAGTTTGGCCTTTTCCGGTGCGACATGATACCGGTCGATAAGACCTTTCTCGATGGTTTCAACGGTAACCGGCAGGAGTTCCAGCCGCTGACAGCGGGAAACGATGGTGACCGGCACCAGGCTCTCATTCGCAGTGAGCAAAATGAAAATGACGTTCGGTACCGGCTCTTCGATGGTTTTCAGCAGGCGGTTGGCGGCCCCGATGGACATAAATTCCACGCCGTCGATGATGAAAACCTTATATTTCCCTTCGTACGGTGCCAGATTGACCGAGTGCAGAATCTGGTCGACCTGTTCCACCCTGATTTTGGTTTTACTCTCACCGTCAGCAGACTCCGCGATTTGAGACAATTCGATGACCTGAACATCAGCGTGCTTCCCGGTGGCGATCCGCTGACAGGAGTTACATTTGCCGCAGGGGCGTTCCGGCGACTCGCAGTTAATCGCCATGGCCAGGTTTACCGCCAGCGTCATTTTCCCGACATGCGGCGGACTGACGAGCAAATAGGCATGCGCCAGGCTGCCTTTCTCCAGACTTTTCTGGAGAAAAGTGACGGCTTTGTCCTGTCCGGTTATTATCCACATCTAATTAAATCCTAATACCGAAATCCGAAATACTAAACAATTTCGAAATTCTAAATTCTAACTTAATACGAAATCCTGACAAATCAGTACGTTCCTAATACTGGCTAGAATCCAAATTAATTACCCTATGTTAATGATACTCCAATGCTCCATCTCTTTTGCTTGACATATGATCCCCAATTTATCTTAACTTTTCTCTGGGGGCTTAGTCTATTTTGTGCCATAGTACATGATTCTTATCATTGCTTCTTAGTTTTTCTTTATTATAGTTTGTTTAGGATTTCGATATTCGTATTTCGTATTTTTTACGTGATATCGCATTTTGTAATATCTGCCAGTGTCTCCCGTCGCCGAATGAGCCTTGCCTGGCCGTGATTCACCATCACCACCGGCGGTTTGAAGAAGGCGTTGTAGTTCATCGATTCGGGGATGCTGTAGGCCCCGGAGACGGCTATGGCCAGGATATCGCCGCTGACCATTTTGGGCATATTCATGTCGTGGATAAAAATATCGCCGGATTCACAGAATTTTCCGGAAATTGTCACTTTACCGGCATTCCGTGCCCGCATCCGGTTGGCCAGCGCGGCTTCCATTTTTTCGCCGTAAAGCGCCGGGCAAATATTGTCCCCCATGCCGCCGTCGACCGAAACGTAGGTTCTTACGTCAGGTATTTCCTTAATCGCGCCGATGGTATACACGGCCACTCCGGCCTGAGCCACGATCTCCCGCCCCGGTTCGACGATCAGTTTCGGCAGTTGTAGATTGAGTTGCTGACATTCATTTTTGATGGATGGGATGATTTTTTCGGCAAATTCAGCGGTCGGCGGAGCCGGTTTATCGAGGGTGTACTGCACCGCAAAGCCGCCGCCGGTATCGAATTCTTGCAATTCGAAACCGTATTTTTTACGCATTTTAGCGGCAAACTGCAAAACAGACTTCACCGATGCGACATAAGGCTCCGGTTCGAAAATCAGCGAGCCGATATGAAAATGCAGGCCGAGAACATTTAAACCTTTGATTTTCAGCGCCCGGACAACTGCTTCTTCTTTCAGGGGTAAAGGAAAGCCGAACTTGCTGTCCAGCGAACCGGTCGAAGTATAGCGGTGGGTGTGCGGGTCGACGCCCGGCGTCATGCGTAAAAGGACATCCTGTTTGACATTGAGTTCTGAGGTCAGTTTGTCCAGCATTTCCAGCTCATGGAAATTATCCACCACAATGCGCCCGATGTGCAGTTTTAACGCCATCTCCAGTTCGTGCTGCGATTTATTGTTGCCGTGGAAATAAACTTTGTCCATGGGAAATCCGGCTTCTTTCGCGATGCCGAGTTCCCCTTCAGAGACGACATCCAGTCCCAGGCCTTCTTCCTGCACCAGGCGCAGCAGCACCGCATGGGAATAGGCTTTACTCGCGTAGATTATTTGTACAGCCGGATAACGTTGTTCGAATTCCGTCCGGAATTCACGGCACTTGGCGCGCAAGGTGGTTTCGTCATAGAGATAGAGCGGGGTGCCGAATTCCGTAGCTAGTGCGGTCACGTCGCAGCCGCCGATGACCAGATGACCCGGTTCGTTAGCTGAGGAATTGATGGGGAATAAAAGTAATCTATTAAGCATGGACAAGATAATTCTGCCTCGTTGAAAATTCACCCGTGAATTATAATTCAATATTAGTGTAGTCAGGTAGTGAAGTCAATTCATAATTGTGGTAATATTTGAATACTAAGTAGGTGTGGATAGGTCTAAGCCGAATATACTATTAACAAAATAAACCGAGCGCATCGTTAAAAAAGAGTACAATTCAGGCTAAATTAGCATTGATATTGGGCAAGGCTTGAGTTAGAGGGGCGCAGCCCCTCTAAGTAACCTCCTCCCTGGCCGCGTACGGAGAGGGAGCCAGAGGGTGAGGTTTTATTGGAGTAGGCAAATATTGACAATCGGAAAATGTTTAATCCAATATCATCGTAATTGAGGGGGAGAAATGATTTTTATCGACAAACTGAATGCGGCCGCCGGGAAAAACCGGAGTCTGGTCTGTGTGGGGCTCGATTCCAGTCCGGAACTGGTGCCGGCGGGAATGAGTGTTTTAGATTTCAACCGGGCAATTATCGATGCCACGGCGGATTTAGTCTGCGCCTACAAACCGAACATTGCTTTTTATGAAGCGCAGGGTGAAAAAGGCCTGGATACTTTACACAAAACAATCGTCTATGTTCCGAAAGATATCCCGGTCATCATCGATGCCAAAAGGGGCGATATCGGCAATACGGCCCAGGCTTATGCCAAAGCATTATTCGAATATATGGGTTGCGATGCGGTGACGGTCAGTCCCTATCTCGGGTTCGATTCGCTGGAACCGTTTTTGAACTATCAAGAAAAGGGTGTTATTATCATTTGCCGCACGTCAAATAAAGGCAGTTCGGATTTTCAATCATTGCCGTGCCAATTCGAAGGTAAAACCATGCCGCTCTATGAAATTGTGGCGCTGAAAGCCAGCCGCTGGAATACTAATAAAAATATCGGGCTGGTGGTCGGGGCGACTTATCCCGAAGAACTGAAAAATATCCGTCAGGCTCATCCGGACATACCGATACTGATTCCCGGCGTCGGTGCGCAGGGCGGCGACCTGGAGTTGTCGGTGCGTTATGGCGTTGATACTCATAACAGAGGCGTTATCATCAATTCATCGCGGGGGATTATTTATGCGGGTAAAGGCGCGGACTTCGCCATTGCCGCCAGAAAAGCGGCACAAACCCTGCGGGATGAGATTAACAAAGTCATTGCGGGAATGAAGAAGGAATAAAGGAAATAACCAAGCTGGAAAAACAAAACGGATTCTAATTCCGTGATTTCTCTCTCATCTTAGTCTTCTCCCGACAAGGGAGAAGAGAAGTAATCGGGATATCAAAGAATCACTCCATACCGACGAAAGTCGGTATCCAGCCGAATAATCTGGATTCCTGCGAAGGCAGGAATGATAAGTGGTGAAATAGCAAGTGTTGGAAATTAATCTCGGTGATGTGGTCCGTTTGAAAAAGCAGCACCCCTGCGGCAGCTACGAATGGCAGGTGGTCAGGATCGGTGCGGACATCGGGATTGTGTGCTTTGGATGTAAAAGGCATATTCTCCTGCCGCGTTCCGTCTTTGAGCGGCGGGTCAAGGAATTTGTTTCCCGGGGTAAAACATCAATATCGTAGTTGGCTCACGGTCAATGTTAAACGGTAATCGCTTTTCGCGGTTGTTTTACCGGCAACGGGCGACGGCGACACACTGAAAAGAATTTGATAATTTTGAAAATCCTGACCGGTGGAAGCTCCTGAACCGGCGGAATCAGTCAGGGTTACCTGATTCACGATATTATTTTTCGTAATTTCGACGGCACTACTCACCTGACCCGCCACAATACATTCGACCCCGGCGGGACAACGGTTGTCCCCGGTGACATCGACAAATCTAATATCCATGCCTTCACTCTCTATCCGGGCGGTTTGTCCCGGCGCCAGCGTAAACGGTGAATTCAGAGATACTTTAGTCGTGCCGGTGCAGCCGACCGACAGCGGAATCCGCAGCAATAAGCTCACCAGAAACAAGAATATTTTCAAATTATTCCTCCGTCGTTTCCAGAGTGAAATATATTACGCATTCGTAATTGCCGTAAATAGTATAATGAAATTATTCACTCCCGCTAGTATAACGGTAAAACCAGTTCGGAGGATAGTGAGGGTATTTTATGGATCGGGAAAAATTTGAAGAATTAGTGGATCAGGCGGTGAGGAACCTGCCGGCAGAGTTTCTCGACCATCTGGATAATGTCGAAGTGGTGGTAGATGACCGGCCGTCGGCAAATCAGATGCGCCGGTCCGGGTTGAAAGCAAACCAGACGCTGCTGGGACTATATGAGGGCGTCCCGCAAACCCGGCGCGGCAGCAACTACGGCATGGTCTTACCGGATAAAATCACGATATTTCAGAAAACCATTGAAGCGATCTGCCGCAGCGACGGGGAAATTATTCAGGAAGTCGAAAAAGTGGTGAAGCACGAGATTGCCCACCATTTCGGTATCAGCGATGCCCGATTAAGGGAAATCGGGAGATACTGATAACGGGCAAATGTAATCCGGTAATGATATACTGTTAAGGTACTCAGAACTGATTATTTACTCGAAACTTAGTAGTTGAGAGGAAGATGTTTTTGAAAAGAAGCGATGGCAGAACTTACGACCAGTTACGGTCGGTAAAAATTACCCCCGGCTTTCAAAGTTATGCGGAAGGTTCGGTATTAATCGAACTGGGGCGCACCCGGGTGGTGTGCTCGGTATCCGTAGAAGACAAAGTACCGCCGCATTTGAGAAAAAGCGGCACGGGTTGGGTGACGGCGGAATATGCGATGCTGCCGCGGGCAACATTGACGCGCTCCGAGCGTGATTCAGCGAAAGGGAAAGTATCCGGCCGCAGCCAGGAAATCCAGCGTTTAATCGGGCGCTCATTACGCGCCGTGACCGATATGACCTCGCTGGGGGAACGGACCTTCGCCATCGATTGTGACGTCTTACAGGCCGACGGCGGCACCAGGACGGCGGCGATTACCGGCGCTTATGTTGCGCTCTACCTGGCAATGGACAAACTGGCGAATATGGGTGTCATTTCTTCAATACCGTTGGCTTCGCCGGTGGCGGCCACCAGTGTGGGAATTGTGCACGGCACCAGATTGCTCGACCTGTGTTATGACGAGGATTCTCAGGCCGATGCGGATTTTAATGTGGTCATGACTGGCAAAGGAGAATTTGTGGAAATTCAGGGCACCGCCGAAAAGAAGCCGTACAACAAAGAAAGCGTCGACTTCCTGCTGGCACTGGCGGAAAAAGGTATCAAAGAATTGTTTGAAGTGCAGCAGACGGTGATTGACGCCGCACGTAGAAAATAGGATTGCGGCTTCCGATGGAATAGAGTACCGGACAGGCAGGGACGCCTGTCCCCACTATTGCCATATTAAGCAGACAGCTATTTTACGGTCTGACTTGACCGCTGCCGAAAATAATCCATTTATAGCTGGTCAGTTCTTTTAAGCCAAGCGGGCCACGGGCATGCATTTTTTGCGTGCTGATGCCCACTTCCGCGCCCAGGCCGAACTGACTGCCGTCGGTGAAGCGGGTACTGGCGTTGATATAAACACAGGCGGCATCCACTTCATTCAGAAAGCGCATGCCGGAAGAGTAGTCTTCTGTGATAATCGCCTCGGAATGGCCGGAACCGTATTGCGCAATGTGTGCCAGGGCTTCGTCAAGTGAGTCCACGACTTTAACGGCGGCAGTGAGCGAGAGGAATTCCTTGCCCCAGTCTTCCTGTATAGCCGCTTTCAGTTTCAAGCCGGACTCTGATTTCAGGATTTTCAGCGCAGCTTTGTCGCAGTGCAGTTCCACGCCGGCTTTGGCCATTTCTTTCGCGACGGCGGGCAGATAATCCTCGGCTACTACCTGATGCACCAGAATTGTATCCAGGGCATTGCAGACGGAAGGCTTTTGCACTTTGGCATTATAGACAATCGCCACCGCTTTTCCGATATCGGCGGAACTATCGACAAAGGTATGGCAGACACCGATGCCGCCGGCGACCACGGGCATGGTGGCGTTCTCAATCACGAATTTAACGAAGGGTGCGGTGCCGCGGGGAATCATCAGGTCGATATATTCGTTGAGCTTCAGCATTTCGCCGACTAAAGCGCGGTCGGTATTTTCCACGAATTGGACGGTGCCTTCGGGCACGCCGGCACGTAATATGGCCTGCTGTACCAGCTTTACCAGTGCCAGATTGGAATTAAAAGCTTCTTTACCGCCGCGGAGAATCACGGCATTGCCGGATTTCAAACACAGTGTGGAAATATCAACCGTGACGTTAGGGCGGCTTTCGTAAATCGCGCCGATGACTCCGAGGGGCACTCTCTTCTTGCCGATCAGCAGGTCGTTGGGCATGGTGCGCATGTCAAAGACTTCGCCGACAGGGTCGGGCAGGCCGGCCACCACCAGCACATCTTTGGCCATTCCCTCGAGGCGCTCTGCATTCAGCAGCAACCGGTCCTGCATTGTCTCATTAATGCCGTTAGCCGCGGCCTGTGCCAGGTCGAGTTTATTGGCGGCAATGATTTTTTTAGTATCGCTGCGCAGGTCGGTGGCAATATTCTGCAGGGCCTTGTTCTTGATATCCGTGGAAAGATAAGCCAACCGCCGGCTGGCCGCTTTAGCCGCTTTAGCTTTGGTTTTTAGTTCCTTAATCGCGTTTATCATCGGTCTGTCCTTTTGTTTTCTCTGATGTCAGGGAATAGCCTATTATAAAGCAAGGTGAAATCTGACACAACATAATAATCAAAGCACATAATAATCAAAGCGGAATATCAAATAATCGGATAATGAATCATACCGGCTGGATAATTATACTTTTCTCAACTTGTCGTTCCCGCGAAAGCCGAAGGGCCATTTTCGGTGCTTGACGCAGTCAATGTATACTAAACAAAGTGAATGTACGGGAATCCATCTGATTACCTGCTAAAAATTAAAATATTCTGCTGATTAGAATAGTATTTTTATAGACGATAACAGATATGTTATCATTGTGATAATGTAATAGGCGGTGATTACAATGAAAGGCACAGACCTCAAAGATTTTAAAGAAAACCTTCTTAAAGATGAGAAAACGCGAAACGCTTATGAAGCATTGAACCCCAAATATGAAATTATCCAAACCATAATTGCCCGCAGGAATGAATTATCACTAAGTCAACGTGATTTAGCCAGAATGATTGGCATGCAACAACCGGCGATTTGCCGACTGGAACGAGGCGACAATAATATCACCATTGGTACGTTATTCAGAGTGGCGCAAGCTCTCAATCTGGATATTGAATTCAAACCTAAAGAATTCATTAAGGCTTAGGTTGATTCTCTGTCTTTCACCGGGCCTTCTTGATTCACAAAAAAACTTGGCATATACTAGTGGGACAAAATGACAGGAGGCGCTCCGATGGCAGAAGTAGTTATTGGCACCATCAATGATTTCTTCGCGCGACTTTCCGTTGCCGGTATCGAGTTGTCATCTCCATTAAAAGTAGGGGACACAATTCACATCAAGGGGCACACTACCGATATCATGATGACTGTTGAATCGATGCAAATCAACAATGTAAATGTCAACGCTGCGAATACGGGTGACGCGGTCGGCATCAAATTACCCGAGCGGGCCAGAAAAGGCGACACTGTTTTTGTGGTAACCGCTTAATCTTTTATTTAATGCCTTTCAGCAGGTTGGCCATCTCGATGGCGTTCACAGCGGCGTCGAAACCGCGGTTACCGGCTTTAGTGCCGGCGCGTTCGATGGCCTGCTCCAGATTATCGGCGGTAATAATGCCGTAAGCGATGGGTATTCCGGAATCCAATCCGACTTTGGCAATGCCCTTTGAGACTTCATTAGCGACATATTCGAAATGCGGCGTTGCGCCGCGAATCACTGCCCCGAGACAGATAACGGCATCATATTTTTTAGTCTCGGCCAGCTTTTTGGCCACCAGAGGAATCTCGAACGCGCCGGGTGCCCACGCGATATCAATATCAGCGTCATTCACACCGTGACGTTTCATGGCATCCTGCGCGCCGTCCAGCAATTTTCCGGTGATAAATTCATTAAAACGGGCAATAACCACCGCGAATTTAAGTCCTTTACCCTGTAACATCCCTTCAAATACTTTGCTCATTGTTCCCCTCCTGCTTAATATAAGTATCAAGTTTCCATAATCATATGTCAAGTGGCACCGCAGTGCCACCCTGAATCCGCCGCGGGCGGATGAAGGCCGGAGCCAAAGCGTAGGTCCCAGCGCGAAGTCGATGGGAGTCTCCAGGCCTGTCAAGTAGGGATGGAGATTCTTTCGTCGCTATGCTCCTCAGAATGGAGTCTCCGTGCCTATTGAGTAGAGCCTTATTTATTGCTCTTTTTTCATATCCGGGTGATTATTGGCGATGCCGAGGGTATGCCCCATTTTGGTTTCTTTTGTCTCGAGATAATGAAGATTATAGGGGTTGGGCGCACAAATAATCGGCACAGTTTCCGTTACTTCAAGGCCGTAGCTCTTCAGGCCGAGGACTTTTTTAGGATTATTGCTCAATAAACGGACTTTATGCAGGCCGAGGTCCGCCAGGATCTGAACGCCGATGCCGTAATCACGCATATCGGCCGGAAATCCTAACGAGACGTTAGCCTCTACCGTATCCAGGCCTTTATCCTGCAGCGCGTAAGCACGAATTTTGTTGTGTAAACCGATGCCCCGTCCTTCCTGCCGCATATAAAGTAAAACCCCTCGCCCTTCACCGGCAATCATTTGCATTGCCTTGTCCAGTTGTTCCCCGCAATCGCAGCGCAGACTGCCGAAGGCATCGCCGGTAAGACATTCACTGTGTACACGTACTAATACCGGTGTTTCTCCGGAGATATCGCCCATCACCAGCGCCACGTGTTCATCCGTATCTACGTCGCTCTTATAAGCAAACATTTTAAATTCGCCGTATTTCGTCGGCAAAACGGCTTCGGCAACCTTATGCACCAACTTATCGTGATGGCGGCGGTATTCAATCAGGTCGGCAATACTGGCAATTTTCAGGTTCAGTTTATCCGCCATTATTTCCAGTTGCGGCAAACGTGCCATCGTCCCGTCTTCATTCATAATTTCACAGAGGACGCCGGCGGGATATAAACCGGCCAGGCGCGCCAAGTCGACCGTTGCCTCGGTATGGCCGGCTCTGACCAGCACGCCGCCTTCACGGGCGCGTATTGGAAAGATATGGCCGGGTCGGCCCAGGTCTGCCGGTCTGGTTGCCGGGTCGATGACTGCTTTAATTGTTTCCGCCCGGTCATGGGCCGAGATACCGGTCGTCACACCGCGGATTTTTGCGTCCACCGAAACGGTAAATGCAGTACCGTGCCGCGCCGTATTTTCCCCCACCATCATCGGGATATTTAACTCATTCAGACGTTGTGCGGTAATCGGCATGCAAATCAGTCCGCGGGCATTTTTGGCCATGAAATTGATCGCTTCGGGAGTTATTTTCTCCGCGGCGATGATCAGGTCGCCCTCGTTCTCGCGGTCCTCATCATCCACCAGAATAATAAATTTTCCGGCTTTTACATCTTTGATAATTTCAGGGATACTCGATAATGTCATTGTTTACTCCAGATCCGGTAATAGAGCAGAGTTAATTAGAAACCATGCTCTGCCAGAAAATCGAATGTTATTCCATCTTTAGGATTCGCCTGCAGCGATTCTACGTATTTTGCGATAATATCGACTTCGAGATTGACGATATCGCCGGCTTTTTTCCGGCCGATGGTCGTCATGTTTTGCGTAAACTCAACTAGGAAGACGGTGAAAGAATCGGTTCCGAGTTCCACGATTGTCAGACTGAGGCCGTCCACCGCAATAAAACCTTTCACCGCCAGATACCGCATTAAAGGATGAGGGACGGTCACGGTCATTAATTTTGATTTTTGTTCCTGCCGGACCGCAGCGACTTTCCCGGTACCGTCGATATGTCACTGTACCAGGTGACCGCCCAGCCTTCCCCCCAGGGCTAACGGACGTTCCAGGTTGACTTCATCATCAACCTTCAAAAGACCGATATTGGTCCGTCGCAAAGTTTCCGGTTGTATGCCCACGGAGAAGGAATTAGCGGTAAAATCGGTCACCGTCAGACAGGTGCCGTTAACCGCGATACTCGCGCCCAAATCCACGTCTGCCAGGACTTTGGCGGCTTTGACCGTCAACCGGTCCGGCCGTACGAGGCTGACTTTGCCCAGTTCTTCAACAATACCCGTGAACAATTATCTTCTCCCGATATAACCGGTAATCATCATATCACTATCGGAACGTTTGTTTTTGACACGTTCCAGTTTCAAGGAGTTTACTACTTTATCTGTTCCTTTCCCACCGATGGCCGTGCGGGCTTTCTCGCCGCCGATGATCACCGGCGCAATGAAAACTATCGCTTTATCGGCAAGGTTCCGGTCGCAAAGAGAGCCCATGAGAGTTGCGCCGCCCTCCACCAGGACACTGGTAATCTGTTTTTCCCCGAGCGCAATCAGTAATTTATCGAGGTCGATAAGGCCTCTTTTTGCCGGCATTTCCAGAAGCTCAGCGCCCAGTTTCTGATAGGCTGTCTTTTGAGTCGCACTGACATTTTCACCTAAGGCCATTAAAACCTGTCCGGGTTGATGAAAGACCTGGGCGGTCACCGGCGTGCGTCCGGCGGCATCGACAATGACCCGGAGCGGCTGCTTTTTAGTCATGCCGCCGCGGATACTGGCGCGAGAGGTAAGCTGCGGGTCATCGATCAATATCGTATTCACGCCCACCATTACGGCATCGGTGGTAAAACGGAGGAAATGAACATAACGCCGGGATTCGTCACTGCTGATCCATTTTGAATCACCGCTGCGGGAGGCGATTTTACCGTCCACGCTCATCGCGTATTTAATCGTAACAAAAGGCCGGCCGGTGGTGATAAATTTTACATAGGATTCAATGATTTCGGAAGCGTCATCGGCATGTTCCCCGATGCAAGTTTTAATACCGGCTTTTTCCATTTCTGTTATTCCCTGACCATTGACCAGGGGATTCGGGTCAATCATCGCCGCATGCACTTCTTTAATCCCGGCGGCAATAATCGCCCCGGTGCAGGGAGGAGTCCTGCCGAAATGGCAGCACGGCTCCAGCGTCACATACATCACCCCGCCATTTGCGCTATTGCCTGCCTCTTTCAGCGCCATAATTTCGGCATGAGAAGAACCGGGCGGCTGTGTGTAGCCTTGCCCGATTATATCGTCGTCCTTGACGATTACAGCGCCAACCGCCGGATTAGGACTGACCTGACCTAACGCCAGTTTGGCCAGTGAGATTGCACGTTCCATGTAGTCCATATTGTCTGCATTCTAGCATCTCAAATAAAAAGGTGCAAATCCAAATGAAAAATCCAAATACTAAAAGCCAAATCCCAAACAATTAGGAAATTCGAATATCTAAATTCGAAATCCTAAACAAATTCAAATATGTAATTTAGAAATTTGAATTTTGTATTTTGGTATTGTTTAGAGTTTAGAACTTCGGATTTAGTGTTTAAACCATTTATTTTACCGGTGACTTTTGCTCCTTGAGCATTCTTTCGCACCAGCTGACGGCAAAGAGCAAAATCGTACTGACAGCGAGCGGAATCAGATTCAGCAGAACGGCGGTATCGGCGTTTTTAAATCCGCCGGTATAAATTTTCATAACTAAAGCAATAGTACCGCCCGCAATAATTGCCGTTAACGCGCCCATAGTGGTAACTTTCAATTTTTCTTTCCAAAAACCGGTGATAACGATGGGAATAATGCCGGCCGTAAAAATGGTATAG
>JBKQML010000118.1:0-12778 GCA_052326545.1 Dehalococcoidales bacterium
GCAATACGAAGCCTTAATAATCTCAAAAATAATTATATATTTCCTACTTAAATGATATGAAAAGCCGAGGTGTATGTCAAACAGATAAAAGACCATAATAAAAAGAGTATAATACAAACAATGAAAATCACCGACGCATTTAATGCCCCGGTCACGGAGACTATTGCCCGCGAACGCATCATAAACTTCTTTACCCGTTCCGGCTACAAACAATTGCCTGATTCCGGCGATGGTCTCCATTTTAAACGCGGTTCGATTGTCGGCACTCTTACCAGTTTCAACCCCGCGCAGTGGGCCTGCACCGCGAATATCAGCATCAAATCTGCAGATACTTCATCCCGGATCAGTGTCTCATACGAAATTTCCAGCGATCCCACAGAAAAGGATTTTGCTGAAGAATTATTGACCGCCGAATTCATTCGTCTGGAAACTGCCGTGACGACAAATGAATTCACTATTTTTGATGTTCGAGACCTGAAAAAGAGAATCACTTCCCGCGTTTTTTATGTTGTGGCAATTTTTGCCGCTCTGATGTTTTCCGTAATTATCGGCGGCATCGCCGGTGCTTTCGCGGCTATCGTCCTGAAGACCTCCATTTGGGGTTCCTCGGCAATCGGCGCCGGATTTTTGATTGTCCTGGCCGCACTCTTCCTGATCATTTTACGCAGACAAAAGAAACAATAGACTGACAAATCTAAATAATCAATAAATAAATACGAAATCCGAATATCTAAATCCGAAACAATGCCAAAATACCAGTTATGCAGGTTAAAAATTTAGACATCGGGATTTATTACACTTTTCAAGATGGCTTGACTGTATTCCTGAATTTTCATACTTCGTTAATGGTGGATTCATTTTAGGGTGTTATACTGGGAATAAATAAGGTAAAAGAGAAATAGTTCTCTAAAACAGTCCACTTGAGGAGGAGGTGATGTGATATGTCAAAAAAACTGAAGATTATTTTAGCATTGGCGGCAGGGGTGGTGATATTATCGCTGGGCAGCGGCGCCATTGTGATGGCCGCCGGTAGTACCACCACCACAACGCCGGCAACAACAACCCCTGCGACACAGAGTAACGCATTATTTACCGCGGTGGCAGCAACACTCGGCGTGACGGAACAGCAACTGGCCGATGCCTTTCAGCAAGCCACGACACAGGCAGAAAATCAGAGTATAACCCAGGCATTGGCAACGGCAGTGAAGAACGGGACTATCACCCAGGCAGAGTCTGATGCCATTCAGGCATGGCTGGCAGAAAGACCGACTTCTCCAACACCAGATAATATGAAGGCCTGGGAAGCCGAGAAACCGCAAATAACCAATCCGGGTGCACTGAAAGGGATATTAGGGCCTCTCGGCAGAGGAATCGGCTGGCTCGGTAATGTCTCTACCGATAACACGGCTTTACTAACCCAGGTTGTGACGCTGCTGAACCAAGCGACGGGAAAATCAATAACCGTGGCACAACTTCAGGCTGCCATGACTAAAGCTGAAGCACAGATGAAGTCAGACGCCCTTACTCAGGCCCTGTCTAATGCAGTGGCTAACGGGACAATCACTCAGGATGAAGCCAATCAGATTCAATCGTGGTGGAACCAGCGGCCATCGGCCGTGGATAAATTACCCGGCTTCGGCTTTTTTGGCAAGGGGGCCGGTTCTCCCGGAATGGGCTTTGGCGGGATGATGCGCAGTAAAGATTTTCGGGGTGTACCTCAGGGAACCGCTCCCACGACTACAACCACCCAACCAAATACTTATTAAATATCAGCCGCAGCCAACCACAAAAAACAGTTGAAGCGACCAGATAAAGGTCGCTTCAACTGTTTTAAATTGTACACACAACCTCATGGGAATCACTAAACCCTGCATGAATTTTATAAGGTACCTGTTTAGTTTGATAATTACTATCAGTATCAGTCAACGGCGATCATCACACTGGAAGCCTTGATAACGGCATAAGCCGCTTTGCCTACTGCCAGACCCAGATTATCGGCAGATTCTTTCGTGATAATCGACACCACTTGAGCACCGCCCGGCAACTCCAGAATAACTTCGGTATTGACGGCGCCGGGTTTAATCTGAATAATTTTCCCTTTCAGTATATTACGCGCGCTTAACCTCATGACAGCACCTCCTTATTATTGTAACTCCATATTACCACGCCGGATTATTAAAAAAAATCAAGCCCCCGCGGTCTTCGGTGCTAATTTGCTCAGACTTTTAAATAACACTTCGTTCAGTGTATCTCTCATTTCTTACGAAACATGCCTGTAATACAGAATTAACAAGACCGTAATCCATTGATAACCTGTCTGAAACATCTTCTCCTTAAACTAAAAATATAAGTCGCTCCACAGTCAACCGGTAAAAAGCGCGGTTTGAGCTGTGAGAAGGAGGAGAAAATGCAAGCAAAACAGACAACTGCAACCACCGGCAGCACGCAGTCAACGGGGGGGATTAAAAGGACTTTGAATCTTACTTCCCTCACCGTTAATGCCATGGCACTTATTGCCCCGGGAGCTTTTCTCTGGACGACCTTCCAGTTACAAGCAGCCCAAATTAATGGCGCCATATCTACCGCCGGTGAGATGTGGACGGGTCTGGTCGCCGCCCTCGTTCTGGCTTTTCTCACCGCCATTTCCTATGCCGAACTCTCGGACATCTATCCCAAAGCCGGCAGTGGTTCATCATATTATTTCGCCGAAGCGGCGCTGCTGGAAAAAGAAAAGGCGCATCACCGGCAGTGGGCGCGCATTGCCAAATTCGTCATCGGTTGGATTTCTCATCTGTATTACTGGATATACCCGGGTATCATGGTAGCTTTTTCCGCAACTTTGATCGTCTACATCTTCGGCCTGTTCGGGGTTAAGTTAAACGTACCGGAGGAAATACTGGCTGCCGCTATCTTTGCCGTGATTAACGGATATATTGCCTTCCGCGGTGTCACCGGCTCCACCATCACCTCTGTCGCCATTAATGCCATTCAACTGGTTTCCCTGCTGGCATTCTCGGTGCTGGCAATAATCTATCGAGTCTCTCATCCCGGGTTGGCATATGCGGCAACAGTGCCATCCATTCTGCTGCCCCACAATTTCACCAATGTGATATTCCAATCGACGATCGCCATATTATTGCTGGTCGGGTTCGAGTCGGTGACCGCTTTTGGTTCGGAAGCAATTAATCCTAAAAAGGATATCCGGCGGGCCATTCTGCTGTCACTGGTTATCCAGGGTGTATTTGCCTATCTCTTCGAATATTTCGCCGCCAACTATTTCGTCAGCACGCAACTGACCGCCACCACGGCCACCGGGACCGTAGTCACGGGTTATGCCGCTGCCGGCGCCTCCGGCGCCCCCATCGGCGACATGATACGACTGATTGGAGACAAGATGCTCGGCGGGACAGGACTCGCTCTGGTGCTGGTAATGGCTTTCACCGTGGTCCTGGCGCTGATCGGAACGACGCTAGCCTGTTTGAACACCGGTGTGCGCATCACCTACGCCATGAGCAAAGACAAAGAGTTACCTTCGGTATTCGGGCTGTTACACGGACGCTTTGCCACGCCGCAGTGGGGCATTTGGGTGTTGGTAATCGTCTCGGCGGCCTTTGGGGCATATGGTGTGCTTAGTGTCGATAATCTCACCCAGATTACCCTGGCATCCAATACGGGTACATTCCTAGTCTATGGAATCACCAACCTGATTTGCCTGATTGCTTTCTGGAGCCGACCGGGCGCCAATTTCATGAAACACAAAGTAGTCCCGGCGCTCGGGTTTCTGGCAAACCTGATGATGTTAACCGGGGTGGTGGTACTGAGTTTTAAAGCCGGCGGCAGTACCTCACGGGATACAATCTTAGCTTTAGGGATGGTACTGGTCTGGTTAGCTGCCGGCGTCGTCTGGTTTGTCCTGAATACCCGCAAACAGGGCCACAAAATCCTGGTGAAAAAACCGCAACTTACGCAAGATGAACTGAATACTCCCGATTAGGGACCGGATAAAGATTAAATGAACACTACCGCAGAAAGAATTCCTTTAATGATACCCCCGACCGGGACGGATAACCCGGCCGGGGATTCCGTTTTGTGCCGGGCTGTCACCCATCGGGGATTAGTCCGTTTGCACAATGAAGACGCTTTCTGTGTCCTGACAAAAGAAAAGCGCCATCTATTTGCCGTGGCAGATGGTCTGGGCGGACACCGCGGCGGCAGTATCGCCAGCGAAATGGCGATCGATACGATTAAAAATGAATTCGAGAAGTGGAACGGAAAAGGCAAGGAACGGTTTGTCATGAAAGCCGTCAACAGCGCGAACATGGCGGTTTTCAGTACATCACAATCTCATCCGGAACTTTTCAACATGCAAACAACCGCAACTGTCGTTGCCCTGGAAAAAGACTCCCTGGCAATTGCGCATGTCGGTGACTGCCGGGTTTACCGCGTACGGAACGGGCGCGTGACCATATTAACGAAAGACCATTCACAGGCAGCCGAACTCCTCAGGCTGCATCTGATATCGGAGAAAGATGCACTGCGGCACCCCGGAAGACACCAGTTAACCCGGTCGGTCGGTTCATCTCCTTTCCTGCGCATCGACCTGGTAAAAGAGAAAACGAATGATGGAGATTCATTTGTTCTCGCCAGCGACGGTTTCTGGTCGGAACTTGAACCTTTGGATATCCGTGACGCGTTATTAGATGACAATATTGAAAAATCGCTGGAAGAATTAGTGGCAAGGGTCTTGAAAGCGGGCGCTCCCGACAACCTGACAGCCATTATTTTTCGCATCGGCTAGACATAGCAAATAATTCAAAACAATTCAATTTTTCAAATAACAGACTGGACATGGTATTATGGTTGATGTAGTAATATGCAAATGATAAATAAAACAAGGATTGAAAGTTCCAAAAAATATCTTTTCCCTGCCTGATACAGGTATTGATGATATTTTTAGAAGTTAATACAGGATATGACAGACAACCCGATAAACGATGATGTTCATGGCTTCGCCGAACAGGACTTGCCAGAAGTTTCTCAAGATACCGATGAAGATGGAGAACAATACAACCATTTTTTCCACGGAACAAAGGAACATCTGGTAGCTACTCCCGAAGCCAGTGCCGGGGGAAATGGCATACAGCGGGGGCTGCAGCGATTAAAGGCGACTTTCATCGGTACACCGCTTTTTTCCAAAGATGAAGTCCACGAACGGTTGACTAAAGTCAAAGCCCTGGCGGTCTTCGGATCGGACGCAATTTCGTCCTGCGCATATGCTACCGAGGCATCACTGGTGGTTTTGATGGTGGCCGGAAATGGCGCCCTGCATATCTCATTTTTTACCGCTCTGGCCGTGGCGCTGCTGCTTTCGATGGTGGCCTTTTCTTACCGCCAGACAGTATATGCTTACCCCCACGGCGGCGGATCTTATAATGTAAGCCGTCAGAATCTGGGACAGATGGCCGGGTTGATCGCGGCGGCAGCTTTGCTTATTGATTATGTAATGACGGTGGCGGTGTCAATTGCCGCCGGTTCTTTTGCCGTGACCTCTGCTTTGAACGCCACCGGCGTGAATATCGCCGCCATTACGGCCGCTTTACCGCCATTTCTCAACCTCAATGTTATTTTAAGCCTGATTTTCATCGGACTGATTACCCTCGGTAATCTGCGCGGTATCCGGGAATCCGGTTCTATCTTCGCGATTCCAACCTATCTTTTCATCTTAAGTTTCGCCGCGATGATTATCGTGGGAATCATCAAGGTCATGACCCATTCACTGACGCCGGCAACCCCTCCACCTCTTCTACCTGTTCTGGAACCGGTGACGCTCTGGTTGGTACTGCGCGCTTTCTCCGCCGGCGCCGTCGCCATGAGCGGTACGGAAGCTATCTCTAACGGCGTGCCGGTTTTCAAACCTAACGAATCAAAAAATGCCGCAATTACCCTGACGGTGATGGCCAGCTTATTAGGTATATTTTTTGTCGGCGTCTCTTTTCTTTCCAACCATATGGGACTGGTTCCAGGGAATCAGTCAATCGTATCTCAAGTGGCGCTGGCTGTTTTCGGGCAGAATGCTTTCTATTATATCTTTCAGATTGCAACGATGGCCGTTCTGGTAGTGGCGGCCAATACCGCTTTTGCCGATTTCCCCCGTTTGTCTTCCATACTGGCGCGTGACAACTTCATGCCGCATGTGTTTTCGAACCGGGGCGACCGCCTGGCGTTCTCTTCCGGTATCTTATTCCTGGGCGCTGTCTCCGCACTTTTACTGGTGGCCTTCAGAGGCAACGTCGACAGCCTGATTCATCTCTATGCCGTCGGTGTCTTCCTGGCCTTCAGTATGTCGGATACGGGGATGGTGGTGCACTGGTGGAAAACGCGCGGTAAGGGCTGGAAAACCAGTATCGTCATCAATGGTGTCGATGCGGTACTGACATCGAGTATTCTTCTGATTGTAGTAATCACCAAGTTCATGTACGGCGCCTGGATTATCATCATACTAATTCCGGCGATCATACCGGTATTCCTGATGATCCACCGTCATTATGCCCGGGTGGCAGACCAACTGAGACTGATGCCGCTTGAGTTTACACCCCCCCAACGAATCGAACATTTCGTGCTGATGCCCATCGATGACGTCAATTACGCATCGTTGCGGGCGATGTCCTTTGCCCGTACTATCTGCAAGGATATTACCGTTTTGCATATCGCGACCGATGCCGCACGAGCGGAGAAAATCAAGGCGAAAATGCTAACCTATGCCCCGGACCTGAAACTGGTTATCATCGAATCGCCATTAAGGGCATTTATGCGCCCGCTGTTAAATTACGTCGAGCTGCTGCATAATCAGCATCCCGGCGGGTTCCTGACAATTGTGATGCCGGAATTCATCACCGCACACTGGTGGGAGCGGTTCCTGCATAACCGTACGGCAGAGCACTTGACACAGGCATTTAAGAAACATCCGAATATTGCCGTGGTTAATGTTCCCTATCTGCTTAACAAATAAAAAAATCCGGTCATTACCGCCGGTGGTTAAAATTTGCTTATCACATCTATTTTGGCACATAATAGTAAATCGCCAATAGATTGGTGATGAAGTAATTTTCTACACAACTGACATTAATTCAGGCACAAGATAGAGGAATTCGCCGATGTTGGAAAAGGGCGCGGTGGTCTGCGGTTACGAAATACTGGAACCAATCGGTTCCGGAGGACTCAGTCAGAGCTACAAAGCCCGTGGTTCTGACGGGACTTTCGTCACCCTGAAATTTCCCTCGACGGAATTGGTCGGTGACCCGGCGACGTATGAACGTTTTCTGCGCGAATTGAGAATAGGTCAAAAATTGGCACATCCGGCGATTCCGCGTGCGCTTGAAATCAGCGAAAACAAAACCGGCCCCTGCCTGGTGCTGGAATATATCGAAGGGAAATCCCTGCGTACTATTTTACAAGACCGTGCCCCTTTATCACTGGAAGAGTCTCTGGACTTCACCGGCCAGTTGGCAGATGCCCTGAATTATCTGCACAGTCATGGTGTGTACCACCGCGATTTAAAACCGGAAAACATCCTGGTGGACTCCCGGGGCAAGGTACATATTGTCGATTTCGGCATTGCTCTGCTGCAAGGGGCGCGGCGTGTCACCTGGAGAAATCTTTCCGACGCACTGGGGACCCCTGATTACATGGCTCCGGAACAAATTCAGGGAAAACGCGGCGATGCCCGCACCGACCTCTACGCTCTGGGGATTATTCTTTATGAAATGCTGGCAGGCTCGGTTCCATTTCACGGTGATAACGCCCTGGCAGTAATGCAGCAGCACCTTACCGCGACTCCACCGCTTCCCCGCCGTTCCAATCCGGCCATACCGCCTAATCTCGAAGCGATAGTCATGAAGTCGATCAGGAAAGACTTCAAAGAACGTTACCAATCCGCAGAGGCATTTTTAACCGATTTAAAGAATTATCAGGAACTCGATGTCTCACAATTTCCCCGCGGACAGGAACGGGCTGCGGGATTGGTCACCAACCGCCAGATTTGGATACTGGGAGGATTTATTGCCTTGGGGTTTGTCGCCATCATCGCGTTAATCATTATCATCGCGTTGCTGATGCACGGCAGATAGCTGACAGCGTTCAGCTTATTTTTCAGGTTAATAATTTTCTTCTCCGTTAAGAACCAATCGCTAAAAATCAAGAGGGGAGTCCTTCAGCTGAAGGACTCCCCTCTCTTTATCAGTAACGTTTTCCGGTCTAGATATCGTAGTAGAGGTGGAATTCATAAGGATGAGGACGGAGCGCCACAGCGTCCATCTCATTTTTCTTCTTGTAGTTAATCCAGGTCTCGATTAAATCTTCAGTGAAGACATCGCCCTGCAGCAGATATTTGTGATCTTTCTTTAAGGCGTCTAATACCTCACCGAGCGAGCCGGGGGTGGATTTAATCTTAGCTTTCTCTTCCGGTTCGAGTTCGTAAATATCCTTATCAATCGGGTCGCCGGGGTCCATCTTGTTCTTAATGCCGTCCAATCCGGCTAACATCATCGCGGGGAAGGCCAGATAAGGATTGCAGCTGGAATCCGGACAGCGGTATTCAATTCTCTTACTCTTGGCACTCCTGGAATAAAGCGGGATACGAATTGAAGCGCTGCGGTTCCGCTGAGAGTAAACCAGGTTGATGGGGGCTTCGTAGCCCGGCACCAGGCGGCGGTACGAGTTGGTCGTCGGGGCGCATAAGGCCAATAAGGATGGGGAGTGATAAAGCAGACCGCCGATGTAGTACTTGCACAACTGGCTGATCATGCCGTAGCCCTTGGCATCGAAGAATTTATTGGTATCGCCCTTCCACAAACTCTGATGGACATGCATGCCGGAGCCGTTATCCTGGAAAAGCGGCTTAGGCATGAAGGTTACGGTATAACCGTTCTGAATGGCGACATTCTTGGCAACATATTTATACATCATCACTTTGTCCGCCTGACGCAGCAATGTGTCAAAACGCATGCCAAACTCCGTCTGCCCGCCGGTGGCGACTTCATGATGGTGCTTTTCGATATCGATACCGGCAGCCATCATCTTGAGGGCAATCGCGGTGCGGATATCATGCATCTGGTCAGTGGGCGGTACCGGGAAATAACCTTCTTTATGACGCGGCCGATAACCCAGGTTAGGTTCGGAGGTATCACCGGAGTTCCAGATACCTTCCTGAGAATCGATCGAATAAAAACTCTCATGACTGTTGGTGTCAAAAGCGATACTGTTGAAGATGAAGAATTCGAGTTCCGGGCCCCAGTAACTGGTATCGGCAATACCGGTAGACTTCAGATAAGCCTCGGCTTTTCTGGCCACGTAACGGGGGTCGCGGTCGTAATCCTTGCCGTCCACCGGGTCTTTCACATCGCAAATCAGACTCAGTGTCGAAGGTGACAGCACCGGGTCGACCACCGCGGTGGTCGGGTCGGCGTAGAGCAGCATATCGCTCTCATGAATTGCGCGGAATCCTCTGATGGAAGAGCCGTCGAAGCCGTTGCCATTCTCGAATAAATCCGCTAATTCTTTAATCGGCAGTGTGTAATGCTGCCATGTGCCCGGGAGGTCGATGAATTTCAGGTCGATGAACTGACATTTGGCATCTTTTGCCATTTTCAGGACATCCTGGTAACCGGATGCAGAACTTGGTGCCATTTTTTCTCCTTTTATTTTAATAATATATTTTAAACCTATTTAACTAGAGTATAAAGTTATTATATTTCGGATATATTTCATGATTGTTAATTCCATATTACGTTTGCCGCACGCGGCGTCTCCGCCATCTGTTTTTTCCCCACGGCTAAATAGCGCCGGTGCCGGAATCGCCGGTACGCACCCGAACTGCATCTTCAATGGGAATAATAAAAATTTTACCGTCACCCATCTCACCGGTCCTGGCTCCCCGGATAATGGCATTCACCGCCGGAGGAACATCTTCATCCATGACTACCACTTCAATTTTTAATTTCGGCAGAAAATCAAGCCGGTATTCTTTGGAACCCCATTTGAGGGGAACGCCTTTTTGTCTGCCGCGTCCACTCACTTCAGTGATGGTCATGCCGTGATATCCTAAAGCTTCCAGCAAACTTTTTACCGGTTCTAACTTCTCTTCCCGGATAATCGCTTCAATTTTTTTCATCGCAAAGGGCCCCCATAAGCCCGTTCACCATGTTGAGAGATATCCAACCCCACGCTTTCTTCGGTAGGGCTGACCCTTAGACCCATTGTAATATCAACCAGTTTGCCGATCCCCCAGGTCATGGCAAACGCAAAAGCCCAGACGGCCGCGATGCCGGCCAGTTGAATCAAGACTTGAGCTCCGTGCCCGTAAAAAAGTCCGTTACGTCCCGCCGGATTAACGGCCAGCGTGGCAAAAAAGCCGACAGCGAGAATTCCAAAAGTGCCGCCCATCCCGTGTACCGCCCAAACGTCCAGGGATTCATCGATACGCGTCTTTTTAGAACGGAAGGCCATACAATAAAAACCGATCAGCGAGGCGGCAATACCGATCGGGATACCGATCACCGGCTGCACAAAACCGGCGGCCGGGGTAATTGTGGCCAAACCGGCGACAGCACCCGTCGCGACACCTAAAACGGAGGGACGCTGATAGCACCAACCGAGAATCATCCAGGTAACAGCACCGGCCGCGCCGGCAATGTAGGTTGTCATAAAAGCACTCGATGCCAATCCGCCGGATGTCAGCGCGCTGCCGGCATTGAAACCAAACCAGCCGAACCACAAAATACCGGCTCCCAATAAAACCATCGGGATATTGCTCGGGTCCATCCGTTCGCCTTCGTAATAACCTTTACGGGGCCCCAGAATAATCGCCAATGCAAGGGCGGAAACACCGGCGGTGATATGGACAACCGAACCTCCGGCAAAATCAAGGAAACCCATTTTTTGCAGCCAGCCGCCACCCCAGACCCAGTGTGTCACCGGGCAATAAACCAGTGTAAACCACAGCGCCGAAAATACCAGCAGTGAACTGAACTTAATCCGTTCCACCACCGCGCCGGTAATCAGCGCGACAGTGATCACGGCAAACATCATCTGAAAAGCGGCAAATGCCAGTTGCGGAATTGTGGTGGCATATACAGAGGACGGGGTTTGGCCGACGCCAAGCAATCCGACGAAATTCAAACCGCCAATGATCCCCGCTTTATCGGGGCCGAAACTGAGGGAATAGCCGTAGATAACCCAGAGCAACCCGATCAAACCGAGAGTGACAAAACACATCATCAAAGTTGAGAGAAAGTTCTTGCGGCGCACCATGCCGCCGTAGAAAAAGGCGACACCCGGGGTCATCAGCATCACCATCGCGGCGGAGACGAGAACCCAGGCGGTATCGGCAGAATTAATAGGCATCCAGCCCTCCTTTACAAGCTAAGATGTCTATACTTTACAGGGGAATTGTTACAGGAATATTTCAGAAAGATTAAAAACAAATTACTGGCAGAAATATTTTTTTAACAAACATTCGCCATATTCAAATAATAGTTTTACTATTTTTTATCTTTAGTTTTTTTGCTACTTAAGCCGGTAACCGATGCCTCTGACAGAAACGAGACGTTTCGGCCGGTGCGGGTCAGCTTCGATTTTCTTTCTCAGACGGCAGATCTCGACGTTGATGGCGCCGTTTTTATCAGGTTGCCCCGATGTGGAAATAGTGCGGAGAATCTCCTCCCGTCTGACCACCATGCCCTTTTTGCTGACAAAAAGATACAATAATTCGAATTCTTTAACCGTTAAATCGATTTCCGTTTTCCCCATCTTAACCTGATAACCGATGGGGTCAATGTAAAAATCATTCATTAATAATGCTTCGTGTTTTGACATTGTCGCGGAACCGTACATCGCAATCCTCAAATATTTGATAATTAAAATATAGAGAATTGATGTTACGGGCATATTACGAAAATACTACAATTGTGTTAAATCCGGTTTTGGTAAATTTTTTCTTCAGGCGGATGTACCGGAATAATGCTTTAGTCCCATTTTCCAGAAAGCCCGTGAAGCCAGTAATAAAACTACCGCCAGAACAAAGGCGACCAATAAAGTTTCCCAATCAAGACGGTGGGTCAAAGCCTCCACCGGCACCGTCGTGGCAAAAGCGACCGGAATGACAAAGGTTAAACCATAACGCAGCCAGGCGGGATAGAGACTGACCGGCCACCGCCCGGCTTCATACATACTCTGAAAAATCGTCAGGATGTTTTCTACCCGCACCAGCCAGAAAGCCAGTGTCGCTAAAATCAGAAAGAAGCTGTAAATTATCACGGCCCCGGTCAGCAGCATGGACAGGAATTCAACCGCCGCCAATCCGCCGATGCTCGTGCCGAGCCGGACTAACGCAATCGCTAATAAAACGAAACCCAGAAAGATATTGATTATTTCCCAGATGCCAAAGCGGCTGATACCGGTGATGAGCTGGGCATCCTCCGGTTTGGTTAACGTAAAATCGAAAGTCCCGTCACGCACCGATTCGATGAGCTGTTCCATCCCCGGCTGGATAGTGAAACGGATGATGCCGCCAATCAGGACATAAACTCCCACCAAAGCGAGGATTTCATCGGGGCGCCAGCCGCTCAGCGAACCGGTGAAGGAGAAAATAATCGCCATGCCAAGCAAAGCGGTACCCAATCCGAGTATGGATTGAAAAAGATTAACAAAGAAATTGATGCGGTAGGCCACTTCGCCGACAATATTGACCCGGAAAAATACCCGCACCAGCCGGAAATAACTC
>JBKQML010000119.1:0-6008 GCA_052326545.1 Dehalococcoidales bacterium
ATTGCCTCTAAATATTCTTCGGTTCTTTCGCTGTCCATAAAAACCTCCAGTAATTAAGCAGGCTTAATTAACCTGACTTAATTATTACATGACAACAGAAATTTTGCAAGATAATTTGACAATCCAAGACGAGGGCTTATAATCTTAAACTTAGGTAATAAGCAAAATTAGTAAACATTACCTGGCAGGGAGATCCATGCCCGATAAAAATATTTCAGATTCAGATAGAATTCCTCTCTCAGAATTGATGGCGAATTCTTACATGATGAAGATAGATGGCATTGGCCTGGTGCGGTTTCACCGCAGCCGGCGTGCCCGGCGGGTCATTATCTCAGTGAGTCCCACCAGCGGGGTCAGAGTGTCAGTGCCGCGGCATACTTCTTTGCAAAAAGCCTTAGAGTTTGTGGATACAAAAAAGAGGTGGATTAAAAAGCACCTGGCGCTAATCGTACAAAACGAGCAGCGAAAGCAGGCTCTGGGACAGACGCTCCAGATTATTAATAAAACAGAGGCCGGGGAAAAAATAACGGACCGTTTGCATCAGCTGGCGGAAATTCATGGCTTTACCTGTAATAAAATAACCATCAGGCAGCAAAAAACACGCTGGGGAAGTTGTTCTCCGAAAAATACTATCAGCCTTAATATCAAACTGGCGCTGCTCCCTATAGAATTATCAGACTATGTAATTCTGCACGAATTGGTGCATACGCGGATACACAACCATAGCCGCCGGTTCTGGGCTGAACTTGATAAATATGTGACGGATAGCAAGGCAATGGCGAAGCGGCTCAGAATGAATGAAATGATACTATGATAATAAATTTGCCAGTTTAATCACCTGTGGACCTACCAGGACAATCCAGACCAGGTTAAAACCGGCAATCATCCGTTCTTCCAGCCCGATATACTCATTCAGGTGATGACCGGAAACCAGAAGCGCTAACACAACTAATCCAACCAGGAAAGTTAACCCGCTGTATAAACCCAATCGCGACGATCACCAGCAAAATCCCAACCAATCTTAACCGGTTTAAGTCTTTTTGATTTTTTACTGTTAACAGATTTAAAGCAATGAGGAGAAAAGAGATGGCAACCGTTACCATCCCCAGTTTTTCCAGCCAGCCGTAAGGGCCGATCGCATAGCCGCTGATGGTATGTTTCAATGGATTAATCGTATGATTCAGCGCAATCGTTATCAGATCAGCGGCAACCATTACCGTTGGTCCGAGATAACAGGCAGCCGTTGCCAATCTTGAAGAAACTTTAAAAATTTGAGGACGATTCATTCGCGATAATCCCTTACCGCAGACGAGAATTTGTTGCGATTTACAAATTATCTGATTATAGTCTGTTCGCTGTTCTGATAGCAATACCGGCGGTAACCAGACCTTGATTGAGCAGCTCAGATGGAATATAATCATTTCTGCTGCATATTACTCCCGGATATCAACCACCGGTTCTTGTAAATATTTCTAATGTGACAACGAGGCAGCAATTGTTATCGCTGTGGGGATAGATCTTTGAATAACCCCGGAAAAGAATCACCACATATTGGGAAACTGGACATCCATGGTATTCTGGCGGTGGCAGGTATCGTGGGTCCCCTGGTATTAATTGCACTGGATTTGTCAGCTGCGCTCGCGGTGCCAAAATACGACCTGATCCGGGACTCAATCAGTTCACTGGCATTAACTTCACTGGGGTGGATACAAACCATCGGTTTTCTGGTAATCGGGCTGCTGATTGAAATCTTTACGGCCGGGTTATTTCTCAACATTAAAAGACAGCGTGGTTTTGATTTCGGTATTTTCCTGATGGTTCTTTTTGGATTCGGAATGTTGTTGATTGGAGCCTTCCGGACCGACGCAGTGGGGGCACCGGCTACCGTCAATGGCAGAATCCATCTTGTCGGGGCATATGGCGTTCTCGGACTTTTCCCGGTGGCCGTTGCGCTGATGCTCTCCAGCATCAGGAATGATCCACAATGGAACGGAATTTTCCGTTATTCAATAATAACCGGCGTAATCGCGCTGGGGCTTGCGGTGGGGCGGATATTTTTACCGCATCTTAGCTGGTTTGGTCTTTACGAACGCCTCACGGTCGCGAATGCTATTGCCTGGGTGGAAGTATCCGCAATCTGGCTGCTCCGCCTGTCATTGCGGCGCCAGCGGGAAACTGAACAGAATAGCCGGCTCGCAGTTTAGCCGGTTTACGGCATTTTCGAATTTGTCTCTTTTAGTAAACTCCAGTAAAAACCCAGGCTTACGACGAAAGGCACAAAATAGTAAAGCACGCGGAACAGGATTGATGCCAGTATCCCCTGGCTGAACGGCACCCCGAAGATTGCCAGTATTCCGGCGATCGAAGCTTCCTGCACTCCCAGGTCGCCGGGAATAAACGAAATTACGGTCAGTGTAATCCCGAAGTTGAAGCCTGTAATCAGTACGCCCAGGTGCACCGGGATGGCCAGGGCTTTAAAACAGAAATACAGGCCGGCAATCATCGCCGCCACGTCTCCGATAATCGCCCCTGCCAGTAAAAGTGCCGATTTTGGTTCGTGTTTTAGTTCGGTGATGCCGCGGGTCACCGCATCTCTGAAATCATTCAGCGCCGGCTCGATGCTGCGGCGTGTGATAAAATGCCACACACGTGCGACGATTTTTAAAATCGCGGCGCGGACCCGGTCGTTAAACATGATAAATGTTGCAATCGCGATGCCGATTACCAGGATAAATATTATCAAAATCATCACGGCTACTCCGCCGAAAACCAACGGGTAGCTGAAGATAATATAAATGAGGCCCAAAGGAATCAGAATAAAAAAGACCAGGTTTTTAAAATAAGAAAGCAGCAGGGAAGAGCCGATGTTCTGGCTCTGCGTCACACCGTGTTTACCTAAAACCAGCAGCCTTAACGCCACCGCCGCCGGGATGGCGATTAAATTCGAAAGCACGTTGGAAACAAATCCTACCCTTAACAGATAAGATTTATCATATTTCACGCCGAAAATTCGCAGCATCACCACCGTGCTGACGGCGCTGAGCAGATAAGATACGGCAACGAATCCCATGGCAACCGCCAGATAACTCCAATTGGCTTTGCCGCCTAATTGTTGTACCTCTTTCCTGTCCAGAAAAATAATAACGGCGCCGATGAGCAGCATTGCCGCGATTGTAATAAGCGTCAGCGAAGGATGCGGCCGGTGTTTCGGCTGTTCTTTATTATCAGTTTTCATCGGTTCATCATTATTTACGGTCATGCAGTGGTTTACCCCGGAAGTCTATTTCACACCGAATAATTTTGACCTTTCCTCAAATTGCTGCTGAGTTTCGTCTTCCCACGGTAAAAATTCTAAAAAAGACGGCGTGCGGATGTTATAGAGCAGCACGTCAATCATTTCCCGGGAAGAATTACCGAGTTTCATCACCGATTCCTTTCTCACGGCGTGGATTGAACCGGCCACCAGCGTCGGTACTCCCGGGAAATAGACGTTCACCAGCAAAAAAGGCGCCTGTTTTGCGCCCAATTTCACCTTCTCCTCGGAGAGTATGAAACCGTACCCCATCGCGGTCGGTGAAAACATAAAGAGGCAGGGTTTGAGCCGTCCTAACCGGTCGAGGCTCATCACTTCGCCGCGTCCGAAAAAGAGCCCGATTACGGGGATTTTAGAGAGAATGTCCCCGATTTTAGTTAATTTGAGTATCACCCCGGATAAATACACAATCAGAACGACCAGGATTACCGCCAGCACCGAGTACAAACCCTTGTTGATGACGATATGTCCCAGGATCAGTTTTCCGGCTTTTTCGGCATTATTTAATAGAAAAACTACGATATAGATGACCAGCATCACCGGAAACCAGAAAACGAAACCGTAAAGCGCAAAAGTGAATTGTTTTTTGAAAAATTCTTTCATTTTTCTCTCCCGGCCGTTTTTCAGCAATACAAATTCATGAAACTATTATAACAGTGTAAAAAATTATATTCTGCAAGGCCTGATAGAGGCAATCACATGGATTTCATCAAGTCAGTGCACTCATGTTTTTTAGCGTATATAATGTTAATTACAAACTGCATTTAGTATGGCGGTCCGGCTTATTTCAGAGAGGCATGCGTCAATGGTAAATGGGAGTTCAAGTAAAAACGGCAGTTTTTTCCGTGCGGCAAAATCGCCGGCGGCAAATGACGTGGTACAGATTCGGGGTTTATGTAAAACCTATGTTGTCAACGAGCAAGAAGCCGGGGCTAAGGCGACCATCAGGGGTATTTTCCACCGGAAGAAAACCGAAGTTCCGGCGGTAGACGATATTTCATTTAATATGGCGCCCGGCGAAATCGTGGGTTTTCTCGGCCCGAACGGCGCCGGCAAAACCACGACGCTGAAAATGCTTTCCGGCCTGCTGTATCCTACCAGAGGAAATGCGATGGTACTGGGGCATATTCCCTGGAAACGGGAGAAATCATTTCTGCGGCAAATTACACTGGTGATGGGGCAGCGCAATCAGTTGGTCTGGGATATTGCCCCCATCCATTCATTTGAATTAAACCGTGTGATTTACCGGATTCCACAGGCAGATTATCAGCAGGTTTTAAAAGAATTGACGGAATTGTTGGAACTGGGTCCGCTGCTGACCAAACCGGTGCGTAATCTTTCTCTCGGCGAGAGAATGAAATGCGAAATCGCCGCCGCACTTTTACACCGGCCGCAGGTGGTCTTTCTCGACGAACCGACCATCGGTCTGGATGTTACGATGCAGCGGCGGATACGCACATTTATTGCGGAATACAACAAACGTTTCGGGGCAACTGTTTTAATGACCAGCCATTACATGGCGGACGTTGCCGCCCTTTGCCGTCGTGTCGTGGTTATCCATCACGGGCATTTGCTCTTTGATGGGGAGCTCGCTCTTTTACTCCAGAAATTCACGTCGCACAAGACGATCAGCATCCAATTGGGAGAATGCCAGGCGGATTTGAATGCTTATGGCGAAGTTTTATCCTGTGAAGACGGCCGTTATGTTCTAAGGGTGCCCAAAGCGGAGACCGCCCGCATCACGGAGCGTTTGCTGGCCGACCTGCCGGTAGTCGACCTGCTGGTAGAAGACCCGCCGATTGAAGAAGTGATCGACCATGTGTTCACGGAATGGAACCCATGAAAAGCCTTTTCCAATTATATCTCCAGCAATTTAAGACTACTTTCGCGACGATGTTTCAATACCGCGCTTCGCTGGTAATCTGGATGATCGGGCAGGTTCTCGAACCGCTGGTTTATCTGATTGTCTGGTCAACCGTCTCCAACGGCAACGGCGGCAGCATCGGAAGTTATACCACCGCCGCTTTTGCCGCCTACTTCATCCTCCTGATGCTGGTCAATCAGTTTACCTATACCTGGGTGATGTTCGATTATGAATACCGGATTCGTGAAGGTTATCTTTCTTTTGCCCTGTTAAAACCGGTGCATCCCATCCATTCCGATATCGCGGATAATATCATGTCCAAATCAATTACCCTGCCGATACTGACGGTGATTGCCATCGGATTGGCCTTCGCTTTTCATGCCAGTTTTATAGTGTCCCCGTGGCTTGTTGTTTTGTTTGTCCCGGGGTTGCTGCTCGCTTTTGCCCTGCGGTTTCTGCTGGAATGGACGCTGGCGCAGTGTGCCTTCTGGACGACACGGGTCAGTGCGATTAATCAGATCTACTTTTTCCTGCTGCTGTTTCTTTCGGGACAGATTGCCCCGCTCTCCCTTTTACCGCGTGCGGTGCAAATTGCGGCGAAAATATTGCCTTTTTACTGGACGATTGGTTTCCCCACGGAGTTGCTGCTCGGTAAAATCACCGTTACGGGCGCATTAATCGGGCTTGGAGTGCAGATTATCTGGGTGGCAATCGCGGTACTTTTAGTCCGGCTTGTCTGGCGTCTCGGCGTCAAGGCCTATTCGGCGGTGGGGCAATGAGTTATTTCCGGCTGGTGCGGGTATTTTTCCGGGTCAATATTGTCGGCGAAGT
>JBKQML010000120.1:0-3777 GCA_052326545.1 Dehalococcoidales bacterium
AATTGAAGGCCGTCGATAACACGCGGCCCCGGACGGTCTGTCAGGTCCGAATCGGTGATGGGATAAATAGCCTCGTTCTTGACCGCAGTAATCCCAGACCAGCCAGGCCTCTGCTCTACGCTCGCTACCGTCACGCCAAACTGATAATCGTCCAGAATAATAATTTGCGGGTCCGCCTTGACGATATCTTCGGTACTCATCTGCCAGGAAGAGCTCGGTCCGCTGGCGCCAACATCCTGACCGCCTGCCAGGGTAATCAGGGCATCGTTGAAAGAGCCCGGCCCGGCAACCCACGGGTTACCGGGGTCAGTGCCGTCAAATTCCCATAGGACGCGGGGATCTGTCACTCCGTTCAACTTAGCTTCGATTGTATTCAAGCTATTTTGCATGCTGGACGTGAGGGTTTCCGCCGCCGCGGTAGCTCCGGTGATTTTCCCAACCAGTGTAATGTCGCTGATTACACCGCTGACGTCTTTGGGAGCAAGCACTACCACCGGAATCCCCAGACTCTCCAGTTGAGAAACATAAGACGGTGCTGTATAACCGAAACCGATTACCAAATCGGGTTTCAAAGAAACAATTGTCTCAACACTGAAACTGGGATATCCTGAACCAACATGGGGCAGTGTTGTGGCCGCAGCCGGGTAATCCGAATCATCATCGGTTCCTACCACCTCGCTTCCCAAACCCAGCGCAAATAAAATTTCCGTGTCGCTGGGAGCCAGGGAAACGATCCGTTGGGGAATACCCTGAATCGTCACCGTCCTGCCGATATCATCGGTATATGTATTTGATAATGTAGTTGAGGTTGTTAAGTTAGTTGAAGTTGAAGTTGCAGAACAGGCAGTAAGGACCAGGGTGCTGATTACGGCGGCAATTGCGCAGAATCGAAGCAGTTTCATCTTGTTTCCTTGTTTCATTTTATTCCGCTGATATTCCGAAAAAAGAAAATCCCCCTCATTTGATCATAGAGGGGGATTTTAATCTGATATTTCATCCCACCTCCTTTCCCGCGGAGGAATTGGTACACTCAGCGTTCTGGCTTTCCCGACAAATCAGGATTACAGCAGGCGGTACTGCGCCGGATTTATACCGGACTTGCACTCTGAGTTTCCTGTAATATTCTATTGTTTTATTACGATAACATAAATCAAATAAACTTGCAAATATGAAAGCCTGCTTGAGTAAAACAATTTTTTATTATCTTTACAAAGGGGCATAAAATACTGGAAATTGATTCTAATATTTTTGACTTTTGACGCAATCACGGCTATAAAGCAGTCAATGAATTTCTGCAAAGATAAAGGAGTATATTTTTGGAAAAAGTTGAATTTTCCGGTTTAAAAAACTGTTACCGCATTTTTAATGACACGGTGGATTTAATTGCGACGACCGCAGTCGGTCCGAACATTGTCCGCTTCGGTTTTGCTGGCGACCGTAATGAATTTCACGGAGACCCCCCGCATCATTATGGCGGACACGCCATGCGTCATGCTCCGGAAGCAAAAGAACGGAAATTTCCCGCTAAAGACCCGGTGGCCGTTGCAGAACATGATAAATTTATTCGCCTCACCCAACCTACCGAAGTTCCCACGGGCATCCAAAAGGAAATGGATATACCTTCAAGCATTAACGGTAATCAGGTCCGTATCGTTAACCGCCTCTACAACCGCGGCCTTTGGCCGGTGGAACTGGCGCCGTGGGCATATAAAATAATGTCGCCCGGCGGAAAAGGAATCGTACCGCTGCCGCCATTTATCCCCCAGAACAGCGGCGGTTCACTATTGCCCACCACCTGCATTTCGGTGTGGTGTTATTGCGACCTTACCGACTCCCGCCTGATATTGGGGAAAAAATATATTATGCTCAAACAGGACAGTAATGTTCCCGGTGTTTATAAATTCGGGATGATGGTCCCGGACGGTTGGACTGCTTACTATAATAACGGCCATCTTTTTGTGATAACCTGTGACTTTAAGCAAGGGGCGATTTATCCTGATTTTAATAATACCGTACAATTTTTTTCAGGTGTCGGTTTTGAATTTGAAACAATGGGTCCTCTGGTGAAGTTACAACCGGGTGAGTCGACGGAACATGTCGAGAACTGGTACCTTTTCAAGGATGTTCCCGAACCGAAAAACGACAGTGACATCGATAAGAATATTCTGCCCTTAATCCGGAAAATAAAGCCGTCTGTGTAACCCGCAGATTTTTCCCAAACCGGGAAAATCAAATAATACACAGATATTTAAACGGGTAAAATAAAAACGGATTTTTTTAAATCTGCCCGTCGATGTAGTTTTCCCGCAGAGTATTCAGCGCCGCGAAAAATTCTTTCTGCATTACACACATCGTGTACATGCCTTTCGGGGTTACTGCAATGTTCTTATTTTCTTTGACTAAACCGAACATTTTAAAAAAGGCCATTTCCCGGAAAAGTTTGTGATTTACTTCCGCGTTGAATCGCTGACGGAATTTCTCCGGGTCAAGCGACATGCCGAAGAGTTTGGTCAGCATGTAGTATCGTAAATGCTCGCGCTCCGAAAGCCGGCGCCAGCTGACAATCGGCAACTTACCGCCGGAAATCATTTCGTCGTATTTTTCCAGCGAGAAGGTATTTACCAAGAAATCGCCGTTCAGAAATCCCACTGAACCCGCCCCGACACCAACATAGTCGTCATAATCGATGATGTATTCATCAATCAGTCGGTCACCGCGGGAAAAGCACCATGCCGTCGATGCTTTGTATCCGCCCTGATAAAGCTCTTTCAAAATCACATCGTAGAATTCTTTTTCCCGGGACGTGTCGACTTTGTGGAAACGTCTTTCCAGCCGGCTCTTCTTGTGCGGTGAAGGCATTAAAGGATAAAATGTTGCCTGGTCAATCCCTGATTCCTTGAAGGTGGCAACGTCTTTTTTAAACTGCTCTACGGTTTGCGTCGGAAAATTAAAGATAAAATCAGCGTTCACGGTATCGAACTGTCCCTGTGTCATTTTCAACTTTTCGATTGCTTCTTCACCGCTGCCCACCAGCCTGCCCATCGCCTGGAGCAGGTCGTTATCAAAACTCTGCACGCCGATGGAGAGCCGGTTGATGCCGGCCTTTTTTAGCGCCGCAATCATCGCGGGATTAATTTCACGCTGCGTGGTTTCCATCGAAATTTGCCGGACCTTAAAGTTCTTCTTCAAAAAATCAATAAAATCCAGCAGTTCATCCATCATCACGGTAGGCGTCCCACCCCCGAAATAAAAGTCGGAAAACCGGAAACTCCGGTCAATATAAAACTCCACTTCTTTTTTCAAATTAACAAAATAACGGCGGGCCTTCACTTCATCCAGCAGGTAGCGGTTAAAACAGCAAAAAGGGCAGAGCGTGCGACAAAAGGGAATATGGATGTACAAAGATGCCCAGTCGTCCCGCCCGGTTTTTCCCGGCGGAACGGCCGGTGCGGGCACGTCCGAACGTAGCTGCAGGAATTTTCTGCCTTCGCGGCTGGTGACCCACCCGGCAAAACGGGCGGTTGATGTTGAGAGTGCATTACTTGTCATATTGTCATTTAAATAAAGCGTCTCCCTCCTTTTCAAGGAGGGATGAAGGGAGAATGAAAATTACATTATGAATATTTATTTCTTTCTTTTCCAGCTGGTGCCCTGAGCAGTATCTTCGATAGTTACTCCCGCCGCTAGCAGCTTATCCCGGATTTCGTCGGCAAGTTTGAATTGTTTGGCATCACGCAATTGCTTGCGGGTCTTGATCAGCAACTCGATGAACGGCGC
>JBKQML010000121.1:0-4492 GCA_052326545.1 Dehalococcoidales bacterium
ATTGTGATACCAGTACCATATATCCCCTTCTATATTATTCGGCATGCAGCCATTATACTATATACATCGCTTCGGACAATTCATCCCTGCGGCAGAGACCGCAGGGAGTTCTTGTCCTTTCCTTAAACTATTAACCGCTTGAAGGGGTTCGTTTTCCCCTTTCCATAAACCACTTGTAAAAGTACAAATGTTATCTAATTCAACCATCGGCCATTTTGTTTGACGTAATTCCTGGGTTTTATATCGTTCCATTCTGAGGTTATAATCGCCGTTTTCGGCTAGCTGCTGTTTGGAGACCAGTAAAATATCGGGCGATTCGGGCGGATTAAATTCTTTGCCGTTTCGGACAGATTGAATATAGGTTTTAACATTAATCAGAGCCTGCGGGAAATCGCTGCCCGGAATTTCCCGGCGCTGCGCGCCCAGGTCAAAACCGTCATTCCCGATTTTCACGAACAGAATTTTATCGGTCTGTTTCGCCAGCGTTTTATCCATGAATAAAATTGAGGTCTTGACGCCGGAATAGGGATTGAAAACACCGGCGGGCAAAGAGACCACGCAAAAGAGATAATTAGAAACCAGCATTTTACGCAGGGATTTATAGGCGTTGCCGGACTGGAAGATAATCCCTTCCGGTACGATGACACCGGCCCGGCCGTCGGGGTTCAAATGCTCTGCGATATAGTCCACAAAAAGCACTTCGGAGCGGTTGGCCTGGATGGAAAAACGCTTGTGGGGGCGGATGCCGCCTTTCGGGGACATGAACGGCGGATTGGCCATAATCACGTCGAAACTGTCTTCCCATCGGCTCTCGTCGGTCAGGGTATCATACTCGTAAATATGCGGTTCGGGAAAGCCGTGCAGATACATATTGACCAGGGACAAACGCACCATGTCCGGGGAAATATCATAACCCATCATATTGTTCATCAAGGCGGTTTTCTCATCCGGAGTTAATTTATCGCCGGGATTATTATCCATATTTTGATTAAGGATATGTTTATAGGAAGAGATTAAAAAACCGGCGGTGCCGCAGGCCGGGTCCAGGATGGTTTCGTCCTTTTTGGGGTCGACGACGGCCACAATAAAATCGATGATATGGCGCGGGGTGCGGAATTGCCCGGCATCGCCCTGCGAACTCATCACCGACAGCAGATATTCGAAGGCGTCGCCTAAATCTTCACTGTGTGTATAGGTGAACCAGCTGATTTCCTTGAGGAACATATTTAATGTTTCGGGGTCGCGGTAAGGCAGAAAGGCATCCTTGAAAATATCACGGAATAACTGGGGTAAATGAGGATTCAGGGACAATTTCGCGATGGCTTCGGAATATAAATCCAGCCGCTGTTTGCCGCCGAGATTGGTGGACATTTGCTTATCCCAGGTATACTGTTCGTAACCGTTGACAAAAAAGCTTGCTTTGCCGCCCAGCGCGACGGACGCATTATCCATATCGCCCATGAATTTATAAATCAGGGCGTAAGTAATCTGTTCGATTTGGGCTTTGGGGTCGGGCAATTTACCGACCAGAATATCACGGCAGGAATCGATTTTACGCCTGGTGTCCAGATTCAGCATTATTTGGTCTCCGCAAACTTTTCAATGGGCACATAATCTTTGACATAATCGGGCACAATAGTGATCCAGCCGTTAAGGTCTTTAAATTCAGCTAACGTAATTCTGGGGTTAGTAGCTAACCGGCCGTATTCCTTGTTGGCGATAATGTCCCGGATTTCTTTATCGGCGATGTAAGCCTTGAAATAATTTTTCAGATTGACGATATGCCGGTTATCCGGCTTGTTAATCGCCACGAAATTGGCAAATTCGTCTTCCAGCAGTTCATCCTTCGTCTTGAAGCGGGTGATGCCGCCGAAAGCCTTGAGAATCATTTCCCGCAGCGCCAACCGACGTCCGATTCTGGCTGCTTTACTCAATTTTTCTTCATCATAATAAGCCAGCGGCTTACCGAACAATTCCGTTTTGATTTTTTCTTCGATGGCGGCGATATCGCCTCTGGCATAATTGGCCTGATTCACGGGGTCGCTTTTAATCGTATTTTCAAACGAGGCGAAAAATTCGCGGTCGATGCGCATTCCCTTCGCCCCGACTTCTTTTTCAGTCATCGTTTTGATGGGGTCGGGGAAATAGACGGTTTGCTCATCATGGCCGAATCCCTCACCGCCGCCCGGTGTTTTATATTCCCGGGTGGGAGGCAGCTTCAAGACTTCATCGTAGTTAAATTTCTCTTCGAAATATTCGCAGACGGCAAAGAAATCAAAAAGTTTATACTTCGTCTTAGCGGCCTTGATAGATGATTTGACGCCGCCTTCCCGCTGCGTGTAACTGAAGGTGTATTTACGGGTGCCGCGGCCTTTCATCTGGATAAAATCGGTGGGGGAGAAGACGGGGCGCATCAGGCACAGATTGAGAATATCCTCACAATCATAGCCGGTGGTCATCATGCCGACGGTGACACAAACACGGCTTTTACTCGACTTGTAGCTCTCCAGGAATTTAGTATGTCCGTTGAGGTTGTTATTGGAGAAATTGATGGTGAACTGCTGGGCATCGGGGACGTTCGAGGTGACCTGCACGGCAAAATCGGAATTGTACTTGTCGGGATACATTTTATCGGCATATTCGTTCAGGATTTGCGTGACCTTGGCGGCGTGTTTCTGGCTGACGCAAAACACCAGGCTTTTGCCGATTTCGTCAGAAATGGGGTCCCGCAGCGCATTTTCCAGAAAAGTCCGGCAGAAGATGCGGTTGGTCTTTTCGGAATAAAATTTCTTCTCGTAGTCTTTTTCAAAGAATTTCTGCTCTTCTTCTTTGCCTTCTTCAGTATTGACCATCACGGCATAGCCCTGTTTGGAGAGCATCTGGGTGGTAATTTCGGTGCGGGCGTCGATAATCAGGGGATTAACCAGATAGCCTTCAGCCACGGCGCGAACCAGGTCATAACGGAAAGTAGGTTCCCCGCTGGCGCAGCCGAAAGTGATATAGGTATCCAGCAGCTGGCGGCGTTCCCATTCACGGGGGTCGTTTTCGTTAATTTTAGCCGGGTCCAGTTTCCGCAGATAGTTTTTCGGGGTGGCGGTCAAGCCCAATTTATAGCCGATGAAATATTCAAAGACGGCGCGGCTGTTGCCGCCGATGGAACGGTGGGCTTCATCGGAAATAATCAAATCAAAATCAGTCGGCGAGAATAAAGTGCGGTATTTGTTTTCGGAAGAGAGACTTTGAATCGTGGTCACCACGATTTCGGCTTTATGCCAGTCGTTGCGGTTTTCTTTGTAAATAACACAGGTATAATCATTTTTCAGGTAACGCATGAAATTTTTCCAGGCCTGGTCTTCGAGCTCCAGCCGATCGACCAGAAAAAGCACGCGGCGGGCATTTTCGGTGCGCAGGAATAATTTAATCACGGCGGCGGAGAGCAGGGTTTTGCCGGTGCCGGTGGCCATTTCGAATAAATAACGGTTATTGCCCTTTTGGGCGGATTCCTGGAGCTTCACTACGGCTTCAAGTTGATAAGGGCGGAGGAATTTGAGGCCGTTTTCTTCGATATAAGCGGGCCGCTGCGCCGCATCCTGCCAGCGCGGGTCATTTTGATAGGCGGCATTTTGCGTCAGGGCAATATAATCGGCGGTGATCATTTCCTGTGAAAGTTCTTTGAGGTTGGTTTTGGCTGCTTCCAGATGGGCAATCGAATCGGGGCGGGGGAAAGCGGTGATGACGGTGGGATTGCCTTTTTGCAAATCCCAGAAATAATGCAGGTTGCCGTTGGAGAGGATAATGAAGCGGACTTTCTGGGCCTGGGCATAGCCACGGGCCTGCTCTTTGCCGTCGAGGGGTTCTTTATCCTCGGATTTGGCTTCCAGCACGGCGCAGGGTAAGCCTTTTTCGTCCAGCAGCAGGAAATCGATAAAGCCTTTTCGGACTTGCTCGAAATTTTCGCCGAAAGCGTCGATATCCGTCTTAACCAGTTTGGAATTAGCTTCCAGCACGACGTTGGCTTTACCCCGGGCATCAGCGAAGAAACGCCAACCGGCTGCTTCGAGGAGTTTATTGATTTTAATGCGCGCCTGAGCTTCTTTAGACACAGTTGATGAAATTACCTTTTAAATCATATAATTAACGCCAATTCTAGCACCAGTGAATGATTTAGTAAAGCGAACAGAGGGCAGCGAATAGCTATCAGCGGTCGGTTCAGCGTTATGAATGTTGAGTAGCAATAATTTATACACATTTACTGCGTAAAGTGTACAATGTCCCCTGATACATTCGCTGCGCTCAGTACCTTCGGCCTTAATCCTCTCCCTTACATTCACTTCGTGAAGTATACATTTCCTGCGGAAAGTACTTCCACCTTCCCGCTGCGGCTACAGCAAGGGGCGTACATTTCGGCTTAATGCCAATACATTTTGACTAAGGTCAAAAGTACCTTCAGCTGCGGCTTTCGGAGTATTTCGTTGCGACTCAAAGGGAACTG
>JBKQML010000122.1:0-3778 GCA_052326545.1 Dehalococcoidales bacterium
CTATCGAGCCAGGCAGAATGGCAGAAAGAATAGCTGAAGTTCAAGACAAATTGAACCAGATGAGACAAACTAAACTGGAATTGGAGAATATTCAGGATCCCAAGGGAGGAATGTATATTGACCCGCAGAAAGTATTGTCCTACGTCGCTGAATTACGCCAATTCTTGGATGAAAGAGGATTATTCGAACGTAAAGCTTTCTTAAGGTCTTTTATAGAGAAAATTAGAATAGGTGATGATAAGATAACTCTGGATTATACCTTACCTTTACAGCCCAATAATTCCAAGCAGGAGACGGTTTCGGTTCTAGATATCGTCTCCTCAGCTCCACCAATATTTTTTGGTATCTAAAAGATTATTCAACGACTACTTTGGTTTACCTAAAAGTTGTTTCTTGTATCTTTCCGTAGCGTTCTTCCTGGCCTTCTCGTAATTGTCTCTGGCCATTTTTATCAGGTTGTTGCGGGTAATAAGCGCTGTTTTCAATGCTTCGCGGTATTCACCCAGCGGCGATAGTTTGTTTTGCTTTGTCACGTACTGCCTCTCCATAATTTTTCTATTATTCTATGACATTATATCACTGTGTAATTTTAGTTTAGCAAACGCTGCAGATTTTGTCAGTTTTTTCAACAATCCAAATGGAAATCTACAGACATTGTGCTATATTAAAATAAGTTATTAGCCAAGGTTATATTTTTCAGATATCTTCTGATTAAGCAGGTGATGCGCCATCACAAATGAGATAATTTCCCCACATAAACACCGTGAAGCTCCCTCCGGTTTAAACAAAGAACAGGTTAGAAAAGGTCTCAGGAATTCGATACTGGACGGTATCGGAGCATCGGCAGCCGGCGGGTTAACCACGAACTACATCACGCCTTACGCGCTGACCATGCAGGCTACAACCCAGCAGATTGGCTACCTGACCAGTATTCCTAACTTCGCGACCATGCTGGTCCTGTTATGGACGCCCTTGCTTGCCGAGCGCGCCCGTAGCCGTAAAGCTTTCATCATCCCAGTTGATTTATTTCTTTCTTTACTGTGGCTGCCGATTTTGTTAATTCCATTTTTATTTCATACCGGTCAAATCTGGTGGCTGATTATCCTGGTGACCCTGTCCACCGTTGCCGGCAATATTATCGGCACGCCCTGGAGCGCAATGATGGCAACCTGGTGCCGCCCAAGATACGCGGCAGCTATTTCGGGTTGCGTAACGGTATCGGGAACCTCGTCACACTGATTTTCTCATTTGTCGCCGGCGGATTGCTGCAAATCTTGACCGGAAACACCCGGCTGGCTTTTGTGATTATTTTTGCCGGCGCGTTAATCGGCCGGCTGGTATCGCTTTACTATCTTTCTTTAACGCCGGACCCGCACCCCGTCCTGCCCCAAAATGCATCCCGCGAGAGCATCCCGCAAATTGCCCGGGGATTATTTTCGACGAACATCGGACGTTTTATTGTTTTTACCGTTTTTCTTAACTTATCCCAGAATATCGCCTCTCCTTTTTTCTCGGTGTACCTGCTCAGTACGCTGAAAGTGAGTTACATCAATTACCAGATTATCAATGCCGTTCCGACTGTGGTGACAATGCTGATTCTCACCTGGTGGGGCAAGCACGCCAATCGGGCCGGCAATATCAAAATACTGCACATCACCGCACTGATGATACCTTTCATTTCCATGCTCTGGCTGGTGAGTTCCAACGTGGTCTGGCTGTGCGCCGCGCAGGTATATTCCGGTTTCGCCTGGGCGGGATTTAACCTGTGCGCGGGATTGTTTATTTGGGATGCGGCACCTCAGGAAAACCGAACCAGATATATCACCTTATTCGCCGCATTGGGTGCGCTTGGTTCCACTCTCGGAGCGTTGATTGGCGGTAACTTAGGACCCCACCTGCCGCAAATTAAAGGAAGTTATTTCCTGACCTTATTCCTCTTATCCGGGATATTGCGCCTAATCGCAGTGCTCGGTTTGTTCCGCCGTATCTCAGAAGTGCGCAGCGTGCCGCCGACAAAAACCGCCGAAATACTCCTTGGCGATTTACGGCCCGGGTCAATCATAAAATCGTGGCGGAAAATCTTCAACCGGACGCGTCGCTAAATATCGCCGCTTGTAGATATATCCAAACTTTTGTATGATGACCTTAAGCAAGTATTTTGCTGCCGTTATTGTTGCAAGCAAGAGGTTTAAATATGAAAACATCACCAAATTCAGAAATACCACGCCGCACCCTGGGCCGTACCGGGGAGAAAGTATCAGCTATCGGTTTAGGCGGATTCCACATCGGCGGACGGATGAGTGAAAACGAGAGCATCCAGATAATACGCTATGCCATCGATAACGGCATCACTTTTATGGACAACTGCTGGGATTACAACGAGGGCGCCAGCGAAATTCGCATGGGGAAAGCCCTCAAAGACGGATACCGGAATAAAGTCTTCCTGATGACCAAGATCGATGCGCATACCGCCAGAGCAGCCACCAGACAACTCGAGGAATCATTGCAAAGGCTGCAAACCGACACGATTGACCTGCTACAGTTCCACGAAGTCATCCGCATCACCGACCCGGAAAAGATATTCAGCCCCGGCGGCTCGATGGAGACCGTGGTGGCCGCAAAAAAAGCCGGTAAACTCCGCTATATCGGGTTCACCGGTCATAAGAGTCCCGATATCCACCTCAAGATGCTGCAAACAGCCAGGGAGAATGACTTCAGGTTTGACACGGTGCAGATGCCTTTGAATGTGATGGATGCCCATTATGACAGCTTCGAAAAAAAGGTCCTGCCTGTGACTCTGAAAGAAAACATCGGCGTGCTGGCAATGAAACCAATGGGCGCCGGGATGTTTTTAAAGAGCAACACCGTAACACCAGCCGAGTGCCTGCATTACACGATGAGCCTGCCGGTCAGTGTTGTCATTACCGGTTTCCCAACCATGGCAATCCTGCAGGAGACGCTGGAATCCGCCAGGAGTTACGTACCGATGACCGAAGAAAAATGTGCGGCAATACTGGCTAAAACCGCCCTCGCCGCCGCTGACGGTAAATTCGAACGGTATAAAACGGAAGATGTGCATGACGGCACAATCCATAATCCCCAGTTTTTAGGCGAGGATTAACTTCGAATCGTTCTCAGGCCGCCAAATTAACCGGTTATAAGTCTACGGTAAGAAACCATGTGTCGTAGACTTATTCTTTTTTCAAACCACAATGCCGCCGGATTTTTCATCATTTCGGAACTTCAGTCACTTGTCTTTAACAATAATTCTTAATATCATCATATTAATTTCTAATTCTAATTATTTTATTATTATTTTATAATATTATTAATTTGTCTATTGACATTTTATATTTTTGTCTCTATAATAATAAACATCAGGAGGAAAATATGCAGAAATTATTTAATCAATGCCCGGCCTGCGGCAGTCAACTTGTTATCACCGAATGCAAATGCCCCGCCTGTCAACTTCAGATGCGCGGCGAATTTCAAACAGGCATGTTATCCAATCTTTCCGATGACACGCTCACTTTTATTAAAGTCTTTCTCTCCGCGCGGGGTAACCTCACCGAAGTAGAAAGAGTACTTGGCATTTCCTACCCGACAATCCGGAATAAACTGGACGAAATAAACAGTATTCTCAATCGGAACAACGATACCATCGTTATCCCCGAGAAAACCACCGGCAGCGCCGCCGAAAAGAAAGCAGCCTCTGCTGAAGATGTGCGGAAAGACATTTTGCAGCAGGTGTCGGACGGGCGGTTATCCCCGGCGGAAG
>JBKQML010000123.1:0-27181 GCA_052326545.1 Dehalococcoidales bacterium
TAAAACCAGCCTGAAAATAACCTATCTCAAACCGAACGATGAAAAATCGGTCAGGATTATCCGGCCGGAAACGATGGGAGAAATGGGATTTGCGGGTAAAACTTATCTGGGCGTGATCGCGTTCTGCCTGATGCGAAACGAACTCAGGACATTCCGCATCGACAGGATACTGGAAATGGAAGAGGTTTAGTTCTAAATAATCAATAATCAAGCTTTAAAAATCAAATAAATACTAATATCTAAATGCTAAACAAATTAAAAAACCAATATCCGATATCAGAACTACCTTTACCTTCTTTAAGCTATCAGCAGTTAATTTTCAGCTAACATTTTCAAAGAACGTATCTGGTCTCTAATGCCAGTGGTGCCTCCCGCCGACGGCGGCCAGCGGCGCCACGGCCAGCCACAAAGTAATCGTCACCAGCATCGATTGCACGTAAGTAATGGTTGGTACATGTATTTGCGGTGAGAAAACTCCCCAGAGCAACATCATAAACCAGGCACTTAAAAAGAAACCGGGAATTGCCGCCAGAATCCGAAAATAGCCACCCATAATAACCTCCAAAATAAATACTAAATACTAATATCGAAATCCTAAAGAAATTACAAATTAAATTCCAATAGCCAAAATTCAAACAAATACCAAAATTGTGCTTTTTAACCATTACTAATGCGGCAAATATATTTTTCGAACCTCACCCTCTGCTTTTACTCAGTGTAAACACGGACTTTTTCCTCAGTACCCTGGATGTCCACTTGTAAATCATTGAGGGCCTGAATCAACTCCTCGACATTTTCCGGTTTCATATTCCTTAAATCAAACATGATTCCCCGGTTTTTCAATTTTTCATCGACCTCGTTATAGGCTTCGGGAGGAATTAAAGAGGCCAGTTTCACGCCGGCCCGGATTAAAGCCACCGGCACCCGAATATTGATATGTGCCGGGCCGCGGTCGCAGCCATTTTCCCAATGGTGTTCAGTATCCACCACAACCCGTAAATACTTCGGTAATGGTTTCCGCTCTTTAGGCCCGCCATTACCGGAGTCTGACGCAGGCTGAATCAAACTCAAGAGACGGTACGCCTCATCCACAGTAATCTTTTTATCGGCCACCATTTCCAGGATTTTCTTTTGATTTTCAGTCATTTCCGTCCTCCCTATCAGTTAAACAAACAATATTTCAACTTTCTCTCTCGGCTTATCGACATCCACTTTAAGCCCTTTCAGAGCACATAAAATGTTATAAAACCGCGGGCCGAGCAGCAGCACAAATTCGCCCCAGCCGAAAGGCAAGGCAATTATCAACAAGAGCAGAAACAGCGGCAATAAAGCCAGGATTAATACTGCCAGCAGCAGCCAGGCCAGAAATAAAGGCAGCCAGATACCGAAATTATGTTCTTTGTTGAGAACGCGGACATGCAGCAGGCAAGGCGGTATGCTCATTTTTGTAACCTCTCTATCGCGTCGTTAACGGTAATTTCACCGCGCGCCAATCGATCTAAAACATCCTCCTGAACCGGCATCGGCATATTTTCCACGAATTCAAACTGCCCGGCAATGCGGTTGAGCCGGCTTTTCACCGTGGGGTAACTGATACCGAAAACACTTTCCATTTCCTTAATGGAGCCGTCACACCTTAAGAAGGCCATGACAAAGATCTGGTCCTCCGCGGACAGCCGTGCCAGTGTCGGTAATTCGAAATCGCCTTCGATTTTGATACCGCTGTCAACAATACGGACCTTTTCGACGGCAATCGTTGCGCCCCGGGTTAATCTGGTTAGTTCCTGCCAATCTTTAGGCATTTTTGTAAACTCCTCATTCAATTGCTTTATTATTAATTTATTCAATGTATTAATTAACTTTATTAATATATAGTATATCTTTTTATTAATTTTGTCAAGTATCAAATAAATAATAGTCAATAATCAATCGCCAATAATCAAGAAATATATTTCTTCCCCGGGATTTATCTTGTTTGTAATCCTCAAAGTGGATACCGGCTTTCGCCGGTATGGATTGCAGGATAGAAGTCGATAAGCATTACAAGAAGCATTTAAGATTGCCACGTCCGCCAGAAGCGGACTCGCAACGACAATGAGGGAGACCTAGGGTAAATGAGTTGTTGGGGACCGGATTCCGGCCTTCGCGGGAAGGACCACCGGGGGAACCATGTTTATGAACCACAGGGACTCTTCGCTACGTTCAGAACGACAACCGGGTTTTATGTGCTGACCCCCTTTAGCGCAAGGTTGACAGTCAATTCTAATAGAGTTAGAATTTAATCGTTGCTGGTGGTTGAGCGGAGGCTTAATAATGATAGAAATGGTTGTTGAGAGTATTCGTGAAAGTCTGGTGAATTACCAGTGTGTTGTCATTCTGAAAGAAAAAGAAGGCAGCCGTTATCTTCCAATTTGGATTGGTCACAATGAAGCGGACGCCATTACTTTAGCGGTAAAAAAAGTAAAAATTCAAAGACCATTAACTCATGATTTATTGCAGAATTTTTTACTTGGTCTCGGTTATAAGATAAATTTGATAATTATCGATAAACTTCAAAATGAGACATTTTTCGCGAGAGTTGTTATTGATGTAAATCAGCTGATATCTTACGTCGAAGAAAAGCTGCAGAAAGCGATTGTCAGACATATTGAGCAAGAGGAAAAATGGCTAACATTTGTTCATGGCGGAAAAAGAATCGCGAAAGTAATCGACGAGTGGGAATTATCGGGTAAAAGAATGTTTAAGGTAATGGAAGTTAAAGATGAAGACTTAGCGGAAAATAAGATCGATGATAGAGCGGTTATCTTTGAAATAAGTCACGAATTAAGTAATAATGAATGGCTGATTACCAAAATCTATATAGACTCCCGCAGCAGCGATGCATTAGCGATAGCGGTCAGAGGGAATGGCGATGCACCCGGAGACGAAGTCCCCATATATGTTGATGAAGATGTGTTGGAAAGAGGCGGAGTGAATCTAGATAAAGATACAGGAAAACCTGTCGACGAAAAAACCGAACCGCAGGCCAATCAGGAAGAAAAGCCGGTTATCGATGAGGAAATGAAGAAAAAAGCCTCGGCTTTTTACGATTATATCAATAAAATCGACCTGGATGACTTCGGTAAACATCAATCGTAGCTAAAATAATATTATTACGGTCGTGCTGAAATTATGGAAGAACGCATCGTAAAAAAATTGATGACCTCAGTCAAATGCACTGGCTGCGGCCAAAAATATGAGATGCGTGATGTCAAAATTCTCGGAAACCATGAAGACCTTTATTTCCTGCAAGTCACCTGTTCCGCCTGTCACAGCCGTTACCTGATTACGGCCGTCATCAATGATAAAAAGAATCCGGACATCGTTTCCGACCTGACAGATGAGGAATCCGCCAAATTCAAAAATTTTGGCGCTCCTAGTACGAATGATGTAATAGATATGCACACATATCTCAAAGATTTTGACGGTGACTTCTCCGGGCTTTTTGGATATAAAAAATGTAAATAACCTCCGGCGTCTTTGTTTGATTTAAAATTGCTACGTATATTGAGACCTAACATTCTTGGCGTAACTAAATGCACTAAATGCGTAATGAAAAATGATGTTTAACGGCTTGCAGCGTTTGACCCGAAACTGGATTTTTGGTATCCTCTAGTAAATATGCGATATCCGTGGTTACCGATGCTGTCGCTGATGGGGATGGGGTTTTATATTGCCATCGCGATAATTTTAGGGATCTGGGGCGGGCATTGGCTGGACGGGAAAATGAATACCAGCCCGTTGTGGTTAATTATCGGGTTGTTTTTAGGGATAGCGGTAGCGGCGCTCGGCGTTTATAACATGATAAAACCGTTTATTCAAGAAGCGAAAAAACCGGATAATAACAAGAAAGACAAGGATAATAAATAGTGGCAGAACAAAAACCGGGTAAAAAGATAGGATGCGGCCTTTTCGGATGCGCCATCCCTATGGTCACTTTTATTGTTTTATTAGTCGTCATTATCCCGACTTCGATTTTCGGTATTATCAGCGGTGTGTTCGGAAAAAAGTTTATCCAGGCGCCAACAGTAGAGCTGCCGGCGTCGGTCATTTTCCATCTGGGGCCATTGCCGGTCACCAATACCATCCTCACTTCCTGGATTACGGTGGTGATTCTGGTTTTGATTGCTTTACTGGTTACCCGCAAAGCCAAACTGATACCGGGCAGATTGCAGGCAGCGGTTGAGGCCATCCTCGAATGGATGTATAACTTCTGCAAAGACGTCGCCGGCGAGAAAAACGGACGGACGTTCTTTCCGGTAGTGACGACTATTTTTCTTTTTGTCATGTTAAATGCCCTGATGAATCTCATCCCCGGGTTCACTTCGATAACGTACAACGGCGCACCACTGCTGCGCGGCGCCAACACGGATATCAATACTGCCCTGGCGCTGGCGCTAATTTCATTTTGCTTTGTCACTTATTACGGCCTCAAAGACGGAAAACTCACCTTTTTAAAACAATTCGTTAATGTGGGCCGCTTTTTTAGAGGTTGGGGACAGTTGTTCACAGGCAAAATAAAATCTGCTTTCGGGAATATCTTTTTTGGGTTCATCGATATTGTTGTGAGTTTTCTCGAAATCATCAGCTATTTTATCCGTATCGTCAGTTTCACCTTCCGGTTGTTCGGCAATATGACCGGCGGTGAAATTTTAATCCTGATTCTGTTCTTCCTGCTGGGCTTTGCCGGCTTCGGGTTAATTCAAGTCGGTTATGTTTTTGAGATGCTGGTCGGCGTGGTACAGGCGCTGATTTTCAGCGGTTTGACACTGGTCTTTGCCACAATGGCGGCACAAGGTCATGAGGAAGAAGGACATTAACCTAATAAAATAGCTTCGTTAAATTTTTAGATAAACACCTGAAGGAGGGTGGATAATGACTGAATATACTTGGAGATTACTCGCCGCCGGTTTATCAATGGGTTTAGGCGCCATCGGTCCGGGTATCGGCGTCGGTTTAGTGGGTCTGGGAGCTTTGAATGCGCTGGGACGTAACCCGGAAGCCCGCGGCCAGATTATGACCTACATGATTCTGGCCATCGCCATGGCCGAAGCCGTCGCCATTTATGCGCTGGTCGTGGCTATTCTCTTAATTTTCGTGACAAAAGGGTAATTTTCGTTACAAAATAATGCGCCCGTCAGGGGGAAAAATATGTCAGGACTTGGCATTAATGCATGGACTCTTGCAGCCCAAATTGTTAATTTTATAATCCTGCTTTTGATTCTTTACTTCTTTGCCTATAAACCGGTGATGAAGATGCTGGATGAACGTTCGCACAAAATCAAGCAAAGCATGGAGGAAGTACAAAAGGTAAAGGACCAGGCGGCACAGATGGAAGAGGAATTCAAGAAAAAGATTGACGCCGCCAGCAAGGAAGGACAGGAAATGATTGCCCGCGCGATGCGCACCGGCGAAGAAGCCCGACAGCGAGCGCAGGAGGAAGCCAAACAGGAAGCCCATGGGCTGGTAGAAAAAGCGCGCGTTGAGATTCAACGCGAACGTGATGAAACCATCGGGGAACTGCGGCAGGAATTCGCCGATTTAACCGTAGTGGCCGCGGAAAAAGTTATCGGCAAGTCACTGGACAAAGAAGCGCACCGGCAAATAATCGACCAGGTGCTGGATGAAAGCGCCAACCTGAAGAAGAATTAACACATCGGGAAGAAATAATGACCGTTAATGCATACGCCAGACGCTATTCGCAGGCAATATTCAGAATGGCGTTACAGGAAAAAGATTTAAACCGGTGGCAATCCGACCTGCGGAAGGTCGCGACATTGTTGAAAGACAACGCCCTGGCCGCTCTGATTGCCAATCCTAAGGTTACCGGTGAAGAGAAATTAAAGACGCTATCGCAGCGTCTTGGCGAAGTCAATCCGCTGGTGATAAAACTGGTGCTTTTACTGGCGGCCAAAGGTAAATTGGCGGCAATTGACGATATCGCGGAAGAATATCAGGCGCAGGTGGATAACTACCGCGGGATAGAAGGCACGGAAATTGCCGAAGTTACCACGGCCATCCCGTTGGACGATGAATACCAGCTGAAAATAGCACAGCGTATTACGGAAATAGTCGGTAAACCGATACTGCTGCGGCCGAAAGTCGACCCGGCGATCATCGGCGGCATCGTTATCCGGGTGGGCGACAAATTGATTGACGGGAGTATCCGCAGTAAACTGGCGGCTCTCCGCAAGGATCTGGGTGGGGTTGCTAATTAGTTTCTCAGGCACTAACGGGGGAGGTACAGTGTAGATGGCAACGCGAGGACAGGATATTGCTTCCGCGATTAAGCGGGAAATTAATAAATTCGGCACATCCCTGGCAATGTATGACGTCGGGGTCGTAGCAGAAATCGGCGACGGCATTGCCAGAATCAACGGTCTGGCCTCCGCGAAATATAACGAACTTTTACAATTCCCGAACGATGTCATCGGTATTGCCATGAATCTGGAAGAAGACAGTGTAGCCGCCATTATCCTCGGAGATTATGCCGGGATTAAGGAAGGCGACGAAGTCCGCTGCACCGGCAGAATTGCCGAAGTACCCGTCGGCGAAGCTTTAATCGGACGCGTCGTCGACCCGCTGGGACGCCCGCTGGACGGCAAGGGACCGGTGAAAACAGACAAAACCCTGCCGTTGGAAAGAATCGCGCCGGATGTCACCAAGCGTAAATCGGTGAATACCCCTGTTCAAACCGGTATCAAAGCCATCGACAGCCTGATTCCACTGGGCAGAGGCCAGCGCGAACTCATTATCGGCGACCGTTCCACGGGTAAGACCGCGATTGCATTAGACACCATCATTAACCAGAAAGGCGGCGACCTGATTTGTATCTATGTCGCCATCGGGCAGAAAACCTCGAAAGTAGCCCGGGTGGTGGCAACCCTGGAATCCTACGGCGCGATGGCGCATACCATCGTGGTGGCGGCCAATGCCGCCGATTCCGCCGCTTTGCAGTACCTGGCGCCGTATGCCGGCTGCGCCATGGGCGAAGAATTCATGGAACACGGCAAAGACGCGTTAGTGGTTTACGACGACCTTTCCAAACATGCCTGGGCCTACCGCCAGATTTCCCTGCTATTACGCCGCCCGCCGGGCCGGGAAGCCTATCCGGGCGATGTTTTTTACCTGCACAGCCGTTTGCTGGAAAGAGCAGCCAAATTAAATGATGAATCCGGCGGCGGTTCTTTAACCGCACTGCCCGTTATCGAAACCCAGGCCGGCGACCTTTCGGCTTATATCCCGACCAACGTTATTTCCATCACCGACGGCCAGATGTACATGGAGAGCGACCTGTTCAACTCCGGCGTGCGTCCGGCCTTAAACGTCGGTTTGTCCGTGTCCCGTGTCGGCAGCACGGCGCAGACCAAAGCCATGCGCAAAGTGGCCGGCAGGTTAAAGCTGGAACTGGCGCAGTACCGTGAACTGGCAGCTTTCGCCCAGTTCGGTACCACGGAACTGGATAAAGCCACACGCTCCCAGCTGGAACGCGGCCAGCGCATCACGGAAATATTAAAACAACCACTCTATATGCCGGTGGCCATGGAAAAACAGGTTATCATTCTTTACGCCGCGATCAACGGGTTGCTGGACGACGTGCCGATAGCCAAAATGCGCGAATTCGAAACCGGTTTGTACAAATTCATGGACGCCGGCCATCCGGAAATAGTGAACTCCATCGCCCGGGAAAAAGACCTGAATCCGGCGACATCGGAGGCGCTGAAAGGCGCGATTCAGGAATTCAAACAGGGTTTCAAATAACGAGTACTGGAGCTTGGAACAAGACTCCTTTTGAAGATGTTGGATAATGGCAAATATACGTTTAATCCGTCGAAGAATCCGCGGTGTGCAGAGCATCGCCAAAATCACCCGGGCCATGGAGATGATCGCCACCTCCAAAATGCGGCGCGCCCAGGAAGCGGGAACGGCGGGACGCGCTTACGACCAGAAAATCCGGCAGGTTATCCGGGATTTAGCCATGATACCGCAAACCGGCGAATTACACCCATTACTGCGGCGCCGTGAGGTCAAGAAAATTGCGATTGTCCATGTTTCACCGGACCGGGGTTTGTGCGGCGGTTTAATCACCAACCTGAACCGTAAAACCGGCAGTTTCATCGTCAGCCAAAAAATTCCGGTCACGATGGTCAGTGTCGGACGGAAAGGCATCGATTTCATGCGGCGGTACGGCCGGGAAACACGCGCAGAATTCACCGGGTTGGGCGACCGTCCCTCCCTGCTGGACTCGCTGGCGATTTCACGCATTATTATCGACGACTACACCAGCGGCTACGTGGATGAAGTCTATGTCGCCTATACGAAATTTGTTTCCACCATGTCGCAAACTCCGGTCATCGAAAGGCTACTGCCCATCGAACCGCCGGCGGCGACCCAGGCAAAGAGCGGCGATTTTGACTACGAGCCAACACCGGAAGAAGTGTTGGGCGCTTTACTGCCGAGGTTCGTGGAAATGGAAATATACCACGCCATCCTGGAATCGATTGCCAGCGAACAATCGGCCCGGATGGTGGCCATGCGCAGCGCCACAGATAATGCAGCCGAATTAATTCAGGATTTCACCCTGATGTACAACAAAGCGCGTCAGGAAGCGATAACAACGGAGTTGCTGGATATCAGCGGCGGCGCGGCAGCGTTATCGGGGAATTAAGGGGTTTGAGGGAAGACGGAGGTTTTTATGGCTAAAGGAAAGATAGTTCAAATCATCGGTACGGTCATCGATGTGGAATTTCCGCCGGATGAGTTGCCGAGGATGTTTAACGCGCTGGAAATCAATACAGCCGGCGGCAAATTAATCCTGGAAGTGCAGGACCATATGGGCAACAACTGGGTCCGCTGCCTTTCCTTAGCCCCGACGGAAGGCCTGGCGCGCGGCACTGAAGTCATCGATACCGGTTTACCGATTAAAGTTCCAGTTGGACGCGGTTGTTTGGGTCGATTATTTGATGTTACCGGCACGGCCATTGATAATGCCGGTGCGGTAAAAGCGACCGATAACTGGTCGATTCACCGGGCGCCGCCTTCGTTTGTGGAGCAGGAAACAACCCCGCAGCTGCTGGAAACAGGGCTGAAAGTCATCGACCTGGTGACGCCGTTTTCCAAAGGCGGTAAAGTGGGCGCTTACGGCGGCGCCGGTGTCGGTAAAACCGTGGTCATCCAGGAACTGATACGCAACATCGCGACCGAACACGGCGGCTTCTCCGTTTTTGCCGGCGTCGGAGAACGTTCCCGCGAAGGCAACGATCTCTGGAACGAAATGAAAGCCTCCGGGGTCATCGATAAAACCGTAATGGTCTTCGGCCAGATGAACGAACCGCCGGCCGTGCGTTTCCGCATCGGTTTGACCGGGCTGACGATGGCCGAATTTTTCCGCGACGAAGAAGGGCAGGATGTGCTGCTGTTCATCGATAATATTTACCGCTATACCCTGGCGGGCATGGAAGTCTCGGCGCTGCTGGGACGTATGCCTTCGGCCGTGGGTTACCAGCCGACGCTGGCCACGGAAATGGGTGAACTGCAGGAACGCATCACCTCCACCAAGAAGGGTTCCATCACTTCCTTCCAGGCAATTTATGTGCCGGCCGATGATTATACCGACCCGGGCGTGGTCACCAGCTTCGGCCACCTCGATGCCGTCATCGCGCTGGAACGTTCCATCGCCGAACAGGGCTTGTATCCGGCCGTAGACCCGCTGACCTCGACTTCCCGCGTCCTGGACCCGGCGATTGTCGGGCAGGACCATTATAACGTCGCACTGCAGGTACAGCGAGTGCTGCAGCGGTATAAGGATTTACAGGATGTTATTGCCATCCTCGGCATCGAGGAATTGAGCGAAGAAGACAAAGTAACGGTCGCCCGGGCGCGTAAAATCCAGCGGTTCCTTTCACAGCCGATGTTCGTGGCAGAAGCATACACCGGGCGCGCCGGCCGGTATGTGCCGCGGGAAGAGACCGTGCGCGGTTTCAAAGAAATTCTGGAAGGTAAACACGATTCCCTGCCGGAACAGGCTTTCTTCATGCAGGGCACGATCGATGATGTGGTAGCTGAGGCGGCAAAAATGGGAGCACAGGAATAATGACTATCCGGGTTGACATCGTAACCGCAGAACGGCTGGTTTTCTCCCAGGACGCGGACATTGTCATGGTGCCGGGAGTTGAGGGCGAAATGGGCATCCTGCCCCACCATGAACCTATCATGACGATGATTAAACCGGGCGAAGTACTGGTCCGTAAAGGCACGGAGGAATATTCGATGGCGGTTTCCGGCGGGTTTCTGGAAGTAACCCCCGACCATATCACCATTCTGGCCGATGCCGCCGAACGCGCCGATGAGATCGATATTGCCCGTGCCGAAGCCGCTAAAAAGCGCGCCGAGGAAAAACTGACCAACCGCACCGCGGAAACAGATGCCGCCAATGCCGAAGCATCTTTACGGCGAGCTTTAGCCCGTATCAAGGTGGCGGAGAAGAGGCGCTCCCGCCGGAATATGATTTAAACCTATCAGCTGTTTGTGTTTTACTTTCGCTTTTATTCCCAATTAATGTCTGGACCCGGCCTTCGCCGCGGTGGATATCATTTTGCTTTTTCCCCAAAAATGTCATAAAATTGTCATTTTTTCCGTTTTGATTTTATTATTTTGCGATAAACAAAATTATAAAATGAGGTTCGACTAAAAAAGGAGGATGCGACGATGGCATCGTTTAAATGTGCGGACCTGGGGATGAAATGCGGTTTCGAAGTCAAAGACGCAGATAAAGACGAACTGATGAAAATCGTCGCTCTGCACGCGGAGACTACCCACAAAATGAAAGTATCGCCGGAACTGGCAGCTCAGGTTAACAAGGCAATCAAGCCGTAACAAACCGGCGGTTCGCCCGCGTTTTTACCTCGTATTTTTATAGTTATCTTTAGCTGAAAATCTCGTTGAAAAATCGAGGTGTAGTTATGACCGTTCCCTTGGATGGAATCCGGGCGATACACAACGCATTCAGGAAAGACCTGGCGGCAATGGATGCCGCCGCCAACGCCGCAGTACGTCAGGGCGGCAGTTTGGACATGGTATTGAACCGCTATCAATTCTTTAACGAGGTGCTGGTCTGGCATGCCAGCGGCGAAGAGGATGCCGTGTTCCCGGCAGTGGAAAAAGCGGCGCCGCTGGTAGCCGAAGCTTACGAAAGGGATCACCGCGGCCTGGATATCCTGTATCTGGGGTTGAATCATGCAGTCAGTGAAATGGATAAACTGGATATCGCGCGGGCCGCTGCCATATTTAATTTCCACCTGCACTTCCATCTGGACAAGGAAGAGGCCCATTTATACCGGATATTTAACGAGAGGATTCCTATTCCGGAACAGGCAGTAATCATCGCAAAAATGTCGCAGAAAATCCCGCAGGACCGTTTTCCGGAAGTTGCGGCCTGGCTTTTCCCGTTAATCGGAATTAACGACCGCGAAAATATGATCAGAATCTGGCAACAGGCCCTGCCACCCCCCGTATTCGCGAAAGTAACCGGGCTAATCAAGACGGCAACGGGAGAAGGTTGGGCGGAGCTGACCAAACGGATGCCGGAATTAAAATAGTGCTGTGCAGACGGCGGTTGGTTCAAGGGAACAGGAGTTTGTTTTTAATCACCCCGATAACAGTATTCACTGCGGTGATAATCCATAAAAACGCCAGTATCACCGCGAGAAATAAGGTATAGCCGTAGACTAATTTGATACCGGTATAATTGTAAATACTGTAACCGGCAAGCGCATAGGCAGCCAGTGGAAAGATAAAAGCCCACCAGCTCAAGGTAAACGGAATTTGCCCGCGGCGCAGGTAATAGCAGGTAATAACTATCGTCAATAATAATGCCCAGAGCCCGAAGCCCCAGATAATAATAGCGATTAATTTTAAAGTGTCAACCGAACCAATCAAATTCAGTAGTTTTGCGGAATCCGCTAAATCAATCAAAGCCGCCGAACCAAGCCCGACCGGCCCCAGAATTATCCAGAAGGTGGGCAGCAAAGAATCTTTCGGTAATTTATGGAAAACAAACCTGTTTAAAATCACACTGGCCAGAATAATAAAAAGAGTCATCGAAATACCGTAAAAAACGAGGTCTACCAGGTTAATTGATCGGGCAAGGCCGATATTTACAACAAGGTAAACATTTACCAGCGATTTCCCCAACAGCGGCAGCACGGCGCAGACTACCGGCGGAATAAACCAGGCAAAATTGACATGTTCGACATCGATTTGGTCTTGACTAAAGGCGTTGAACATTACAAACACCGATATCGCCAGGGTTAAAATTCCGCCGATGATCCAAAACGTTAAACCGAGTCCGTCAATAAAACCCCTTGCGAAATATTCTTTACCGATAAGGAAGAAATTTGTCCCCAGGACAACGGCAGCTGCCGGCATCGTAACAAAAAAGTTGGATATCATCGGGTGCCGGAGGTCTGAAACCAGAGGCTTGAAATGCATAAACCATCTTAGCAGCCAGGGAATGAATATCATGATAAACAAGACAATATTCAACCAAAAAAGTATCAAGGCCAACGGCTTTAAAAAGCCAAGACCGGAACTGAGCTGATAGAGGAGATTGGCCAACCCGCCGGTGCCCATGACACAGGCAAACCACGCCGGGGAAAAGTGTTTGACAATCTCGCTAAATTTCGATTTTTCAGCGGTCAACAATTCCGACGCCATCATTAGTATGAATTTCCTTTCTTATCGGGTTTTGCATATCTTCCGTCCACCTCTTCCAGGTCGAACCACCATTTATCCCGGAGGTCCGGTTTGCTATACCCCAGGATATTGTCCATCCGAATAATTGCATTGTTCATGAACGGCGTGTTATTCACCATCCAGCGTACAACGTCATGGCTCATGCCCCGCGGTTTATTCCAGGGGCACACCTTGATGCAACGTCCGCATGAGGCCCCGTTCTGATTGGTCACTCTGAATTTAGTGCAGCGCTCGGCATCAAACGCCCAGGTTTCGTAGCCGTTATATATTATCTTTTCACCGCTGGAAATTGCTTTCGAGGGGCATTCCTGAGCACATTTCTTGCATTTACGGCAGAAATCCTGCAGCCCGAAATCAATTGGTTTATCAGGTAAAAGCGGCAGGTCCGTAGTCACCGCGCCGGCCTTGAAACGGAGACCAAGGAAGGGGTTCAAGATGCAGCCGCTGCGGCTCATTTCCCCAATGCCAGATAAAAGCAGGAGTGGCGGAATCAGCACCTGATATGAAGTGTGAAAATGAGCCCGGGCAGGGTAACCTAACCGGCGGATATAATCGGCCATCATCGTCGCGATGAAACCATTGTTCGAGTAACCTCTAAAGCTTTGTGCTCCGGATATCCAATCCCTGCCGGTCGAGCCGTGCATCGTCTTATAGTCCTGGTCGGTGACAATCACAATCGCATATTTGTGATGATTCTCAACCGGTTTGCCGCGGGCATTATGGCTATAGACTGCATATCGAGGTAATTCACAAATTCCGACGATATCGGCGCGTAAAAAATATCCCAACCGCTTGATATGCCGGCTCAAGATTGCCGGATTATCCGGCAACGGCGCTTTTTGGGGGTTGACTTCGCCTTCGGCAATCGCATGCAGTTGATTGACCATAAAATTCTCGGCGGCGCCAACCGGCTCCTTGGGGATAAAACGGCTAAGCTCCGTTTTGGCCAAAGGTCCGAACTGCCCGAGAGCCGCCCGGATAAAACCGCTGTCACGCTCACTGACCTCTGTAACATTTTCCGTGATTTTAGTGGTCGGCTGTTCAACGCGTCTTAACTTTTCCATGGGGTAGGGGCCGTATTGAATTTTTTTACCGGTCAATCCGAACAAATCATCTTTTGTCATTCTTTGTCTCTGTATTGATATTAACGAAGCCATTCTAACAGCCTGAACTGCATTTGTAAACCAGACAAGGCAAACATGTTTTAAGCCGAAGATTTACCGTTTTTATCTTTGCCCGGAACCTGCAGCAGGCCGTCACCGTTAATATCCACCAGGTCAAACCACCATTTTTTACTGTAATCGGGTTTACCGTAACCCAGCCAGTCGTCCCCCCGGACGGCAATACTGCGGGCGAGCGCGGAACGACTCACTGCCCATCCTACTGCCCGGTGCAGCGGAGTATACGGCTTATTCCAGGGGCAGACTTTAATACAGGTGCCGCAACCGGAACCTTTGCGGTTTCCCGACCGCATTTTTGTGCACTGCTCAACATCAGTGGGCCATTTTTCGTAACCGTTGTGCATCTCTTTGCCGCCGCTGCTTAATGCGCCGGAAGGACATTCGCGGGCGCATTTCTTGCATTTAGCACAGAAATCCTGCAGCCCGAAATCAATCGGTTTATCCGGTTCCATGGGTAAATCCGTGGTCACCACCGCCGCTTTAAAACGCGGCCCCAAAAACGGGTTTACGACACAATCCCCGATGCGGGACATTTCGCCCAAACCGGCCCAGAGCAGCACCGGCGGCAGCACAATCTGATAATTTGACGCATAATGGGCCCGGGCCGGATAGCCGAGCCGGCGGATATAATCGGCGAGAATTATCGCGATGAATCCGGAATGCGAATAACCCAGCATGCTCATGGAATTGCTGATCCAGTCGTACCCGGTAAAAGCGGCAGCGGTGTGCCAATCTTGGTCAATCAGGATCGCGATGGCATATTTATGATTCAATTCTACCGGTATGCCCTCCGACTCCGGGTTATCGGGGTCGAAAAGGTGTGAGTAAACGGCATACGGCGGCAATTTACAAATGCCGACCGCATCGGCCCGTAGAAAATAGGCGGTTTCCTTGATGTGCCTCGCTAATAACTTCGGGTCATCGGGGATGGGCGCTTTTTGTTGGGCAGCGAGGCCGTCAACGAAAGGCTTCATATTGGACATCATCCAGCCTTCGGCATCAGACAAAGGATAGGAATAAGCAAAACGTTTGCCGTTATTTTGCCAAGCCGGGCCGTAAAGCCCGCGGCGGGCTTTCATGAAACCGGAATCGCGCTGATTTACCCGTTGGACTTTATCATCATCGATGAGCGTGGTCGGCCGGTTAACCCTCTTTAACCGCCCAACCGGAAAAGGCTCCGGTTCACGCACGTGAAAACCACTCATTGGATAATCTCCCAACTAAACAATTAGCCACATGTTACAACATCGTCCAAAATAAGACAACACCGGCCCTTTTTACAACGGTATTTTAGGGAAACCCAATCGGGATGAATCAGCCCGTCAAATAATTTAATTAATCACTGTCATAATACCTGATTCGCTTAAATCGGAGCCGTCCGCCGGGACTGCACGGTCGTAATGGATGCATTCCAAAAACTCTCTGGTCAAACTCAGGGAAGAATTGGCGGCTTTCTTTTTACGCACCGCCCAACCGGATTCCCAGGCACAGAACACTTCCGGCGAGACATAAGAGTTCAAGGCGATGGCCGGGGTATTACCCAATTCTTGCGCGACCGTTTTGCCCACTTCTCTTTTATATCTCTTTGTTTCCCGGCCGTTTTCGGGGACCGGCATGGAATTAATTTTGCGGAAAGCGGCCAGTGTGCCCAGGTAAGTCCGGAAATCTTTGACTGTAAACCCGCGACTTGTGGAAATCCTGTTTAAATAGGCCCTGATGCCATCAGCGGTGGTGTTGAAGATTCTTTGGTCCGGCCCGGCGCGGCACCGGTTCGCGATGTTGTCCGCTAAAAATTTATCTTTGATTGTTTTGTTCACCCGGACGCCTTTCTTGCCGGTGAAATCAAAGGAGATGTGGTCAGCGTCAATATTGACATGTGCGCATTTCAGCGTGGAAGCGCCGAAAGCTTTGACCGCAGCCCGCGTCTCCGCCTTGCTACCGATTCTGAAGCCGGTTTGAGCGATGAGATAGAGCGCCAGCGCCGCTTCGGAAGTTTGCATATCCCTTTTGATGCGTTTGAGCAAGGACGGATAAGCCTTGCTGAAAGCCCTTAACCGGGCGAATTTGGCCACCGCCGCCAAACCCATATGTTCGGCGGAATAAAGGTAAACCCACCGGTCCTTAGAATCCTTACCGATGGCCTGAACCGGGCTCTGCGGATCCGTGGTCATCCAAACATTGCGCCAGCCAGGAGGGACTTTCCCTCCGGACGGCGTGGTAAGCTTTACACCAACCGGGGCAAACAATTTTTTATGCCGGTTTTTCGGCCTTCGGGAGACCTCATAGGAAAATGTTACCGCCACGTCCGACGGCGCAGCTGATGTTTGCACAATTTCCGGTTCCCTCTTCATTTTCCGCCTTAAAATAATGGAAATGATTTACACTATTTTTACTGCCGCCCGTCTTTTGGGCTCCGTCGCGTAACCGGCTGCTTCCCATGCCGCATACACGCCCTGCAAGGCGAAAGCCTGATAGCCGTGCCGCCGTAAATCACTTGCCACACCGGCGCTTGTGATTTCATCATCGCAGGTGCAATAGGCAATAATCTGTTTATCCCGGGGTAGCAACTCCTGATAACGTGCGGAGAATTGTTCGGGTTCGATTCTGACGGCCCCGGCAATCTGCCGGCGCAAGTGAGCCCGCAGTTCAGGGGCAACCACATCCAATATCACCGCTTTTCCGGAATCAACCAGCAGTTTCGCCTCCGCGGGCCAGATTCTCAAACTTCTGTAAGGCATCTCATTCCTCCCCGGTTATCTGAAACCAAACCGTCCTAAATATTTGCCTAGAAAGCACCGCTTTCCGCCATGGGAAAAGTCTGATCCAGCGTCAGCACGGGGACGGCATGCCCGGTGCCCATGCCTACCAGCGGCCCCAGCGCCTGCGTTAAAGCCTGATAGTCGTCGGCTTCAACGGTAATATAGAAAGTATGTTCCACCGGGGACACAGTGCCGAAGAGCACCTTCATTCCTGGGGCTTTTTTCATGGCCTGCCACCAATCCATAGCTTGTTTAGTAGCCTCCGGCGATTGAGCCGGGCACACTTGGCTGGTATGGGAATGAACAATTTGAAACAACATATGATCATCTCCTTTTTTATATTGTGCGGCCGGTTACACATAATTATTGGCGGATATAATCCTGTTTCAATAATTCTAGAGTAGCAAAACTTAAGAAGTTATAAAATCCCATCGAATAAGGTTACAAAAATATAACAATTTTGAAGACCCGCTTGACAATCTTTGTATTCTGGTTGTATTCTGTAATTATTTAGGTAATACCGAAATATATTGTTGGAGCTAATTATATGTCAGAAACAAACATTAACCAAGTGAAGGATAACAAAAATCTGGTCACTCAAATTCTGCAGGTTTCGGAGAATATCTTTCAGGTGATGGGCATCACCATCCCGCCGGAGTGGTTGATGTCGGACATGACAGTAGCTCAATTGCGCGTTCTCCTGTTATTACAGACCGAAGGTCCGAGCCGGATGAGTTCCATCGCCGGCACTTTGGATATTGCGGTATCAACCGCGACCGGCATTATCGATAACATGGTGAAAAAAGAACTGGTGACGCGCAGCGCCGATGTTGAAGACCGCCGGGTGGTAATTTGTGGATTATCACCAAAAGGGCAAGAAATAATTAACCGTATCTGGATATATGGACAATTACAGATGAAAAAGCTGCTGAACGGGTTAACACCCGCGCAACTGGAAAAGGCCAAAGAAGTAGCTGATTTTCTGCTGCACAACGCACAATTGCAGAGTGTAAATTCTAATAAAAATATTAAGTGAATCTCAACAGAGAAGGGATACAGTTACAACATGTTCACGAAATTATCTGAATTCACCAGAAAATACCGCATCGTCATCACTGCCGTCTGGCTGGTGGCAGCGGTCAGTTTATTTTTATTCGCCCCGAAACTGTCCAAAGTCGGCGTCACCGATGAAAGTCAATTCCTGCCGCAAGATACCGAATCATCTGAAGCTGCCAATTTGCTCAGCGAAAAATTTGTTGCGACCACGACAACTTCGGCCAGCGACGTAATCATCGTGATTTACGATGCGAATGGACTTTCCGATGCCGATATGCAGCAAGCCCAGGCGGTCCGCAATTGGTTAGTTTCCAGTGCGGCACCGAAGGAAATACAACAGGTCGTATCCGTCTTTGATAATGACGCCCTGAAATCCACTTTGATCAGCACAGACCAGACCACGATGATGATGGTAGTAGACTTCTCCGTCAGTTCGCTGGACGCGGGCGCCAAGACTGCCCTCCAGCAGATGCGGGACTATATGAGCCAGAATTATCCCCATCTGGACGCGTATGTCACCGGAGAAACCGCGTTATATCAGGATATGGTTGGTTCGGTGCAGCAAACAATTGACCGTACTACCCTGGTGACCATAATTCTGGTAGCGATTTTACTGCTCATTATCTACCGATCCCCGATCGCGATACTGCTGCCGCTGACTGCCATCGGCTGCAGTTACGTGGTGGCAGCGGGCCTGGTCGGTTTTCTGGCACAGGCCGGCGCCAAATTTTCCACCCTGTCGCAGGCTTACCTGGTGGTCATCATCTTCGGTATCGGGACGGATTATTGTCTCTTCCTGGTCTCCCGTTTCCGGGAAGAATTACAACACAAAGAACGTCAGGAAGCACAGAATAATGCGATAAAACACATCGCCCCGGTGATTGCTGCCAGCGCGTTAACCGTGATTATCGCCTTCCTGTCTCTGGCGATATCGCGCTATGGTATGAACAAGACCACCGGATACGCACTGGCAATCGGCGTGACGGTCACTTTAGCGGCCGGCCTGACCCTGGTACCGGCGTTAATGTCGCTCTTCGGGAAATATCTTTTCTGGCCCGGTAAAACTTTTACCAATCAAACCGTAAAAAAAGAAGGACGCTTTGGGTGGCACACTATCGGCAACCGGGTAAGTCAACACCCGATTATAGTAGCTGTGCCAATCCTGGTGATACTTTTACTGCCATATGCGGCATTACCGGGTCTCACCCGCTCCGCAGATATAATCAGCCAGTTGCCGCAAAATGCCCAATCCGTGGAAGGTTTCAAAATAATGAACGCACATTTCACGGCAGGGGAATTATCACCGCTGAATCTATTGATAGAATCTCCGGATGTTAACATGACCAGCGCCGGTTCGCTGCAGGCAATCAATTCAATAGCCCAATCTTTACAGCAAGTTCAGGGTGTCGCCAGCGTGGATTATTATTCTGCGCCGGTAAGCCGGCTAACCGATTTGGCCGCACAGCTTCATAGTATCGGAGATGCAATCGGTCAAGGCAGCGGGCTGGACCAGCTGAGTTCAGTCGAATCATCAGGTCAGGTGTTACAAAATTTGGCATTGCAGTATCCGGGAATCGTGCAAAGCCCGAACTTCCAGCAGGCCGAAGGCAACCTAACACAGATTGGAACCATCAACGCTCAAATCTCTGCGGCTAATCAGGCAGATATACCATCAATGTTAGCCACGCTGCAAGCTGCCGTCGATAACCTTTCGGATAATTTTAACGGAGTCGTCAGTGAATTCAATTTGCAAACTTCAACACCGTTCACAACTTATCTTGAAACGACTTATTTTTCCACGGATAAAACAATCGTCAAAATCAATATTGTGCTGAGCGGCGACCCATACTCGGCGGCTACACTCAATACGGTGGCCCAAATCAGGAAAGCCGCGGCTGCCGACATCAGCGCCTCATCTCTGGCGGGCAGCACGCATTATGTCGGTGGACAAAGTGCCGTACAGGCCGATATTATGCAAGTCAACGATGCCGATTTCGGTCGGGTGGTCGGTCTGGCCATTGCCGGGATACTCATTGTGATTATGATTCTCCTCCGGAGTCTGCTGGCTCCGCTTTACATGGTCGCCACAGTGCTGCTGAACTACGGCACTACGCTGGGTATTACTTCCTGGCTCTTCCTGGATGTGCTAAAAGAAGGCAGCCTGATTTACATGCTGCCGTTACTCATCTTTGTAATTCTGGTGGCGCTGGGCGCAGATTATAATATCTTCCTTGTCTCACGTATACGGGAAGAGGCCCAGAAGAGGACGATGAAAGATGCGGTAAGTCACGCCGTTACGAATACGGGCGGCGTGATTACAGCCTGCGGTATTATTCTCGCCGGCACTTTTGCGATACTAACAATTGCGCCACTCCGGGCAGTATTACAGATCGGCGCGGCAATCGCTATCGGCGTGTTGATGGATACTTTTATCGTCAGAGCGCTGCTGGTACCGGCGCTGGCGACCCTGGCCGGACGCTGGAGCTGGTGGCCGTCCGTTCTTTTCAAGAAATTAGGGAAATAGAGAGAAAGTTAAGAGTTACAAGTTACAAGTTTCATGAATTCCAACTCTTTCTCAATTGACAGCCATTACACCTCCTTTCCTTTAATCCAAAAACATGAGAGAATAAGGTACGCTTGGTTTTACAAACCTGCGGCAAGACGATATAACGACACAGTAATTTCAGACAGGAGATTACAATGGCTGAATTTCAGAAAAAAATTGAAAGACTGGTTAAAAAGACCGAACAGAACAACGTCTGGCGGCAGCGGGAATGCATTAACTTGATTCCCTCCGAATCCACGCCGAGCCTGCTGGTGAAAATGTGTTCCATCGCCGATGCCTCCGGCAGATACGCCGAACACCGCCTGATTAAAGGTAAAGAGGTCTATTTCTACCAGGGTATCGATTTCATCAGGGATGTCGAAGAAGATGTTCGCAAGGAAATGCAGGCGTATTTCAAATGCACCAACGTGGAACTGCGGCCTATCAGCGGCCAGATGGCCAACGATATTGTTTTCAAAGCGATGGTCAAGTTCATTAACCGCGGCAGAGGCACGAAGTTATCCCGCCGCATGCGTGCCGTGATTAACAATGACTTAAAGACGGGCGGCCACCTCAGTGACCAGCCGATGGGCGCCCTGTTTAATCTGGTCGAAGAAAACCCCGCCACCGGCAAAGAGTTCGTTTATCATTTTCCCGGGTTAAAGGATAATCCTTACCGGACCGATACCTCCAGACTCGGTGATTTGATTGACACGGCAAAACCCGAACTGATTATTTTCGGGAAAAGCATGTTTATCTACAAAGAACCGGTGAAAGCTGTTTATGAGCTGACCAAAAACCTGAACCCCCGCCCGATTTTAATGTACGACATGGCGCACACACTGGGACTTTACGGCACTTTCCAGGACCCGCTGGCAGAAGGGGTTGATGTGGTAACCGGCAGCACCCACAAGACATTCTTCGGCCCGCAGCGCGGTATCATCGTCAGCAATATGGATGAAAACAGCGGATTGGAAAAACTCTGGAGCGAAATCAAGAGCCGCGCTTTACCCGGTTCGACCAGTAATCACCACCTGGGAACATTGCTGGGACTGCTCGTGGCTTCCTATGAAATGAATTACTTCAAGACCAGGTTCCAGTCCCAGGTTATCGCCAATGCCCGCGCTTTCGCCAAAGCCCTGAATGAGCGGGGGGTGACGGTGGAAGGGGATGCCGCCGACGGTTTTACCGAGACGCATCAGGTACTGATCCGGGTGCGGCGATACGGAATAGGCGAGGAAATTGCCCTCCGGCTGGAACAAAACAACATTATCACCAATTATCAGGCCCTGCCGGATGACGGCAGTTTTGTCGGTTCGAGCGGCATCAGGATGGGTGTTCAGGAAATGACCCGGTTCGGCATGAAGGAAAAGGATTTTACGGAGCTGGCTGATTATATGGCGGATTGTATTAAAAATAATCGAAAAGTAGCGGAAAAAGTCAAGGCCTTCCGCCAAAAATTCCAGACAATGCAGTATTGCCTGCCGATAGAAAAGGCGGCCCCTTTGGCGGCCCGCGTCCTGGAATCCTGTTTCTCCAACAGCGATGATATTCAATTATTGACGGATGCGTTAAATGGCTGGGGTCAGTAAAAAAGTTTTGTTTCCGAAGGTACTAAAAGAGAAAGGCAGGGTAGTAAAATCCCCCGCCTTTCTCTTTTTATCCATCCCGATGAAAATATGGTACTATACTGAGTTATATTATTGAGCTCCGTTTACATAAAAAGGAAATATTTATATTAAACTGGCTTTATATTAATAATGCTGGCGGATGAGGGGAAAAGGGGAACTAAAGGGCAAGCGAGGGCGTTTGCCCTCGCGCAGCCCAAAAATAATAATATCTCTTCCCACGCTGGGGAAGAGATAAAAGAGATAGGGCATTGTGTATTCATTATTATTGCCGAAACTCTAAATGCGTTGTAGATTAATGCTATATTATGTCCATTTGGTTAAGTTTTTATGCCGGTTAATAATCCTGGCAACTGAAAGCTGACTACTCAAAGCTGACAGCTATTTTATGTGCATCGTGTAGCTCTGTGAAAAAACAGTTGCGATCCCGCTGCTGTCATCCGCGATCACAGTGAAAGCAAAATCGCCTCTTGCCGTCGGGGTACCGGTAATGACACCGGTGGCGCTCAGCGTCATTCCGGGCATTAACTGTCCCGCGGAAATGCCCCACAGGTACGGTACATAGCCGCCCTGCGCGACAATTTGATATGAATACGGCTTTCCTTTACTGCCGGTCGGTAAATCAGTGCTGCAGACCACAAAATTACCCTGCGGCACCACCACGATATCGTAATTTTCGGTCACCGTTGTATCTTTTTTCGAACCATCCTGCACCTGCATTGCAAATTGGTAGTTCCCGGCGGTGGTGGGGCTCCCTGAAATCACATTGTTGGTCGTATCCAGTGACAATCCGGGCGGTAAAGCATTGGTGACAAGCGATAATGTATAGGGTTTATTCCCGCCTTTCACGGTTAAATTTGCGGTATAAGTAGACCCCACCGCGGTATTGGCCGGGCTGGCATTGGAGAACTGCAGCGGCGGCGGCCCGTTAAATACGCCTACCCGCCACAGAATGAGCAGCACAATCAGCACCAGCACCCCCGCGATGGTGGCCAGCCGGCGTACGCGGTTCCTGAAGAAAGCCCGCAGCGGGGAAAAAACTTTCGCTGCAACGAACTTGATGCTTTTACCCAGGCCGGGAATGAGATTAAATCGGATAATGACCCAGATTATCGCTCCCCAGATAATGCCGTTAATAATTCCGAACCACAGCGCCAGGGGGCTAATCCCGAGAAAACGTCTGAAAATCACAGGGTTACCGAGCTTGCGCCAGATAGTACTGGCGGGAAATAATGTCGGCGTAAAAAAGCCGGTAATCACAAACAAAATCAACAACGGAATCGAAAAAGCCGTCTCTTTTTTAAGGAATCGAAATACAGCCCTGATGCCTTTTCCGGTTGGATACATTACTGCCCAGAGATGCTTATGCGGTTTTAGAGTATATTCCATTTCATCCTGGATATCTTCAAAAACCTGCCGCTGGGCCTCATCCGTGGCCATCGTGACTTTGGTATTCTTCATTTCATTGGTGACGGTATCGACATCGCCTTCGACTTCCATCGCTACCGCAGCGATGGTGACGTTGCCGATAAAAGGCAACCCGGTGTTTACGCGGACCGGAAAATTCGTCCTGGTTTTCATGTGGTACTGGTTGCCGCCTTGAGCGGACACAGCGGTGCCGTACCAGTTCAATTGCGGCACTTTCTGGGCAATATAATTGGCAATAATCGTTTGCAGCACTTTCCGGCCTTTGGCCATGGCGGAAGCCCTGAACCGGGTGGTCTCATTTTTCTGGATGTATTTCACAATAAAATTGGTGGCTTCGATGGCGATGAAACCGCTGGGGTTGCTGACCGTCTGCCGCAGTATTTCCTGAGCTTTGGCGGAACCGGTAGTATCGACCATTGTCTGCGATTGCTTCATCAGCTGCGCGGTAGAAGCCTCGTTCTTATCGAGTTTGTCGTTCAGCGAGTCAATTTTCTTATTCAGTTCCGTAATCTGGGCGCTCAACTGCGCGTTATCCTGAGGATTGGTTGGTGTACTGCTTTGTGCTGCGTCCGCCGCGTCATTCTGCGCATCATTTCCATCCGGTAACGGGGTGTCCGTCATATCAAAACCTCCTGTTAATGAATCAGGCAAATAAAAAACAGCATTATAGTACTTTAGTACCACATTTTTGTCAATCCCGCTGCAATGTCAGAACTGACAGTAATAATTAAATTAATGTGCATAAATTTTACCAAAACGTAACCTTAACTTAGTAAAATCAAGGTTGACAACCGAAAACCAATTGAGTAATATAGTTAATGGAGTTAACTATTATCTTAGTTAACATATTATTTTAAAAATACCATAGCGCGGGTTAGAAAGAATGGCTGAAGTAGATATTGACCGTATCCTGGAAAACATGTTTCACGTGATGCTTGTTTCCCATAAAAAAATCCTGAAAATGGATGTCAGCGGTTATGCGGAGAATTTAACCCGTCTCCATTTTGCGGTAATGGGAGAGATTAGCCAGAACAAAATGACAATGTCGGAATTGGCGAAAGCGCTAATGATGACAAAACCCCAATTAACCCATCTGGTGGATGCTTTAGTGGCTTTAAACCTGGTTGAGAGATTGCCGGAAGCGAAAGACAGGCGTGTCATCTATCTGGTTCTCACGGATAAAGGCCGTTTATTAGGCATGGAAATGAAAAAGAAGGTCAACGAAAACATTAAGAGAAGGTTGGCATGTCTGACTCCGGAAGAACTCGTTCAGATGTCTGCTGCTTTCGAAACATTAAGGAAAATTGTCGGGAAACTGTAATTGGTGCAGAGCGGGTCGTTAGTTAATCAACTTAGCATTCCCGGTTATCGATTTGTTTATTAATAAATAGTGTTAACATGGTTATGGAGGTTTTTTCGTAAATGACGAAACTTTTTAAGCATCTCAAGCCCTTCCTCTGGGCGATTATTTTAATCTTTGTGTTGTTGTTTGCCCAGGCGATGCTGGACCTGGCGCTGCCCGGTTACATGGCGAATATCGTAAATGTTGGCATCCAGCAGGACGGCATTTCGAATGCCGTGCCGCAGGCTTTGAGCGCTACAGAATTCAATAGAATCAGCTTTTTCCTGACCGCGGACCAGATAAATCAGGTTAAAAGCGATTATGTCCTGCTTGATAAGCAATCTCTATCCGCGTCCGACTATGCCAAAGATGTGAAAACTTATCCGCAGCTGGCGAATGAGGATATTTATAAAATCAATACCACCAATAAGAAAGAAATTTCATCCCTGGATACGATTTTTTCCCATACTTTGCCGATCGTAGCCAACCTGGAGCAAAATACCGCTGCGACTTTTGCGCAATTCGGAATACCGTATACTGCCGGCGAGGACCCCTTCGCCACGCTCGCGCAGTTGCCGCCGACTCAAATTTCAGCTTTGCAAAGTGCTGCTGAGACGCAAATCAATGCCATCGAACCGGACCTGTTGACCGAATATTCGGTGGCTTATCTTACGATAGAATACAAAGCGCTCGGCATGAACACCGGTACCATCCAGCATCATTATCTCTTCGATATCGGTGAGATAATGGTGCTCATTACCCTGGCCAGCGCCGCCTGTTCAGTGACTGTCGGTTATATCTCGGCGCGGATTGCGGCCGGAGTGGGACGGAATATGCGCAAACAGTTATTTGTCCGCGTCGAAAGTTTTTCCAATACGGAATTTGACAAATTTTCCACGGCTTCTCTGATTACAAGGTCGACTAATGACATCACGCAGATACAAATGCTGTTGGTGATGCTGTTCCGGATTGTTTTCTATGCTCCGATTATCGGTATCGGCGGTATCCTCAAGGTACTTGGTTCCGCCAACTCGATGCTCTGGATTATCGGGGCGGCAGTCGGCGCGCTAATCACCATTATGGTGGTGATGTTCATCGTCGTCCTGCCGAAATTCCAATCGATGCAGAAATTGATCGATAAACTGAGTCTGGTAATGCGCGAACACCTGACCGGTTTGATGGTCATCCGTGCATTTAATGCGCAGAAGCATGAAGAGGAAAGGTTTGACAAAGCAAATCAGGACCTGACCAAAACGAGCCTGTTTGTCAACCGGGCGGTCCTGGTGTTTTTGATGCCGACGATGATGTTCCTGATGAATGCCGTCATGATTCTCATTATCTGGGTTGGGGCGCATGAGGTTAATGCCGGCACCATACAGGTAGGAAATATGTTGGCTTTCATGCAGTATGCCGTGTTGATTATTTTCGCCTTCCTGATGATATCAATTGTGTTCATCATGATACCACGTGCGGCCGTTTCTGCCGAGAGAATCGATGAAGTGCTGCAAACCAAGCCGGTTATTGTTGATCCTGAAAAACCGGAAAAATTCAGTAATGACCTCAGAGGAGTGGTGGAATTCCGGGATGTGGCCTTCCGCTATCCCGGCGCGGAAGATGATGTGCTGAAACACATTACGTTTACGGCTAAGCCCAGTCAGACCACGGCCTTTATCGGCAGCACCGGCAGCGGTAAAACTACTCTTGTCAACCTGATACCGCGCTTCTATGACGCTACCGGCGGCGCAATCCTGGTCGATGGTGTCGACGTGAAAAAGGTTACGCAGCATGATTTGCGGGAAAAAATCGGGTACGTCGCGCAAAAGGCGGTTTTGTTCTCCGGCACTATTGAAAGCAACATCAAATACGGCAATGAAAATGCGACCCAGGAGGAAGTGGCCAAATATGCCGAAACCGCCCAGGCGCTGGACATTATCAATGAAAGCGATCAGGGCTACGATACGCCTGTGTCGCAGGGCGGCACGAACCTTTCGGGAGGACAAAAACAGAGACTGGCGATTGCCCGGGCGCTCGCCAAGAAACCGGAAATTTACATTTTCGATGACAGTTTATCCGCGCTTGATTTTAAAACCGATATGGCGCTGAGAAAAGCCTTGAAGAAAGAGACGAGTGATGCCACAGTGCTCATTGTGACGCAAAGGGTCAGTACGATTATGGGAGCTGAACAGATTGTCGTGCTGGACAATGGTGAGATTGCGGGCGTCGGCACGCACCGGGACCTGATGAAAAGCTGCCAGATCTATCAGGAAATTGCGCTGTCTCAACTTTCAAAGGAGGAACTCGCCCAATGACGCAACAAAATAGTACCCCCAGACAAACCAGCAAACCACCTGCTTTTGGACCAGGAAGGGGCGGCCCGATGGGGGCCGGTATGGGCAGTGGTGAAAAGCCAAAAAGTTTCCGCAAGGCAATGAGAACCTTCTTGAAATATC
>JBKQML010000124.1:0-3314 GCA_052326545.1 Dehalococcoidales bacterium
GCGGTGGCCGAATATGAATACCTCTCACAGAACGTCTTTCCGAATTTGAGAATGGGGCTGCTGCATGGCCGCATGGCCGCCAGAGACAAAGAAAAGGTGATGCAGCAATTCCATGATAAAGAACTGGATATCCTGGTTTCTACACCGGTCATCGAGGTTGGCATCGATGTCCCTAATGCCACGGTGATGATGGTGGAGAGTGCCGACCGCTTCGGGCTGTCGCAACTGCACCAGTTCCGCGGGCGGGTCGGACGCGGACCGGACCAGAGCTACTGCATTTTACTGTCCCAGAACCCATCGGAAGTCGGCCAGGAAAGGCTGTCGGTCATTGAAACCGTGCATAACGGCTTCCGGCTGGCAGAAGAAGATTTAAGACTCCGCGGCCCGGGGGAATTCTTCGGCACCCGGCAGAGCGGCCTGCCTGATTTGCGCATGGCTAAACTCTCCGATGTGGCACTGCTGGAACTGGCACGCAATGAAGCAGAAAGACTTTTTACCATCGACCGCCATCTCAAGAACCCCGAAAATGCTTTGCTGGTGAAAGAACTGGCACGGGTCTGGACCACCCAGGTAGAAGAATTAAGTTAGATTCTGAAACTCCAGGTTCTAAAAATTAAAATATCAAACAAATTTCAATATTTAAGTTCAAAAAAACAACTATTACATTCCCATCCCGATGAAAATCGGGATCCAGACGGGACACAATCAGTCCCCTGGAGAATTGGTATCCAATCAGCTTTTCGTAGGGTGGGCAACGCCCACCAGAAGTAATTCCTGATTCTAAACCCGTTCCCGATTCGGGGGGTTACGCTTCGCTAACCCACCCTGCATTTTCTCAATTCTTGATTATTGAGTCTTGAAACTTGATTATTGTTTGAACATTTGGACTTTGTTGCTTGGAATTTTCTTGTAACTTGATTCTTGAATCTTGATTATTTTTCCCCTTGAATTAGCTTCAAACCTGATATTATGTTATAATCAATGTCTACAAAAGAATCGAACAGGTACACGAAAATGTTAAGAGAACGATTAATCAGTTTATTGACGGAAGCGGCCACCCGGGCACAAAAAGAGGGTAAGCTGCCAGCCGTGGCGCTGCCTGAAATTACTATTGAGCATCCTCAGAATGAGGAGCACGGCGATTATGCCTCTAATTTCCCATTAAAACTGGCCAGAATCGCCAGAGCTAACCCCATGACGATTGCCAAAGAGCTGGTGGCTTTGATGCCCGCTGCAGAAGAAATCGAAAGCGCCGTCGCGGCCCCGCCGGGATTTATTAACTTTACTCTGCGCGATCAATGGTTGAACCGCCAGGTTGACTGTGTTCTGCAAGAAGGCGATTCTTTCGGCAACAATAACATCGGACAGGGACAGAGTGTCCAGGTTGAATTTGTCAGTATTAATCCCACCGGTCCCCTTCATGTGGGGCACGGACGCGGCGCCATTCTGGGCAGCACCTTGGTGAATATCTTATCCGCCAGCGGCTATCGGGTGGAAAGAGAATATTACTTTAACGATGCCGGCAACCAGATGGATATTTTCCGGCGCTCGCTTTATGCCCGTTATCTGCAATTGCTCGCTGTAGAAATCGAAGTTCCGGAAAACGGCTATCAGGGCAATTACATGATCGACCTCGCGCAGGAAATCGTTGCGGAACATGGCAATAAATTCCAGAAACTCACCGAGGCTGAAGCTCTGGCACAGCTGGGTGATATCGGTATCGGTAAGGTCAAAGACAAGATTAAGACCGACCTCATACAATTGCGGGTAGAATTCGATGTCTGGTTCCGCGAACAGAGCCTCTACCAAAACGGCCAGTACGATAAAGTCATGGGATTGCTGCGTAAGGGCGGTTACCTCGCCGAGAAAGAGGGCGCGACCTGGTTCGTTTCCACCAATTTAGGCGAAGATAAGGATAATGTTGTGGTACGTACTAACGGTGCGCCGACCTATTTTGCCACCGATATTGCTTATCATTACAATAAATTTCTCGAACGGCATTTTGCTAAAGTTATCGATATCTGGGGCGCCGACCATCAGGGCCATGTCCCGAGGATGAAGGCGGTCGTTGCCGCTCTGGGAATTGACCCGGAACGACTGCAGATAATCATCCATCAACTGGTAACATTGAAGCGCGGCGGTGAACTGGTGCGGGTCTCGAAGCGCACCGGCGACCTGATTACGCTGGAAGAAGTGATGGATGAAGTTGGCGTCGATGCCTGCCGCTTCTTCTTCCTGGCACGCAGCGCCAGCAGCCAGATGGATTTCGACCTGGAACTGGCCAAGAAACAGTCTCCGGAAAATCCGGTTTATTACGTCCAGTATGCACATGCCCGCATTGCCAGCATCATGCGTCTGGTAGATGAGAAAAAAATTGATTTCACCGACGGCGATACCGGCCTGCTGACGACTGAACCCGAATTAACGTTGATACGTAAACTTTTGAACTTCCCGGAATTGATTGAAATGGCGACCATCACACTGGAACCGCATCACCTCGCCTACTATGCGCAGGAATTGGCTAATACTTTCCACGCGTTTTATAAAGACTGCCGTGTCGTCACCGATGATGCAGCCATGACCAAAGCCCGGCTCAAACTGGTGCTGGCCAGTAAAGTAGTCCTGGCGAAAACTCTGCACCTGATGGGCATGACCGCCCCTGAAAGAATGTGACACCGCAGTGTCATACTGAGCGAGCCTTCAGCGAGCGAATGTATAACCGCAGTGTCATATTGAGGCTCTCAAGCCGAAATACTTCCGAAGGCCGCTGCCGAAGGCCGAAGCGAAGCGTAGGCACTGAACAAAGTGAATGTGTACTTTCTGTAGGCTGAAAGCTGGAAAGCCATTTTCGGTACTTGACGCAGTCAATGTATACTCAGCCGCAGGCTGATGTATGACTTTAGTCAAAATGTATTACTGTTAAAGTAAAATGCCGGAGCTCGCAGTCGGAGGGCTGAAGCGCAGCGTAAGTACTTCGCTTCAGCGAACGTATACTTCACGGAGTGAATGTATAGCCGCAGTGTCATTCTGAGCAAGCTTCCAATAAATTAAGTTCAAAGTGACCTGTATATTTCCCGGCGGTGTCCAATGCGAACAACTAAGACAAGCCTCTGGCTGTCATCGATACTGTAAACGACTCTGTAATCTCCTTGCCTCACACGACACAAGCCGGCACTTTTAATTTTTTCAACGACTTTCGGTCTTGGGGAATCGGCCAACGCCTTGACCGTTCTTAAAACCGCGCTAAAATCGCGGGCCGGTAACTTATCAAGAGAACGTTGCGCAAGACGCCGCAGTTCGATTTTGTACATTAC
>JBKQML010000125.1:0-5357 GCA_052326545.1 Dehalococcoidales bacterium
CGGCCAAGGAAGGCAAAGAGCCGACGCGGGAAAATTTGCAGGAGATTTCCGAACGATATTTTCGCGAATTCGGCCGGGGTTGTTTCGTGAAGCTGGCAGCAGAAAAAATACATCAGAACGGCTCGCCTGTTGGCGGCATTGCCGGCATCCGTTCCGCGGACGATGTTGAAGTTTTACGGAATAGTTTGGGTAAGGATTTTATCCTGATAAACGTCGATGTCAGTATCCCGGAAGTGCGTTTTCAGCGGATGCAGGCACGCCATGAGGGCAGGGACCCGCATACTTATGAGCAATTTCTGCGTAACGATAAAGCGGAAGAGGAAATATTTCATCTTCAGTCCGCAGCCCGGTCCGCCGACTTCTCCGTTAGCAACGACGGCACACTGGACGAACTGCACCGGGAAATCGATTCATTAGTTTCTAAGAAATATTTGCCGGTAAAATGACGAAAAATATTACAAATTTGTGTCATTTTTTAACGGTACGGAGATAATGTATTTACATAAAATGGATGAAATTATATAATGCTCGTAGCGGAAATATTCCGTAAGATTGCAGCAGGAGGCAACGATGAAAGGTGATCCAAAAGTTATCGAGGTTTTAAATGCAAATCTGGCAGATGAGCTGACCGCGGTCAGTCAATACATGGTGCACGCAAATATTTGCGCGAACTGGGGATACGGTAAACTGGATAAGATAATCGAGAAGCGTGCCATCGATGAAATGAAACATGCCGAAAAACTCATCGGGCGGATAATATTTCTTGAGGGGACTCCGATTGTCAGCAAACTGAATAAAATGTTCATCGGCGATGAAGTACCGAAGATGTTTGCCAGCGACCACAGCTTCGAAGCAGACGCGATTAAATCCTACAATAACGCAATAAAGGTTTGCGGTGAAGCTAAGGACTTTGCCACCCGTGAATTGCTGGAGAGTATTCTAAAGGATGAGGATGCGCACATCGACGGCATCGAGGAAGTCCAGGACCAGATTAAGCAGATGGGGCTGCCTGTTTTCCTGTCCATACAGGTCGGTTAATTCAATATTACGCTGGTAAATTACCGGAAATGCCAATAAAAACATTATGGTGCGCCAGTGGTTTATAAATAGCAAAAAAAGCCCGCTTTGCAGAGCGGGCTTTTTTTATACTACCTTGTCTAACCTGCCGGTAGATACCGTACATTACTTCGTAAGTACCTACACTGCGCTTCGGCCTGCGAGCCTGCGCCGGTATGGACATAATTGGTGGGCGTTGCCCACCCTACAATACTAACCTACCAGTAGATACCGGCCTTCGCCGGTATGGATGAGAGGGCGATACGCGGGCGGGCTTTTCACACGCCATAACAAAACGGACGAGATATTTTGCATGCAGACAGCTGCTGACTGACCGCTATGATATACTATTTTCTAAGGAAATAGACAGGCGGGAAAGTGAATTCAAACAATTCAGTTATTGAAAAGCAAATAAAGCAAGCGGTGACCATCCTGAAAAATGGAGGCGTGGTGGCATATCCGACCGATACCGTCTACGGACTGGGCGCCTGCATGACAGACATTAATGCCGTGGACCGAATTTTTCAGGTTAAAGGACGCCCGAAGGGCATGGCTCTACCGGTTTTACTGGCTGACTTTAAACAGATTGCAGAAATCGTAACCGCCGTGACGCCGGCGGCCAAGCGCCTGGCGGACGAATTTTTCCCGGGCGCGCTGACGATTATCCTGCCCAAATCCGAATACGTGCCGGATATTATCACCGGCGGCGGGAGAACGGTTGCTTTCCGGATTCCCAATCATCCGGTGCCGCTAGCGCTGGTCAAGGGTTTGGGAAAGCCGATTGTCGGCACGAGCGCCAATCTGAGCGGCCAACCAAGTGCGCTGACCGCCGCGGAAGTCAGCAAACAGATTGGTGATAAAATAGATATGGTGATTGACGGCGGAAAATGCCCCGGCGGTATCGAGTCGACTGTCATCGACCTGTCCGGCGAAAAACCGGTTATCCGGCGGCAGGGCGCCATTTCCATCGAAAAACTGAGGAAAATCTTGCCCGATATGATAACAGTTTAGGAGTGAAAACATGAAGATTGCCATTGGCAGCGACCATCGGGGTCTGGTACTCAAACAGAAAGTCATCAAACTGGTGACAGATGCGGGAAATGAATACAAGGATTTCGGAGCTTATTCCGAAGCTAGTGTCGATTATCCGAATATTGCCGAAGCGGTCGGGAAAGCGGTGGCATCAGGTCAATACGACCGCGGCATTTTAATCTGCGGCACCGGCATCGGGATGTGCATTGCTGCCAACAAGGTTAAAGGCATCAGGGCGGGACTGGCAGTCAATGAGTTCATGGCCATCCGTTCGCGGCAGCATAACAACGCCAACATCCTCTGCTTGGGGGCGGAAAACGACGAATCGCAGCTGGCACCGATGGTGAAAGCCTTCCTGACGACTCAATTTGAAGGTGGCCGACACCAGAAACGGGTGGATGAGATGACAAAGATGGACAGTGAGCGGTAATTCAGCACATGGAACAACTCGAATTATTGAATTTACTCTTTGACAGCTGGAATGAAAGCGTCGTTTTTGTCGATACCAACCATGTCATTCGATATCTGAATACTCCGGCGAAGATTCATTACGCTAAATGGGGCGATGTGCTGGGGAAAAGCATCTTTGACTGCCACAACCCGGATTCCTGTAAAATAATTCTTGATTGCTTTACCCGTTTACAAAACGGAGAAGCGGAAATACTTTTTGCGGATAATGAGAAGCACCGTGTTTATATGCGCGGCGTGCGGGATAAGCAGGGCAAACTGATGGGATATTACGAGAGATATGAGCCGCCGGCGGTTAAAGGAACGTAGTAATTTAATTTTCTAAGTCCGGCATGATAGTAGTGATGGAGACCCTTCGCTACGCTCAGGGTGGAAATAAAGAAATGACTGGATCCCGATCCCCTATCAAAGTACGGGACAAGCTTTCATCGGGATGGAAAGACGATAGAGAGGTGAGTATTGAACCTCCCGAAATTTGACAAGCTGCCCGGTGCGGTGGCGGTCGATCTTGACGGCACATTGCTGAATAGTCACACGCAATTGTCCGAACGCAATCGCATTGCCCTTGAAAAATGTATTGAACGCGGGATTCCGGTGATCATCGCTACAGGACGTCCCATGCGCTCCGTCAAACGGCTGCTCGGCGATGAATTAGCCCATCTATGCTCACTGGTGGTGATGAACGGAGCGCTGGCTGCAGGCAATCCTCCGCTTTCCGGTGCTTTCAGGGAAACACTCACCGAAGAAACGGTGCGGGGAATTATTAATACTGTGTTGAAAAATGACCAGCACACTCGCATTACGATTGAAATAGAAGGCTACGAATTCGCAACCACGTTAGAAGGTTATGACTTTACGAAAAAAGATAGCCTGGATAAAAAGACTTTATGGCAACGGAATTCAGCGACGCCTGACATGGTTATCGGCCTTGAGGATGCGATTAAACGAAAACCGTGTAAAATCGCCTTAGGCAACACAGATATTTTCGTTTTAGCGGAAATTCTGGACCGGCAATTTGGTGGAGTGATTTCAATCGTCGCATCCAAATTCACCAACGTAACATCGGTCCCTTTACTCAATATCACCGCGAAAACAGCCACAAAAACTGAAGCTTTAGGAAGACTATTAACGCCGCACGGGATATCACTGGATGACACCATGGCAATTGGGGACGACCTGCCGGATCTGGAGATGCTGCAAGCCTGCGGAATACCCGTGGCGATGGCGAATTCGTTCCCCGAAGTAAAAGCCGCTTGCTTATATCAGACCGCCAGTGATGATGAAGACGGGGTGGCGGTGGTTCTGGAAAAGATGCTGTCGGAGACCGGTTAGAGACAGTCAATTTTGCTTCAGTCTGCTAATGCCTCCGTATCGAACATTGAGTGACTTCCGATAACATCGAATTTTTATTCAATATTATCTTTCGGCTTAAAATCTCCTTCTCATTTTCAGATTAGTAAATCAAGAAACACTAAAACAGCTGCTTGACAAAGTAAAAAAGTGGTGTTAGTGTTATTGCTGCGTATAAATTCATATAAGAAAGGTACTTAATAAAACAGATAATATATAAATAAAATACATTTAGTGAGAACGCCCGGAGAGTAATGTCAGGAGGTGGGATAGAGATGGTCGCAAATAAAATGCCTGACCGCAAAGATAACAATTACGTCACCCAGGTATTAGCGGTGCAGCCGCAAAAAGCTGATTTGACTAAGCCGAAAGACGATGCCGGGACGAAAACCGCGCTTATTGACCAAAAAAGCTATTGCAACGAGTTGATTAGCGCCTGGTCAGATTGTCCTGCTGTGGTCAGTGACTGTAAAACACCGATGGACAATGCCACGCAAGCCATTGCTGACGGTAAATGGACCGATGCCGATGATGCGTTATGGCAAGTCCGCCGGCGTTTGGTGCTGGCCTCAAATTCTTGTTCAGCGCAGAGCAGAAGTCAGGTAATATGGCTGGCTATCTGGACAGGGTGTATGTTTGCGCTTTGCGCATTCCTGATCTTGTGGCTAAAGCTATTACCCGGCTGGACGCCCAAAGTAGCCGCCGATGTTGAAAACGTGGCTGTCCTGTTATCTTCGTTCCTGTTTGGTTTCCTGGGCGGTGTTTTTGATGCAGCTACAGCATTAAGTAAAAACTATACTACACAGAGTTATGACACCAGATACTGGCTCTGGTATATCTTTGGCCCATTTCTGGGCGGAATACTTGGCGTCGTTGTATTTGCCGTGTTCCTGGCCGGTCTATTGACAGTTTCCGGCACGGGCATCGCCGGCAGTGCACAGGCAGCAACTACTACGACAACAACTACCGTGGTGACAACAACTGCGGCAGTAACAACGGCTACGGCCACAACTCCTGCGGTAATAGCTGCTGCGGCAACCACGGCTGCGAGCGCCACAAGGGACGCTTTGATTCTAGTCCTGGCATTTATTGCCGGGTTCAAGCAGATTACGGTGATAAAATATCTGGAGCGACTGGCGACTACAATCTTCGGGGGAAACGGAGATTCGAGTGCAAAGTCCTAACCGGCCGATAATCCAAGACTTTTCGTTACAGTTAGTTAAGAGTCTTTTGGATAATATGGGGGAACTTTATCCCCTCTCCAAATTTCCCTGTATACATTCACTTCGTTCAGTATACATTACTGTGTAAGGACCTACGCGACGCTTCGGCCTTAGGTTTCTGCGGGAATGACCAAATATTTGATGCTAACAGACGGTTGAGGTAGCATGGCGAATAATATTGGACATTAACGTAGAGGTGGAGACCCTTCGTCCTTCGGGGGGAAGGAC
>JBKQML010000126.1:0-14350 GCA_052326545.1 Dehalococcoidales bacterium
AATAATCCGGTGTTTCGACCATAGCCGGAACCGGGCACTAATACGGTATTAACATGATGCGTCAGAAACAGTTGCAGGGCGGCATGAGCTGACTGGCTGGGCAATTCTCCCCAGATTTTACCTTCCCGGAGGTAACGGCTTTCCCAGTATTCCTGTTTATCCATTTGCTGTTTTGTTCTTGGATTTCTGTTGGCAGCCGGCGCATAAACCCATAATCCCCAGATGGCGCAAATCGGCGGTAAATTGATAGTCCCGCTGTAGAGATTCTTGCAGGGGAGTAAGCGCGGCTTCGTCCAGATTAATCACCGCCCCGCATTCCCGGCAGATGAGGTGATGGTGATGCCCCTTTTCCAGCGGATGGTACACGATGTGCCCGATGCCCATCTCGGTTTTAGTCACGAGGCCAAGGTTTTCCAGCAATTCCAGCGTCCGGTAGACCGTGGAGATGTTGACATTGGGATATTTAGCCGTTACCTGCTTGAAAATGTCTTCGGCGCTGATATGATTCTCGCTGTTTTCGATAGCCGCAACAATCATCATTCGCTGCGGCGTCATGCGGTAACCACGCAGACTCAACGCATCAGTGATGTTGTGTGGTATCTCTGTCTTTACAATCTGCTTCTGCTGCCAGGGAAATCTCATAGCAATGCCATTGTAGCAGACGTGGAATCACGATGCAAAATGTTACCGTTGGGATTAACTGCAAACCTAAAGTAATCAACTTTCAGATTCATGATGATGTTCATGCAGATGCTGATGGCGGTGTACCAGCTGTTTGTGCCGGTGAGAATGTTCGTGGACCAGATTCGCCCGTACCAGGAAATCAGGGTTGAAGAGAAAATCATCCGGCTGGCCGTCGGCCATGATGTTGTGCTCCGTCCCCATCACGATGACACGGGTGGCAATCTCTTCCACGATATCCAGGTCCTGCGTACTGAAAACGAGGCATTTGTCTTCTTGCGCCCACTGCAATAAGAAATCAATCAAATGTCCCTGACTGGAAGGGTCTAACCCGGTCGTCGGTTCATCGAGGAGCAGCACCTGCGGCTGCAGCGAAAGCACCGCGGCCAGCGAGACCTTCTTTTTCTCCCCGCCGGAAAGCAGATAGGGAGGCCGCTGACGGAGGTGTGTGATTCCCATTAAATCCAGCGCCGCTTGACCTCTGGCGATAACTTCTTCTCTGGTAATTCCCATCTGCAGCGGCCCGAAGATAACTTCATCCCAGACCGTCGGGGAAAAAAGCTGGACGTCCGGGTCCTGAAAAACCATCCCCACTTTACGGCGGAATTCCCGGATAAAGATTTTATCCTTCAATCCTTCTTCCGACAGCGGCTCGCCGAAAGCCAGTAATTCACCGGCTTTGGGAAAAATGAGGCCGTCCAGCAGTTTGAGCAGGGTGCTTTTACCGGAGCCGTTGGCGCCGACCAGCGCCACTACTTCCCCGGGCTTGACCGTGAAACTGACCTGTTTCAGGGCGGTGATATTTCCCGGGTAATCATAATCCAGGTTTTTCGCTTCGAAGATATTCACATTAATTACAGAATTCATAAACGGCTCACCCAAAATAAGAATATTACTATAGCTAATGAAAAAGTTATCCAGAGAAAGTCGCGGCGTTGCAAACGGAAATCCTGCAAAACGCGGATTTCGCCCTGATAGCCGCGCGCCAGCATTGCCAGGTACACATCCTCGCTTAATTTCTGGGATTTCACCATGGTGACGGCCAGCGCCCGCCCCAGCCAGCGCCGGTTTTCACTGCCGGAAAAACTGCCGATAACGCGGCTGCGCCTTGCCAGGAACATCGAATTGGCGGAATGTAGCAGCAGGAACATGTAGCGGTAGGTCATGCCGACAATATCCACGATGAGTGCCGGCATGCGCACCCAGCGCAGAGCGGCCAGAACATTAGCCCAGGGAGTGGTCAAAACCAGCAGCACTCCCAATGAGAGCGAATCCGTTACCCTGAGCAGCAGAAAACCGGCCGAAAGCGCCCCTTGTCTGGTAATAATAATTTTGCCGAAGATGTGTACCAGCGGTTGTCCGTGAGTGAGAAAGAGCGCCGGTATCGCAATCACCAGCGTGAAAATCGGCACAAAAATCAGGACCCGTTTCAGGAAGAAACCGGGAGATATTTTTGAGGTTAAACTTAAAAGTATTATCAGAACAAATATCCCGCCGAGAACGGGCAGGCTATGCACCAGACTCACTCCGACGATAAAAAGCAGGAAAGAGATCAGCTTGACCCGCGGGTCCAGACTCTGCAGTAAACCGGGCGCGCGGCTGACGTCCTCCGTGGTAACTACCGATTCCAGCACACGGCTGAAGCCGGAAATACTTTTGGTGAGAAAGTCATCACCCTTCAATTTGCAGAGGGACCTCCTTCCGGTGATACGTCAGACTTCTCCTTATTTTTTCGACTGAGCCAGCGTCCGAGCAGCCAGAGCAGCGCCGCGATTAAAATAATGCCGACAAAGGCAGAGAGGATGTAGCCGATGACCGCCGCCATGCGCGGCAGCCCATAATCCGGCATCGGCGCCGGCCACCAGCCGGCCAGTTTTTCCAATCCCTGGGGAATGGCACTCAGTCCCATCGTTTTCAGTTCATCCACACCCCATTCTCCCCAAGCGGTGCCGGAAGCCAGCAGCCCGATAGGAGTAGCTAGTGCAACCAGCCCTAATGCGCCCCAAGCCAGCCAGAGTTTCCCTTCTTTCTTCTTTGCAACATCAGCTTTGATCAGGCTGGAGTGAGTCCGTTGTAAGTACACAACGACCCCTCCCGTGACCACCGCTTCCACCGGACCGGCTACCAGCATGTGCGCGAAGACCATCGACGGAACTGATACGCTGAGTGGATAGGGAGCATAGAGCGGTGTGCCGCCGGCAGTGTGAAACAGCAGCGGCTGGAGACCGAGTTCAACGCCGGCGCAAGCAGCCGCGGTAACAATCCCGATGTAACTGCCGACAACTGCCCCGATCGTCCTGCGGGACGAAAGTGCATCGGAATCACTGGAGATTACTTTATAAATAAAATAACCTACCAGCGGCATGACGATGGCCATGTTGAAGCAGTTCGCCCCAAAGGTCAGCAGCCCGCCGTCGCCGAAAAACAATGCCTGAATCCCCAGCGCGGTCGAAACTCCCAGCACGGCCTCCCACGGCCCCAGCACAATGGCCAGCAGTGTCGCTCCCACTGCGTGGGCAGTAGTGCCGCCAGGTATTGGGACGTTAAACATCATCAAAGTGAACGAGAATGCCGAAAAAAGCGCCAGCACCGGCACGGTCCGGGCGGTTAATTCTTTTTTGACGCGTTTCACCGCCACTGCCCAGAAGGGGACGGCAGCCGCGTACATCACGCCGCAGGTGACCGGGCTGAGATAACCGTCAGGAATATGCATGATTTATAACTCCTTTTTTGTAAACGCAACCAGTTGCATTGTATGATTAAAAAAATAATACCACTAAAGCAATTTACAGTTTACTGCAATTTTCGCAGAGGCCGCTGATGACCTGATGTTTGAAATCCACCCGGAAGTTGTATTTATCCCGCAGCAATTTCTCTACCGGCCAGAAAAGCATTTCATCGCAATACATGCTTTTCCCGCATTTGACGCATACCAGGTGATGGTGATGCCCTTCTTCGGTGTGGTGATAGATAATATGGTCGCCGGATTCGCTTTTCAAGATGCAGCCGAGATGCTCAAAAATATCCAGATTACGGTAAATCGTGGACTTGTTCACGCCGGGCATCTTTTCATGGACATGCGCGATTATTTCTTCCGCCGTCAGATGTAATTCCGAATCATGGAAATAATCCGCCATTAGTTTACGTTGCGGAGTAAGCTTGAACCCGTTTTCTTTTAATGTCGCCAGACAACTCATCGTCATTGCATCCGGTTGCAATTATACACGACGTAAAAACCGCTGTCAATAGAAAATAGTAATAATTATTTCCGGTTTTGTTCGTTCAAATTACAGCGGGCTTCGCTTTCCACAATCCGTGAAACTTCATGCAGCGGCAGGTTGTGTTCCAGCGCCAGGCGGCGGCAGTCGTCGTATTCCGGCGATACCGCCACGATATCTGCGCCGAACCGCTTGATTTTGGCTCTGGCGCGGCCCAGACTGGAATCAAATTCGATGATTTCCCGCTGCGCCGTATGCCGCGAGACCGGGCGCGAGCGGATTCCCAGCGTCGAGGTTTCCCGCATCATAATTTCGGTTATTTTTGTTTCCAGCGATGCCGGGGCGAGAACGCTGAGCATTACCGCCGGACGGTTCTTTTTCATTTGAATCGGGGTGAACCAGACATCCGCCGCTTTTTCGGCAAACAGTTTTTCCATCAAATAGCCGTAAATCTGCGGGTTCATGTCGTCAATATTGGTTTCCAGCAGCACCAGCGCATCATCGTTTGTGCTGCCTGTTTCCTCGCCGATCCAGACCCGGACCACATTCGGCCAGGTCGGGAACTGTTTATTCCCGGCGCCGTAACCTGTTTTTTCCACTTTCAGGTTCGGCTGCTTAAAATCCGCTGCCAGCGAGGTAATTAAAACGGCGCCGGTCGGGGTGAGCAATTCTCCCGGCGGGTTCTCTGAAGGCGGCGCATTGACGACCGGCGCGCCGGCCTCGGCCAGGATTTGCAGGGTCGCCGGGGCGGGAACCGGCAAGAGGCCGTGGGCTGTTTTCACCGTGCCGCTGCCGACGGCTAACGGAGAGGAATAAATCCGTTCGATTTTCAAGGTTTCCAGCGCAAATATCGTCCCCACGATATCGATGATGGTATCAATTGCGCCAAGTTCATGGAAATGGACTTCTTCCAGCGGCACACCGTGAATTCCGGCTTCTACCGCACCCAGTTTGCGGAAAATTGCACTGCTTTTTGTTTTGACATTATCCGGAATCATGCCGTTGTTAATGATATTCAGGATTTCAGTCAATCCCCGGTGATGATGTTCGTGCTCTTCTTCATCCAAAACCACGTTGAATTTAGTCGCGGTGATTCCAGAACGCAAGACCTTTTCCGCAGTGAGTTTGTAGCCGTGGAAATCCAGTCCTGCCAGACCTTTTTTTAAAACTGCCAGTTCCAGCCCGGCATCCAGCAGGGCGCCGATAATCATGTCGCCGCTGGCGCCGGAGAAGCAGTCGAAATAAGCGATTTTAGTCATTTTATCCTTCACGACCTGCCATATTTAGAACCTCATTCAAACTGCCAATCCGGTAGCCCGTTAAATCTAAAGCCACATATTTATAGCCCAGTGCTTTCAGGTGTGCCACGATATCTTGCCGGATTTCCGGTTTGATGACTTTGGCAATGTCCTCCGGGTCCAGTTCAATGCGGGCAACGTCCCCGTGGTGGCGCAGCCGTAACTGGCGTAAACCCAGACTGTGCAGGTATTGCTCTCCCTGCGCGATTTTATTCAGCGTCACGGCGGTGACGGGAATGCCGTAGGGAATACGTGATGCCAGGCACGGCGAAGCCGGCCGATCCCAGGTGGGTAAGCCCCTGGCGTGAGAAAGCTGACGGATTTCGGCTTTCGTCAGACCGGCTTCCAGCAGCGGACTGCGGATGCCGGCTTCCGTAGAAGCTTTTCGCCCCGGACGGAAATCGCTCAGGTCATCGGCATTCGTGCCGTCGGCAATCCATTTCAGGCCTTCCGCCAGCGCGATGGGTTTTAATTCCGAGAATAATTCTCTTTTACAATAATAGCAGCGTTCGGGGGGATTGGCGACAAAATCAGGATTAGACATCTCGTTGCTTTCAATTATTTTAAAACGCAGGCCGATATTGCGGGCTAAAGATTCTGCCTCTTCTTTTTCCAGCAGAGGGGCAACCGGTGAAGCGGCGAATACTGCCAGCGAATTATTTCCCAGCACTTCATGCGCGGTCACGGCCAGAAAAGTACTGTCCACGCCGCCGGAGTAAGCGACGAGCACCGAACCCATCTCGCGCAAGGTCTTTTGCAGGTGGCCGAGTTTTTCCTCAATGTTTGTTTTCGCCACCGGTTTCTCCGCTTTTTCCCAGATTAATTAGTCCGGCCATGTAGCCGGCGCCAAAACCGTTATCGATATTAACGACGGCCACACCGGGAGCACAACTGTTGAGCATGGTTAACAGGGCTGCCAGTCCGTTGAAACTGGCGCCGTATCCCACACTGGTAGGGACGGCGATAATCGGTGCCGCGACCAGTCCGCCAATGACGCTGGGCAGTGCCCCTTCCATACCGGCCACCACTACCAGTACCTTAGCTTCCCGTAACTGCGGTAATTTGTCCAGCAACCGGTGCAGACCGGCCACGCCCACATCGAAGATTTTATCTACCTTATTGCCCATTAATTCTGCGGTGACGGCGGCCTCTTCAGCCACCGGGATATCGGCGGTACCGCCGCTGACCACTGCCACGCCGGGCACCAAAATTGTCTTTTGCTGACGGTTGACCACAATTGTCCGGGAGACCGGATTATAAACCGCATCTGCGATTTTTTCACTGACGGCCTGATAAACTTCCGGACCGGCATGCGTCACCAGGATTTTATTAGAATGAACTGCCAGGCGTTCGGCGATAATCACAATTTGCGCGACGGTCTTGCCGCGGCCGAAAATTACCTCCGGGAATCCCGTCCGGATATTGCGGTGGTGGTCGATTTTTGCAAAACTGAGGTCCTCATACGGCAAGATGCTCAACTCTCGTAAAGCATCTTCAGTTGAGATACTACCGGATTTTACTTTATCCAGCGTGGATAATAACCACTCTTTGATTACTTTGTTTTCCGGGGTGTTGTTATTTTCAGACATCAGAAATAACCTTCATTCGTTCAATGTGTCAGGGTTAAACCCAAGTTTGATAAAACAATTGTAGCTGAATCAAATAATTATCACAACCACGGTTAAATGTGGTTGTGATAATTATCATCGTATCGTATTCAGAATGAATTTAAATTGACTAAGGTGTTGTTGTAGTTGTCGTCGTGGTAGTAGTCCCGGTAGTCGTACCGGTGGTTGTCGCGGTAGAAGTCGATGTTGTAGTGGTGGGAGCCGGTATTGCCGCGACCACCGTCAAAGTAACGGTCTGGCTGGTAATAACGGACAAGGAGGCCGTGATATTGGTGCTGCCGACAGCGACAGCAGTAGCTAAACCCGTTGAAGAAATAGTTGCGATAGTTGGGTCGGAACTGGTCCAGGTTACCTGTGAAGATAGATCCACACCGGAACGACCGTCCGAATAGGTTCCGGAAGCTATAAATACCTGAGGAATCCCTACCGGTAAAGGGGAAGGTGACGCCGGGGCGATGGTGATAGATGATAAGGTCGCAGTCGTCGTCGGATTGGATGAACAGGCGGCGGTGCCCAAAATCAAGGCGGCAAATAACCCTAAAGCGAGACAGGAAACGAGAAATTTCAGGTATCTGATTTTCATAATAATTTATCCCTCTTCTTTAGAATTTTAGTGCTGAATAATGCGGAGTTTAAACCGATAATTCCATTATAATAACACCTTCTTGGCGAGAGGTAAATAATGTTGCCGGTAATTAAAGTCAAACCGAGTTAGTCGCGTTAAAAATTGTGACTATACCGGAGTTCCCGTCGGTGTTGTAACGGGTGCGCTCCAGGGCCCGGCATGCAGCGTAAAAAGGATTAAAAGAACAATGATAATCGCGATAACAATAATTAAAACGATATGGGCGTAACCTTTCATCAGAGAAAAGCATAGCATAAGTAGTGCTAACTGACAATAATCCGGAGAAACTTCTAGCGATTCTCACACTCGAAAATGAGCCTGCGAATTAATAATATTCAGATAGTCGGTCAATTTGAAACGAAACCGATTAAATTAATACTTACTTCCTTGTATTTCTTTTGAAAATTATAATTCCATTCAAGATAAAGGCGGCGGCAACAAGACTGATTATTATGGACAGAATAAAGGAATAATTATGCACCAATGCGTAGAGTAATAAATCTACCACGCATAAAATCATTCCGATAATCAAACTAACCAAGGGATTTATTTTCATTTTTTCTATTGATTACAAACATTTAAAAACCGTCTCCTGAGAATGCAGAAGACACCGCAAATTTGTTGTACTCCTCAAAAGGAGATTAAGAGGGATTTATCTTTTGTCTGGATACCGGCTTTCGCCGGTATGGAATTGCGACAGGGGATCCAGCCGCGAAACCCACACTGTCGTTCCCGCGAAAGCGGGAATCCATCTCACATCATTCTAAAATTGACCAGGGTCTGCTAATATTAAATTGCAGCATTTCACTCTCGATTATAATGGCGGGCGGGTTCGAAACCCGCCCCTACATTACCATTCTTCTCTAATCCCCTCCCTTTCGCAAAAGGGAGATTAAGAGGGATTTATCTCTAGAAATTCATGTGATGGTTCCCTTTTCCTGGTGAAACTCAACTTACGATTAAAATTGCAATATTAATTATCAATAAATTACGAGGAACGGCTGGTGAGCCGTTCACGGCTGTCGATGAATATCGTGACGGGACCGTCGTTATCGATTGCAACGTGCATGTGGGTTTGAAATCGGCCAGTTTCTACCTTCAGTCCTGTTTTCCTGGTTTGCTCCACAAATTGATTGAAAAGATTTTCTGCGATTTCCGGCGGCGCGGCGTCCGTAAAACCGGGGCGGCGTCCCTTACGCGTGCCGGCCAGCAAGGTAAACTGGCTCACCAGCAGCAGTTCGCCCTTGACATCCAGCGCCGATAAATTGAATTTACCACCGGCATCATCAAAGATACGGAGTTGCGGAATCTTATTTACCAGATATTGGATATCTTCGGTACTATCGTCACCGGCAACACCGATAAATACTACCAGCCCGTGCCCGATTTTCCCCACAACTTCCCCGTCTACCGTGACCGCGGCGGTATTGACACGTTGTAGTAGAGCTTTCATTTTTCACCTGTTCCCGGTTTCAATCCCAATGCTACCACCTGTTCGATGGCGCCGGCCGCGACAAATAACGAACCCGTAATGCAAACCATATCTTTTTCACCGGCCAGGCTTAAGGCCAGCGGCATCGCGACGGAAATATCATCGGTCTGCCGGGCTGAGATTCCATATTTCATAAATTCTTCCGCAATGGGCCTGGTATCCATTGCCCGCGGATGCTGGGATTTCGTCACAATTACCTGCGGGAAAATCGGCGCTAATTCCGCCACAATTCCCGCTAAATCTTTATCCGAAGACATGCCGATAATCAGTACCGTTTTCTCGAATTTAAAGTATTGTGCCAGCGCCTGTCTCAATTTATGCGCCGAATCCTGATTGTGGGCACCGTCCGCCACCACGAGCGGATGGCGGTTGAGAACCTGCAGTCTACCTTCCCAGTCTACCTCTTTCATTCCCTGAACGATGCTTTTGGGGGGAATAGCATTACCTTTTTCGACCAATACTTCTAAAGCGGCGACGGCGGTGGCCGCATTGCTCAGTTGATATTCCCCAAGCAGCGGAATTGTCAATTCGTAGTTGCCCAGGCGTCCGTTGACCATAAAAGATTGTTGAGTATCATCAAATTTTGTGCTCTCGTAAGTAACCTCTTTCCCGACGCTGATCAGTGTTGCTCCCTGCCGGCGACAGGCTAGAGCAATCGCTGCATCAGCTTCTGCTGTCTGCGGGGAACTGACGACAATGCTGCCCTTTTTGATAATGCCGGATTTTTCGGTGGCAATCAGGGTTAACGTTTTACCCAGGATATCGGTATGTTCATAACTGATGGGCGTGATCACGCAGACATCCGGCTGCACCACGTTCGTGGAATCCAGTCTACCGCCCAGCCCTACTTCAATGACCTGAAAGTCAACTTTTTTCTGCGCAAAATAGCAAAAACCCAGCACGGTGGTGACTTCAAAAGTAGTTAAAAGACCGTAAAGGGCTTCTTTGTTGACCTCTTCTACGGCAGGTTTGATTTTAGCCATCAGTTCTACGATTTCGTCATTGGAAATCAGTCTGTTATTCACGCGGATGCGTTCGTTGAAGAAATGCAGATGCGGGGAGGTATAAAGTCCGGTGGTGTAACCTGCTTTGGTCAGCACCGAAGCAATCATTGCCGCGACACTGCCCTTGCCCTTGCTGCCGGCAATATGCACGGTTTTGGATTTGAGATGCGGGTTGCCGAGTTTATCGAGCAGCAAATCAACACGCTTTAAATCCCAGGTTATTTTAACGTGCGGGTCTCGCTTCTTTTCGTAATCGATAAAGCTGTAGATGAAATCGAGTGCCTGATCAAAAGGACTGTCTGCCATGTTCTGCCACAATGATGACTGAACATTAATTGTGAAAGCTTATAGCTAATTATATCACCGGTGATAATGTGGAACCAAAAGGGATATTAAGTAATGGTCAGGATTCAATAATGAATAAACGAGGAACGTGTCAGGGTAATATTAAAGCCTGAGGATAAAATTTGTTTGTCGTTGATATCGGTATTTGCTATAATGTACGTGCAAGCCCCCATCGTCTAGAGGCCTAGGACAACAGCCTTTCACGCTGTCAACACGGGTTCGAATCCCATTGGGGGTATTCGAATTCTCCCGAGCTCAATACCGGAGATGCCGCCTATGAAACCCAGGACTAAAGCTCCTAAAAATGAGCAGCTGACCGGGACTCTCACCGGCGATCTGGCCGCCTATGCCAGTGAGGGACTGCTGCAAAACCCGCTTTCAGAACGTACGCAGTATCGTTACAAGGGTGTATTGCTGGCCTATCAAAAAGCTTTGCAAGGCGCCTTTCCCACCCTGCAGACCAGCGTGCAATTTTTATTGCAGATGCGGCGCGACAAGTTCAGTGAGTCGGCGATCAACGTTCATCGGGCAGCTTTGAAGGGTTTTCACAACTGGCGGGGAGAAAAACTGGATTTTCAGGTCAAGAGGTCCCGTCACCAGTCCAGATATATTGGTGATGAGATGGTTAAGCTGTTACTCGAAGCAGCTAAGCCGGTCCCTATCGACTATCTTATCTTGCGGTTGATGAGCGACGCAGGGCTGCGCCGTGATGAAGTCGTTAATCTTCGTGTAGGTAACGTCGGTGAAAAAGCCCTGCGTTTCCGTGGGAAAGGGGATAAGGACCGGACCGTTCCGATGACTCCCGAATTGGAAGCCGCCATCCGTCCTTTTTGCGTTGGCAAAGGTCAAAAAGATAGTGTTGTCGGCCTTAAAGAAACAGCAATATATCGAAGAGTCAAAATCTATGCTGCTAAAATCGGTAGACCCGACCTGCACCCGCACGACCTCAGGGGTTCGTTCGCGACCAGGTTACTGGAAAGCGGTGCCTCGATTCGAGAAGTTCAAGAATTACTGGGGCATAATGATCTCGGTACCACCCAGGTATATATCGGCGTGAGCGGCGAGCACCTGCAAGACGCCGTTGGCCGTCTCAATAAAAAAGCAGGAAAAAAATTAGAAACTGACAAATCGGCTGAAATTTTGGAAATACTCCGGAAACTAACTCCCGAATATAAGGAGGAGTATTTAGCTAAGCGGATACAGGCACAGGTTTATTAGCGGTTCGTATTAAAAATGAAACATGGCAAAATCGTAGTTTTTCAACCGGTAATTATTAAGGGCGTTGAGCTAAAATTAGGAGTTTAGCGCCAGCAGGTTTCGGTCGTCCCAATTTCGGATAACAGCATTTTGATATGTCGGGTTAAATTAATAAAACTTGAGACAGCCAACTTAAAGTAACTGGCATTAGGATTTTTGATTACATATGAGTGTGCTTCTGGTGGAGTTCGAGGAGAATCAGACTCTCCCCGAAACACGGAATGCCGGGAGTTGGATGGATCATACCTCAACTGTTAACGTATTACAGACTTATGTTTAATAGTCCAAATTATTGAATTCAATCAAATCCTTCGTATATACATTCTGCGTATACGCCTTCAGGAAATCATTTACAAATGTTATGTCGCTAATTTTTTTTTGTTACTACAAAACCTGACGATTTCTGCAAACTCATTGATTCGGCCAAGATTGTTAGATTCTTGAAACCCATCGTAGGTAAGGCTAATCCATGGTTTGTGATAAGCCATACTGAATTTTTCTGCCATTGCTGCAATAATTCCACCGGGCATGCAGCCATGAGGCATTACTGATACAACTCCTGCGAATTTCTCGTTCTCCATCCATTCAATCCCACTTCCTAGACTAAGCACAGCCTCACTCCCACAGCTTGAAGAAAGATAGCGCCCAGACTTTTCTAATATTTTTGAAGTAGCCGTCTCTTTTCTCAATTGATCGCGAAAACAATTAGCGATAGAGATTTCATCATGCTCTTGGATAGATTTACTTATAAAACTCTTTACAATCTGGGAAACTTTTCTATTGTTGATCGAATCTTCAAGCTTTCTGAAGGACGTGTAATTTATCCACTCAGTTACAGGTGATAACATGACTTCCATTCCTGCCTGTTCACATACTCTTATAAGGTCTTTATTACTAAACTGGTTGGCACGTAAATATGCTTCCCCATTTATCCCGATCAGTGGTTTTTGCGGTATGTCAGGATTGGTCAGAGAAGCGAATTCGGAAGATGCCTGTCTAAGTAGTTGGTTCAAATCCCGCTTTAGCCGGATTTGATCTGCAGTTATAACCAGATATTTTCTAAATAATTGATCGGCAAGTCCTTTTTGTTTTTCATAAGGTCTAGTGTGCTAAAGCATCTTGTGCAGGTAGTCAATAGCTACAATACCGCGCCAAACCAAACGGTTAAAAGACGAACCGAGTTTTAAGTCGCCATAAGCATTATTGGATACGCTAACAATGTAGGGTAATTCAAAGCCAATTTCTTTTAATACATTGATTTGCTCAACAGCATACTTTCCCAAGCGGCACGGTCCAAACGATCCGACCATGAAACCCTTAACTCTCTCGACATTTGGTCTATTCTCATAATAAAAACGCATGAAATCGCCAAGAGTAATACGGAAAGGCAGACATTCCGTTCCTGAAGTTACCTCATCGGCGTACAAAAGATTACTTTCATTCGGTTCAGGCAAGACTATAGCGCTAACATTGAAAGCTTGGAGTGCGGCCGCAATCGCTTCGGCATTCGGAGACATCCTCGGTATCAATATTGTTTTGTTATCATTGGGGAAATTAGCAATACCACGATATATCTTTGGACTTGGAATGTTTAAAGGCGATCTGGAACGGGAATGTGCTTTGATAGTATCGACGAAAGCTTCCAACCTGGTAACAATACCAGCTTCTGCTGCGTGCTCATCAATTTCGAGTTGCCCTAAAGGCTTGCCGCTCATTATGTCTTCGACAATTTTCAGTATGAACGAATTGGGTCCACAACCGAAGTTAGTCAATGCCAAACAATAAATTTGTTTGTCCGCGACGCTGATCGCAGCCGCGGCAATAAATTTTCCCTCGTAAGACCAATACGGGCGGTCTGAATATTTCTTAATTTTAATCGAATTTAGCGGAAGAAAATCTAATGGTATCGGCACAACACCGAGTTGGGCCAGTTTTTGAGCCACTCCGAGATTAGCTCCGGAGTCTTGAAACATGTAAGAACGCGATAACAGTACGACCCCAAGCCGGTCATTATCATGCAGCTGTTCGAGTAGCTTTTCCCCGATCTTTAGCTTTTCGTCTTCGAAATCTTTTTGAGCTATCAGACCGGCGAGAGCTGCTTCCTTACCTTTTTGTCGACTAAATCCAATTCTAAAGGCGATATCAGTGAGGCTTTCAATTACTTCCTTGTTCCCTCGGCTAAAATCTATCTTGGGGATTAGCAGCTTTTCTTCCAAATTCAGTACCTGACGCATGATATAAGGTGAAGCCTGTACCAGCGGACAGGCATATTTCTGGTTTTCCTCTCCTTCTTTAACACCCATTCGAATTGCGCTGGGATAAAGTATGTAGTCCGCATTTTTTAATGAGTCAACATGTCCGTGAAGCAACTTGATTGGGAAACAACTGTCGGCATAACTTAACTCCAACGCACACTCGATTGTCCTCTTATTAGTCTGATTTGAAATTATAACATTCGTTCCTAATTTATTCAGAAAACCAATGAACAACGGCGCATAGTCATATATCACTAGGGCTCTAGGGATTCCTACTGCCAAGGGCTGGCTCCCTGCGACTTCATTATATTCTCGTAAGAGCAATTTTTCACGATCATCAAATGCAGTCGTTAGTTTATTATGACTGGTGGTACTATCGTAGCGGTCACATCTGCTCCCATAAAACGTTGGTTTTTCATTAGGTATTTTCATCTCAGTTATTGAGCAATTATTTTCACACCCATCACAATTAAAGACAGATAGATTGCAGTCGTTTTCAACAACAACTCCGAAACCTTTAAATTTAGTAGTTTTGTTAATCATCGAT
>JBKQML010000127.1:0-11355 GCA_052326545.1 Dehalococcoidales bacterium
CGAGCATCGAATTCACCGAACCGTTGGAGGCGGCGGTCGTCGCCGTTGCCCATAAGGCCGAGTTGGCTGCGCCGATGCGGACTTCTTTTCCTTCCATATTGCCGCCCGACTGCGTCGTCGTTGCCGACTGATTAATGTTCATATTGTTCAGCGCCGGGTTGCCCGCTTGCTCGGACCAGACGCACACACTTAACATGACCACAAAAATAATCGTCATGGCAGTTAATATGGCCCAGCCCTGACGGGTATCGCCGACCATTTTGCCGAAAGTGTAGCAAAGCGCTGCCGGGATAAGCAAAATAGCCAATACTAATAAGAAGTTTGTCAAGGGTGTTGGATTTTGAAACGGATGGGCGGCATTGGTATTGAAAAAGCCGCCGCCGTTCGTCCCTAACAGCTCTATGGCTTCCTGTGAAGCGACCGGTCCGACTGCAATCAGTTGTTGTGTAATTGTCTGGCCGCTGCTGCTTTGCGTCGTTTGAAGCAGGTCGGCGGTTTTATACTTGCTCAGAGTTTGGACTACGCCCTGTGACATCAGAATGATTGCCAGAACCAGAGCCAAAGGGATCAGGACATAAAGCACGCTCCGCGTGATGTCCACCCAAAAATTACCGATGGTCTGTGCGGTATGTCTGGTAAATCCCCGGATTACTGCCATCAGGATTGCTATTCCGGCAGCGGCGGAAAGGAAGTTGTGCACGGTCAGCCCGACCATCTGCGTGAAATAGGTCATCGTCGTTTCGCCGCCGTAATTCTGCCAGTTGGTGTTAGTGTTGAAGCTGATAGCGGTATTGAATGCCAGGGACGGTGAAACTCCGGGGAGATGTTGCGGATTGAACGGCAGGACTCCCTGCAGCCTTTCAATGAAATACAATGTCACCACGCCCAGGAGCGCCAATAAGAGCACGGCAACGGTGTACTGTTTCCAGTTCATTTCCTCGTCCGATTTGGTACCCAGCAGGCGATAGGTAAAACGCTCCACCGGTGCCATGACGGGACTTAAAATGTTGCGTTCGCCGCTAAAGACGCGCGCCATGAAAGAGCCGAGCGGCTTTGCCAGCAGCAGTAAAATCACGATATACAATACAATCTGCAGGACATCGAACCAGCTCATTTAAACCACTCCGGTTTCAACAATGCCAGGATAAGATAGACCAGGATAATCACGGATATTATCCCGGTGATGATATAGAGAACATTCATTTAGTGCCCCCCATCAGGTAATCGCACAAACGCAGCAATGCGAAGGTCAATAGAAAGAATAGTGCAGTAAATAAAATGTACAGTAAATCAATCATTTTTTACCTTTCCGGGGTCGGTCTGCAACCCGCACCAAGAAAAGCATAACACAGATGAATACCGCAAAATATCAAGAAATTATCAAGGTTTTATCGCTCTTCCCAGTTGATTTCATACTGAATGTTGGTTTTCTGGATAAGTTTAATGCTGTTTTTGATTTCTTTTGCCTTATCGTTTTCCCGCATATTTTCACATTGTGCTCTTATCGCTTCAAGGATTTGGACATATCTTTTTGTTTCCCGGATATACTGCTCCTGCCATTGAGATTGCAATTCGTTCCAGATACCTAATTTAGATGATTCATTTTTTATCAGGAGCAGGAGGGTAATTTTAGTCATCATTCGTGCTTGCACATTTTGTATCGGGTTGAAAGATATACGATCTATCACTATACCCGGGATTTCATCATCCGATAAAATCGGTAAACCGGTACTTTTAGAATTAATAATCCCGAGAAATTTGCTGATAATTTTCTCTTTGGGTTTTCGTTCCAACCATCCTAAATATTCCGGAATTTTATTCAACTTTAAAGCCCGGCACATCGATCGGGCATCTTGAGTCGGTGATTGGTCCGGAGCTGAATACTTTTCGGACTCAGTGATGGTGATAAAATTACCCGTCGAAACGGTGGTTTGAGTCGAGGGGGACCGCCGTCCGCCGGTCTTTTGGCCCCAATTTATTTTCATCATGTGAAAAGTTTAACACTGCAGGTACGAAAAATGGTCAAAAAAATATCAAGAAATTATCAAGAAAGTGTCAAGAAAAGAAGGCCGGGGCTTTTATTCCCTGCCGGTTATCCGGTTCTTCGCCAGGCTTTTAGCCGGTCAGCGGCTTTCCCTGAAATTACACATGAAGGCGCACCTCTTTGACAAGTGTACCTTAGATACCATAATATGATAGGAAATGTACATGGGAGGCTATCGCAATGAAATTAGGTTGTAGTTCCGTCTTATTCAATCAGGTCGACCTTTACGGTGCATTACAACACATTTCCTGGGCCGGTTATGAAGGAGCTGAGCTGGCGATTATGGGAAATCATTGCCGGCATATCGAATTAATCACGAAACAGTCATACGTAGATGAAATTAAATGGACGGCCAAGAAACACGGGTTAGCATTGTTCGCGATTCACGCTGATGTCGGATTCGGCCCCGGCGAAGATAAAATCACATCGATGCAGACTCTTTTTGACCTCGCTAAAAAAATCGGTGTGCCCATCGTCACGATGCGCGCCAAAGGGAAATCCGATGATAAAGAAGCCACCAAAGAGGAATTTAAATACCTGCGCAGAATGGGTGAAGAGGCGGCCAGCCGCGGTATCACCCTGGCGATTAAGCCGCACGTCGGCGCTTCCGTTTACAACACCGCCACGATGGTGCAAATGATGACCGAAATCGATATCCCCGGCCTGGGCGCCAATCTGGATACCCTGCACATCTTCCGGGCCCGGGAAGACGCGTCGGATACGATTAAAAAGCTCGGTAAGAAAATCGTTCACGTCCATCTGCGCGAATATCCCGAAGTCGAGGACAGACAGAATTACGAATGCAAAGCGGAAGAAGAAATTGCCGGCCGCGGCGGCGTCAATTTCCCCAAGGTTCTGAAGAGCCTCAAAGCCATCGGCTATGAGGGCGCAATCGACCTCGATGTCATCGGCGCTTTTACCTATCCTTTGTCCAGGCAGATGGGAATTGCCGCAGAGACCAGAGGCTATATTCACCGCTGTTTGCAAGAATTGAAATAGTTTTGTAATTTTGTAATCCGGTCGTGAAAATATGAAAGTCGCAGGGTTTTTAAAGAATAATCAGGCTATTCACCCTGCGACTTTTTGTTTTGTTTAATTTCTGAAGTACAGCGACTGGATTTCACCCTCATCCTGTACATTTACTTCGATGCAAGGCTACCGAAGCAAAGTACCTTCGGCCTTCTCCCATCAAGGGAGAAGGGACTAACCGGGGGTTTTATTGCGGGCATAAAAATGATAAGCTTATGCCGAAGTTGGTAGAGAGTGAATAATCAAATCCCCGAAAGGAGAAATGGAGCGATGATAGATAAACAACTTACTCACCAAGCACAGCGCGTATGCCCCTGGTGGTGCTGTTTCACATTTGATAATTTCTTAAGAAAGCTGGTGCAGAATCCCGACCGCATCCTGGGACCGGATGTTAAGCAGGGAGGGACGGCGCTCGATATCGGGCCGGGAATGGGTTATTTCACGATTCCGTTAGCGAAGTTAGTAGGGAATAACGGAAAAGTCATTGCCGTCGATTTACAACAAAAAATGCTGGACGGCGTTCGTCATCGAGCGCTCAAGGCAGGAGTGCAGGACCGCATCGAATTACACCTCAGTTCTGCGGACAGTATCGGCATCAGTGAACCGGTTGATTTCTGCCTGACTTTCTGGATGGTCCATGAAGTCCCGGACCGCGCTCGCTTTATCAATGAAATCGCGGTAACCTTGAAACCGGGGGGCTTGTGGCTGGTAGCCGAACCAAACATACACGTTTCCACCAAAGATTTCGGTCAGACACTGGAACTGGCCAAAAGCGCCGGGCTGTCTGTTGTAGACCGTCCGAAGATATTCTGGAGCAGGGCAGCCTTATTGAAAAAATAACCCACTTTTTCACGTGGGAAATGTAATATAAATTCCGCTCAATCTCTTCTACTATATTTTTAGAATCCGGCACTTTCCATGCCTGTTAAAAGCACAAAAGTTACAGTTTTTCTGATTTAAAAGCATTATACTTGGTTGAGTTTAGAGAAGAGAATTCCGCATCGGGAGGCAAATATGGAGAGCAATAACGGGACGACGATTATTCTAATGAGCGGGGACATGGATAAAGTGATGGCGGCTTTTAATATCGCCATCGGGGCGGCAGCGATGGGTAAAGAGACCAACATGTTCTTCACGTTCTGGGGGTTGAAGGCCATCCAGAAAGGCAACTTCACCGGCAAGAGTTTCTTCGGGCGCATGATGGGAATAATGAACCGGGGCGGAATAAACCGCATCGGACCGTCGCAGTTTAACTTCTGGGGACTGGGCCGGTGGATGTTCAAACAGATGATGAAAAACCACCACATTACCCCGCTGGAAGAGCTGCGGAAAGCGGCAATAGACTTGGGAGTGAAATTCCATCCCTGCCAGATGAGCATGGAAGTGATGGAGATTAAAGCCGAAGACCTGATTCCCGAAGTTCAGGGAGTCTGCGGTGTGGCGTCAATGCTGGAAATGGCCGACCGCTCGAGACAAACGCTATTCATTTAAATAGTGATGCAGGTCAAAAAATAATACTTTTGCCGCAACGCTGTCTGCCTGCAATGCTGTGATATTTTTGTTTTTTCCAACGCAGAAAGAGTAAACTTAGGGTGATAATTCTAGAAGAGCGGCAGGAAGGGATTTGGCGAAACAGTCGGGAGAATCATTCGATAAAGCGTTAATTGACGCTCCGGCGCAATTTCTGCTGGCGCAACTCGCCGGTTTACTTAAAAGTCACGGCGCGCATGGGTATCTGGTGGGCGGATTTGTGCGGGATGCGCTGCTGGGCAGAGATACGGCGGATATCGATATTGCGGTTGCGGCCGATGTCCTGACAATTGCCCCGCAACTGGCAGATGCAATGCAGGGTAAATTCGTCATATTGGATGAAGTTAACCGCATCGGACGGATAATTGTACCGGATTGGACGATCGATGTCGCATCTTTTACCGGAAAAATCGAAGACGACCTGAAAAGGCGCGATTTTACAATCAATGCCATGGCGGTCGATTTGCAGCAACTCACCACCGAAAATCAAAATGCTAATCTGGTTGATCCCTTCGGCGGCCGTCTCGATTTAGACCGGGGAATAATCAAAATGGTCACCGCGACGGCGTTCCGGGACGACCCGGTACGCCTGCTGCGGGCGGTGCGCCTGGCGGCGGAGCTTGATTTCTCGATTGAAAGACAGGCTGAAATCGAAATTGAACAGGCGGCACCGTTGATCGCCGCGGTTCCCGGCGAAAGGGTCCGAGAAGAGCTTTTACGCCTGCTGAACACGTCACACGGCGGGCAGGTTTTTGCCGACATGGAAAAATCTGGATTACTGACCGCTTTGATTCCGGAACTGTCGCCGCTAAAGGGGGTGGAGCAGCCGAAAGAGCACCATTGGGACGTTTTCGAGCACTCCATCAAGACAGTCAGCACAGTGGATTTTATTCTGCACCAGGGAGTCTGGGAATATCAGGATAAGACCATCCTGGCGCTGGTACCCTGGACGGAAGCGACAGCGGAATATTTCGACCAGTCGGTGAGCAGCGGCAGCACCAGAAGGTCGCTGGTGAAATTAGCCGCGCTGCTGCATGATGTTGCCAAACCGCAAACCAGGGCTTTCGATGAAAACGGCCGGATGCATTTTCTGGGACATCCGGAAAGCGGGGCGGCGGTGGTCGAAAACATTCTGGAAAAGCTTAGATTCAGCACCAGAGAAGTCCGGTTGGTGACATTAATGGTGAAATATCACCTGCGGCCGACGCAAATGAGCCAGGACGCCATGCCGACCGGCCGCGCGATTTACCGTTATTTCCGGGATGCCGGCGACGCCGGTATCGACACGCTGTTCCTGAGCCTGGCGGACCATCTGGCGGCGAGAGGCCCCGGATTATTGCCGGACCAGTGGGAATACCACACGAAACTCGTCGATTATATTCTAAAAGAACATTCGCAGCAGAAAAAAACTGCACCATTACGGCTGGTAGACGGTAATGATTTAATCAATATTTTCGGCCTGAAACCGGGCGCCAGAATCGGGGAGTTGCTGGAAGAAATCAAAGAAGCGCAGGCGGCTGGGGAATTAACCGATAGAGAGGCAGCACTGGAGTACGTCAGGAAATATCTGTCAGCGCATTAATATTGCCGAAATTAGAGGCGTTTTATCATATCAATCATGCGGTCTTGGTAGCGTGATTTCGTATAGAAAGCATGGGCACCCGCATTTGGCACGAAGCATTCCACCCGAACAATATCACAACCGTTAATGCGGAAGTAATTCTCCATTTTTTCCATCAGTTTCAGGCCGATATTTTGACCCCTGTATTTTTCCTTTACAACCAATTCCAGAATACGTCCTGTCACAGAGGGATACTCTGCCACGACCTCTTCTTCACGTTGGATTTCTATCGCCCCGGCAATACATCCCACGATATCTTGTCCTTCTGTTGCCAGATAGATTATACCGCCGGCTTTTCGCACTTTGTTGAGGAGCGATTTAGTGTAAACTTTGCCATAAGAGGGCAACCGGCGTAATCGATGTAGGGGATCAATATCAATAAGGAAATCCTGCAATGTTTCCATTAAACCGGTAAGTTGGATTTTATCTTCCGGCTGATATTGATGGACAACTACCTTCATCAATCCACTCCAACCCTAAGTATTAAATTTTTATTACTGCAAATGAACTAGAACCGGCTAGAATTTCTGAATGCCGGAAATCAGATACCACACGCCGAACCCGACCAGCAGCAGGCTGCAAACCGCAAAAATCCATTCCTGTAATCTCACGCCCCACAACCCTTTGGTGCGGTAAATCAAGACTGAAACGAATGTCAACCAGACCAGGTCGCAGGTCCAGTGGGTAATAATCAGCACCGGCAAGCCGATGGTACCGTAGGCGTTAAATTTCATCACCAGCATCGCGCCGACAGTCGCCCACCAGAGCAGGAATAACGGGTTGATGGCGCTCATTACGATACCGGCCGTCACCGCGCCGTATTTTAAGTCCTCGCCTTTCTCCACGGCTTCTTTACGAGCACGGAACATGTTGATACCCAGCCAGATGATGACCGCGCCGCCGATGAGACTGAGCGCGATTTGCACCGCGTTGTTTTGAAAAAAGCGGGCAAAGCCAAAATAGATGAGCAAAATAATCGGGACTTCGATCACCGCGTGCCCGACGGACATTTTCGTCCCTGCCCATGGGCTGCGGTAGCTCTTGGCCACCGCGACCGCGAACATCGGACCGGGCATCATCACGCCGGACAAAGAAATGACAATGACGCTTAGAATAATCGCAAGCACAGAAATACCTCTGAATAGCATTGTAGCATAGACGACAGATTGGCATTCTGAGGCTTTAATCAGGAAATAATTGCCTGGAACAATAAAAAACAGACCCTAATCTCATATTTTTTTACAACTATAGCGTAATATTTACACAACGACCCACCCCTTTATCCCCGCCCTAAAAGGGCGGGGAAGATACACGAGAAGGAGGGCTATCGCCCTTCTTCTTCTGGAGTTTGTACTTAGTCCCGACCTGTTAAAAATTACCAGCGCAATTAACAGTTGACAGGAAGAGAAATTCTTTTTTTAGGCTGCGCGAGGGCAAACGCCCTCGCTTGCCCTAAGGTTACCCCTTTTCCCCACACCTTAAGCCTCTCTCAGATGGGAGATACACGTGACTTCGCCTGCAAGGGAAAAGTGATCTAGCCCGAAACCCTAAAAGATTAATTCATTCTGAGGACTTGAAAAGCCCAAAGAAAAACAAGGTCATTGCGAGGTTTATCCGAAGCAACCCCAGTGTGGGGAGGCCACCCCTCCACTCTGAGATTGCCGCGCTTCGCTCGCAATGACGATGGTTAATATATTGATTATTGATTATTGTTTCTTGAATCTTGAATCTTCCCGTCTTTAGGGTGTTATACTAGGATAAAGCAAATATAATGTCTTTCCTGAGGGCGAAATGGCGCTGGATTTAAGTAAAATCGTGAATCAAATCACCGGCATGGTGGATAGTCTGAAGGCACACCGCGGCGAAAAACAGCAGCAACTGCAGCATGCTGTTGCGATTCTGCACAGCCAATCCAATAATCTCGAGCAATTAGCCAAAAAAATCGAGGCCAGTAAAGTTACCTGGCTGGTGGCGCGTCTGGTGGAGCCGGTTGACCGCCATTATCCGCCGCAGCCAGTGCCCAAAGAATTCACCGTCGTCGCCACCGACGGCTCGCACATCGATGTGGACCGGCACCAGCCGACGCACTGCTATTTAATCAATATCGGCGGAGTGGTGCTGCATTACGGCGTGAAGCCGGAAGCCGAGCTGGACAGTATCCCCCACCTTTATGCCTCGGACGAAGAACTGTTCATCACTTCGCCGGAAATGCAGAGTCGGGAACAACCCGTCGAAGGCGCGTTACTGGGCATTAAAAGAGGGGTCGAAGAATGCAAACGGCTGGCGGAATTGTGCTCGCATTTACCGCCGCAGAGTACCGGCGTGGGGTTAATCGACGGCTCTTTGATAATGTGGAACCTGACGGCTTACCCTGATTTCGTCAGCGACATCATGCTGGAAAAAGGCTTTCTGAACTACCTGGAACAAATCCGCAAACTGAATGATGACCGCGAAATTCCCATCGCCAGCTACATCAGCTATCCGCGCAGCAACGATGTGATCAATGCGTTACGTGTGGCGCTGTGCCCGCGGGAGACCGTCGACAGCGATAAATGTCCCGAATGCAAAACCCGGGAATGCGATTTCGCGGCCGGTGTGCGCGACCGCGAACTTTTCAATGAAATACTGTCCCCCGGGGAGAGGTCGGCGCTGTTCATCAGCCCGTCCACCATTCAGCAGCGGTACGGCCGGAACCTGGTGCATTTCTTTTATCTGCGGTTGGACGAGGAAATCGCCCGGATTGAAATCCCGCAGTGGGTGGCGCAGGATGAAAAAAGACTGAACCTAGTGCACACCCTGGTGCTGGACCAGTGCCGCCGCGGGCAGGGCTATCCGGTGGCCCTCGGGGAAGCCCACGAAAAAGCGGTCATCACCGGCGGCGACCGTGAGAATTTCTGGCAGATGGTGGAAGCTGCTTTGATTGCCGAGCATTTGCCGACTTCCGGTTCGGCGAAGAGCCAGAGCAAGAAAACGCGCCGGGTGTAGAAAGTTACCGGTTATTTGGAATCTATCTTCACGCAATTTTTACCAGCTTTCTTGGCCTGATAAAGCAGACCGTCGACACGGGCTATGATTTTTTCCGCATCATCCTTGGGTAAGGCTACAGTGACGCCTGAAGAGATAGTCACGCTCAGCATTCCCGTGTTTTGGGGTAAGCCGGAATTAGCCACCAGTAAACGGATTCTCTCCGCCAGGGAAAATAGTTTCGCGGCATCGCAGTTGGTGGCAATCACCAGAAATTCTTCGCCGCCCCAGCGGAAGATGGATGTTTCCGGTTCACGGATGATGCCCGCTGTTGTCCGGGAGAGCATCTTGAGGACCTCGTCACCGGTGTTATGGCCGTATGTATCGTTGACCTTTTAAAATCATCGATATCGATAAAAATTACGCCGAACGGCCAACCGTAACGTTTCAATTCGTTAAATCTGGTGCTGAGGGTAATGTCCGCGAACCGCCGGTTGCCGATGACGGTCAGGCCATCGAGCAGCGACTTACGTTCCAGGTCGCTGACCCGGTCCTCGAGGGCGTTTTCGAGAGTATCGTCGCTGAAAGTTTCGACGCCGCCGATAATGTTGTTATTTTCATCACGCAGGGGTTTCACTCTGACGTAGACCGGCACGCGGTGGCCGTTTTTGTGTTTCATGAAGACATGCGCCTCGTGGGGGACAGCGTCATCCATGGTTGCCGTCAGGGGACAGCCTGCGAGACAGAGCTGACAGCCCGCATCGTTGATGTGCACCAGCAGATTATCCGAACAGTGGCGCCCGATGACTTCCCGGCCGGTGTAACCGGATAATTCTTCCGCCGATTTGTTCCAGTAGGTAATCACCCGGTCGCGGTTCACGAAATAGACGCCGTCGCTAATCTCATCCAGTACACTTTTATAGAAATCAAGCTGTTCCAAAGAATCCCTCCGGTTAAAAAGCAAGCTGTTTTAATTACGCTAATTTTACCTTGATTGGAGTGCGCCCGCAACAGTCTAACGCAGCCTGTATGAAAATTGGAGACTTTTTCAGAATGATGGCCGCGGCAAACTTGAAACGAATGCCCGTGAAAGTGTAACATAATTCACGTAGGGCCGCATGCCCCGCCGCCCGTGTTTGTGCCCCAGTAGCTCAGCTGGATAGAGTAGCGGTTTCCTAAACCGTTTGTCGGGGGTTCGAATCCCCCCTGGGGTACCACGAAGCTAAATTTGGTAAAACGGAGGATTTTGTCCAAAAAATGACACGCTAACCAGAAGGCATTATTAGTTCATTTCCTGGTCAATTGCGGATAAATGATGATTAAAGGTCTTTTGACCGGGAAAAGGAGTTCGTTAGATAATGTCTTCGAAACAGTTAAGGTGGGAGTCCGTGGACAAAACTTCAATTACCATATCTACCCTGATCGACCGATATCTGTCTACCTGCCGTTCGGCAGGTTTTAGCCCGAAAACGATACGTGGTTATAACGAGAAGCTTCAAAGATACGTACGCGAGGTGGGAGGAACTCTAGGAGATTTCACTCTAGACCGTGTCCGGCAGCACCTGCTTTTTCTTCGGGAGTCAAGAAAGTGGGGCGGTCATCCGGTCATCCATGAACGTACAGAAACACTTTCAACCACTACAATTCGCAACCATGGCATGATACTGTCAGGGTTTCCCAGGTGGTTGTTCGAAGAAGGGTACACCGATAGTAAGATTTTAGCTGGTCTCAAGCTTCCCAAAGCCAATAATATCAGCATCGAACCTTTGAGCGAAGACGAAATCTCAAGGCTGATATCGTATTTCAACACTAATTTAGAAATTGGTTGTCGAAATGCAGCAATAACTTGGTTGTTTTTGGATACAGGGCTTCGCTGTGCTGAGCTAGTCGGTCTGGAAACGGATAATCTGTTTCTGGATACCAGACGCCTGAAAATTATTGGGAAAGGCCGAAAAGAGAGAATTCTACCCTTCGGGCATCAAGCGAAAAGGATGTTAGAGCGGTATATTTTTCATCTACGACCGAACCCGATACAAGTAAACAGGGTTTTTATAGATACCCACGAGCAAGCTCGTGGTTCTTCATAACTCAAGCTTCGCTTGTCCTGAATCCTGCCTCTGTTGGTACTCCACGTACTTCAGTATCCTCTCCCTTTCCACCCCAACAG
>JBKQML010000128.1:0-8344 GCA_052326545.1 Dehalococcoidales bacterium
GCCACGCCGCGTAGTAATATTTCCCCTATAGGTGTTACTCCCTCAAAATCAGCGGCGGATTTGAGAATACCAGCCTTGATAGTTGAACCTTCTATCCCCTCCCGGATTTCACGGGTAAAGATTCTAGCGAACCGGTCAGCCGTATATGTGCCGAGAAAACGCGGCATTTCTAAATACCAACCGGTACACGCAATAATATTAACCCCGCTTCGTTGTGATACTTCAGCCAATACTTTGACACTTCTACCTAAATCCATTGTATCTGCGTCTACAATTGTATCTATACCGCCTTGTTTAGCGGCAATAAGTTCTTTGATAATACGTTCTTTATAGTCTTCGCCTAGTAACTCAGGATAGATTTGCGGGATACCTCCGGTTGAACCCAACAAATGCTCGTGCATAAGTGTAACACCCATTTTATCGGTTGCGAGTGGTCCGAGTACAGAGTTAACAGTGTTCAAACTATCCTCCTTTATAATCGATCCACCATGGGATTACTCAATATCCTATAGCATAAAAGAGTTTATCAACTATGCTTTCTATCATCCTGAATTTATTTTCTTTAGTTATGCGTCTTTTATTGACACCGTGTTTTTATAATCCCATTGATTTCGCGATTGGCTCACGCCAGAAGTCGGCATTTCCGTAAATTGATTGTGCTGCCTTCCCGCGTGTGGTATAGAAATGTAAATCGTGGTCGATAGTAACCCCAATCGCACCGAAAATCTGGTGCGCCTTAGTGATATTACACTCATAAGCCTCTGCCAACCAAACTTTAGCAATTGCCATTTCACGTAAGGATGGTAAACCTTCACTCATTCGCCAGGCAGCTTGGTAAGTCACAAAGCGAGCGCCGTCCATGTAAGTCACCATGTCAGCCATATAATGCTGAATCACCTGGAAAGCCCCGATCGGTTTATCGAATTGTTTCCTTTCTTTAGTGTATTCCAATGTCATTTCCATGACTTTTTGGAGAACACCTATCGTATCACAACAAACAGCCACCGCCGCCCGCTCGATTACCTTTTCGACAATCGGCCAACCCCCACCCACACTCCCAAGCACATTATCCCGGGAGACTCTGACGTTATTGAAGGTTACTTCACACAATTTATCACCGGTAATGGTCTGCAATAAAGTGCACCTGATTCTGTTGTCTCTCGCCGGTACAATAAAAATGGTGATATCTTTTTTATCATCCTTTTCGCTGCCGGTCCGGGCGACACACAGGATATAATCAGCGACATGAGCATCAGGGACGAACAATTTGATGCCGTTGATTACATAGTCGTCTCTCTCTGCAAAGGCTGTAGCACCAATTGACCCCGCTTTATATAAGCCGTCAGCCTCGTTGAGCGCCATCGTCATGATAATTTTACCAGAGGCAATATCGGGTAAATAGGCCGCTTTCTGCTTATCGCTCCCATTCTCAAGAATCGTCATCGCCCCCAGAACAATCGTGGAGAAAAATGGACCCGGCAAACAGACCCGTCCCATTTCTTCCAGTAATACCGCCAGGTCGATGAACTCCATCCCGAAGCCGCCATATAATTCCGGTAGAACCAGACCCTGCCAGCCTAATTCCGCCATTTCTTTCCAGAACGTCGTGGAATATCCTTGTTTATCAATCTCCATTTGCCGAAGGTAGGACTTGGGGCATTTATCGGCCAGAAAATCGCGTGCTGATTTCTTCAGCATTTCCTGTTCTTCAGAAAGCGTAAAATCCATTTACGTTACCCCCGGTTTTTCATCTGTAATTCAAGCAATTTATTTCTAGATTTTCTTTTTATTCGCTCAAAACTTTCTTCGGCTCACTAAGCATTTGATACGAATCTTCCGTAGTACATCTTATTGAGGCCGCTCTAAGTTACCGAAGGTAGACCTAAACCGCGTGTCGCCACGACACCCTTTAAAACTTCGTTGGTTCCCGCCTGCAGGCTATATCCTTTTGAACTTAGGAAAGAATGTGGCGCCATACCCATCATCGGCGCATATTTCGATTCTTTCCACAATTGTCCATAAAGCCCGAGGATATCGGTGGCAATGCCGGCGAGATGTTGTTCCCATGTTGTACAGAAAGGCTTGGCGATTGCCGCTTCGACATTCGGCGCCTTGCCTTTCTCCATCACCTGCACCACACGGTAAAGGAGCATCCGTCCCACTTCAAACTCAACTTCTAATTGTGCCAGCCGGTTCCGGATTATCGGGTCTTGGCAAATCGGTTTGTCGTTCCGCTTTGTTTCCTTAGTGAATTTGATAATCGCCTCAAAAAGCGGATAGTTCCCCATTAGCCGCTCCATTCCGGACCGTTCATAATCAAGCTGATTCAATATCTGGTAAAAACCGCGGTTTTTCTCTCCGATCAGGTATTTCTTATGGACGCGCACGTTATCGAAGAAAACCTCACCCCAGGCTTCACTGCCGGTAATGTCAATCGTCGGATGAATGGTGATACCGGGTAATGTGCAATCGATAACAAACTCACTGATGCCTTTCTGTTTTGGCACTGTTGGATCGGTACGTGCCACGAGATAGATATGCGTCATGTACCGGGCGCAACTGGTCCACATTTTCTGTCCGTTGATAACGTAAAAATCGCCCTCTTCCACCGCTCTAGTCTTCAGCGAAGCCAGGTCGGAACCGGCTTCAGGCTCGCTCATTCCCAGGCCGACACACGCCTCACCCCGAAGGATCTTCGGCAACATTTCTTGTTTTTGTTCTGCCGTGCCGTAGACATAAATGGCGCGTCCGATTTGCCGTTCGGCAAACCAATGGCAGGCAGCCGGCGCGCCGTAACGCAGCATTTCCTCTGTCAGAATCAGACGGTCAACATGGCTTCTCTCCAATCCGCCGTACTCTTTCGGCCAGGTAATGCCCAACCATCCTTTTGCCGCCACCTTTTTAGTAAAATCCCATGAAAATCCCTGTATCCAACCATCACACATCGGCCGGAAGGTCCCTTTTTTTATCTCATCCTCCAGAAAATTACGCACTTCCTGTCTGAAGACTTCCTGCTCAATGGTAAACGCAAAATCCATTACCTTTACTCCAAAATTATTTTCTCAATGATTAGCCAGCATGAATTCTCACACTTTCAGTTCAACTATCTTCTTAGTTAGTTCAGGCAGAACCTTTAGCGCATCGTCTACAATGCCATAGTCCGCAATGCTGAAAATTGGTGCACCGATATCTTTGTTTATAGCGACAATAATCTTAGAATCCTTCATCCCGACCATATGCTGAAAAGCTCCACTGATCCCAATCGCCATATACAACTTTGGCTTGACAGTTTTGCCAGACAAGCCTACCTGCCGCTCCGCAGGCAGCCAGCCGTAATCAACTACCGGCCTGGAGCAGGAGACTACTCCCCCAAGCACTTCAGCTAGTTTCTCGATGATTTTTATGTTTTCCTTTTCCTTTATTCCTTTACCAACGGAGACTAAAACATCAGCTTTAGTAATATCAATGCCGCCAGTTGCTTGCTCTAAATACCCTTTAAATTGCTTGTAGTTAAACTCTTCATCCAACGAAAAAACGATTTCATCAACCTTTCCCTGTTTATTGCTTTCTTCAATGGTAAATGCGCCGAATCGTCCGGTTACTATCGAAGTATCAACCTGGGTGAATGACAACAGTGCATTAACCTTGCCATTATAGAATGAACGAGTGACCAGAATAGCACCATTCTCTATTTTTACATCAGTGCAGTCGGTTACAAGAGGCGCGCCAATCTCAACAGCTAATGATGGCGCCAGATCCATACCAAAGGAGCTGTGTCCTATTATTACCAGCTTCGGTTTTCTCTGTTTGATAATAGAGGTTAATATCTTCTGACAGGGTTCAGCCAGAGATTCACCTGCTTTCTCATTTCGCACCACCAGGACTCTATCAGCCCATCTGGCAAGATTTCCTGCATAGCCGCTCACATCCCTGCCGATAACTATTGCCAGCAGTTCATTGCCTGTTTGATCAGCTAATTGCCGCCCCTTGCTGAGCATTTGTAGAGATATCTCAGCCAGAGTCTGCTTCCTGTATTCAATTACTATGAGTATCTCAGCCATCTATATTACTCCTGAACTTTTCAGGATTTTCGCTAATTTTGCTGCCGATTCTACTGGTAAACCGGATATCAGTTCTGCATTTTTAGCTTTAACAGGTAGCTCCAATTTCTCCAGTTTAACTCCCGGGGCTATTCCTCCCAGAGACAAGTTCATATCACTAAGTGACGTTACCTGGATTTCCATCTTCATCGCTCGTCTGATACCACCCACGGAAACGTATCTGGGCTGGTTTATCCCCGTCTGTATGGTAAGCAAAGCGGGCAACTCAACAGAATAAGACTCATGTGCTCCTGCTTCGACCTCTCTTTTTATGTGCACGATATTATTTTCAACCTGTAGACCGACAACGAGTGTTGCATGAGGGATGCCCAGCATCTCGGCAACCATAACCCCCAGCTGTCCACTGCCAAAATCTTCTGATTGTGCACCAAAAAGAATAAGGTCAAAGGGCATGGTTTTGATAAATGTCTTCAGAATCATGGCAACAGCGTATGGATCTGCTAAAGATACATCCTCATCGATCCTGATGGCCTTGTCAGTTCCCATCGCCAGGGCTCTTCTTAAAACACCGTCCCATTCTTTTGGCCCTACCGTGACTGAGGTAAATGTTCCGCCTAGCTTTTCTTTAAGCCGTGCCGCTGTTTCCAGTACATACTCATCCCAATCATTTATCTTGTAGGTCAGCCCTGTTTTCTCTATATTCTTGTTGGAGGCGTCTATTTTAATAGCGTCTGTCTCTGAGGTATCAGGTACGCATTTGATAAATGTGATGATATTCATAACACCGCTTCTATAATCTCGGAGATATCCTTTACGGTAAGATTATTTTCAAGTCCCTCGGCTTTAACAGCATCTTCGAGCATGGTCAGGCAATTGGGACAGGCTACTGCCAGGATATTAGCTCCGGTTTCGTTGGCTTCCCTGACTCGACGTCTCGCCGGGCTATCCTCACTGCCACCCAGGGAATCAATGTAAAAATTACCGCCGCCACCGCCACAGCAGAGGGCGTTGATTTTAGCCTTCTCCATTTCTACCAGATGAATACCCGGAAGTGAAACGAGGATTGCTCTGGGCGCCTCATACTCATTGTTCCAGCGGCCGAGGAAACAGGGGTCATGGTAGGTGACTTTGGCATTTAACTTTCCGGAGATGTTTAACTTGCCTTCACTAATAAGATTCTGAAGAAGTTGTGTGTAATGTAATATTTCAAAGTTACCACCATGCTTTGGATAGTCATTTTTAATAGCGTTGTATGCATGTGGAGAAAGAGCAACTATTTTCTTCACACCAAGACTTTTAAATTGAGCTATATTATCCTCCGCCAGCATTTCAAAAAGTGCTTCCTCTCCGAGTTTGCCTACCTCATTCCCATCGCAATTTTCCTCATTACCCAGCACTCCAAAGGAAACGCCTGCTTTTTGCAGGACATTTGCTAAAGCCCTGGCCGTCTGTTGCGCTCTGGTATCATAAGAGCCCTCGCAGCCAACGTAATACAGGTAATCCTGTCCTTGATATTGCTCTATCGTTGTCCCTTCCATCCACTCACCCCTTTTGGTTCTGGCTTTGCCATACGGGTTTCCTTGCCGTTGAACATTCCCCAAAAATTCCTTGACAGCCGCGGGTACCTTACCTCTTTCAACCATTTCGCTTTTGGCGGCAGTAATCATATTGACTATGTCCACGTTAAAGCGGAAAGGACATTTTACTTCACAGTTCTTACAATCGGTGCAGGAGTAGAGTATCTGAGCCAGATGTTCTGTCCATTCAATATCGCCGCTAAGCCAGGCTCTTGTCGACCACAATCTGCCCCCACAGGAAAACGTTTCCAGCCGGAATCTGGCATAAGGTGGACAATTATTGACATCTGCCCAGTTGATTGGAAACTTACAATAACCGCACCTGAAACATCTGTGAATAGTATCGCCATATTTGAAATCAGTGAGAGTCATCAGCTTACCTCCCAGTTACCAGGATTCATAATTCCGTTCGGGTCGAGCATTTGCTTGACCTTTTTCATCACATTAACGGTATTGGGGTCCATTCTGTCTAGCATCAGCTTCTGTGCATAAAGCCCGGGCTTCCATATTGTTCCGCCTAATTCCAGGGCAAGGGCATACGTTTCGTGTAATGCTTCCCTTGACTGCCTGATAGTTGCCGGGTCCGCTCGATTAAAAGCGTATGACCATGAGAACATCATCGCGTGCGCTGCTCCAATACAACGCCCCACCACAGTATAAGGAATATCATGTTTTTCGGAAATCTCACGGCCCCGGCGGTAGCATTCCGGATATTTGTCTACCGGCATAATACCGCCGATGTATTCAAAACCGCCGCCTTTTTTATAATCGGCGCTTTTGTCAAATATGGGTCTTTGCAGTCCCCGGATAAAGCCCAAATAACCCCCGGTGCCGGCTCGGATATACTCACTCAAGGTATCATCAAAAATGATCTCCTGTTTGAATTCCAGTTCTTTCTCCGAATCTGCCGCGATATTGATATTGAATGTGTGCAGCCCGCTGGTAAATGGTGGTATTGCCTGACTGGTAGCCCCTGTGTCTTCGACCATCTGGGTATGAGTAAGTTTGCGCATAATCTCCGGAACCAGCCCTTCATCTTCAACGACGAATTGTCCCAATCCTCTTATCTTTTTGCAGGGGTAGAGTCTGAGTGAAACTTTGGTAATGATACCTGTTGTGCCTAACCACCCTAGAAACAACCCCACGTCCGGTAAAGGATGTTGTGTGAACCAGCTAGCGCCTATTGAACAGGAGCCAAATTTACAAACCTCGCCGGTTGGTAATACAACCTCCAGACCATTTACCATGTCGCTGTTAAAACCATAGGGTGAAGCAAGGTCACCCTGTCCATGGATAGCTACATTACCGGCGATGGTCGCCATCGCTGGCGCACCGGGTTCTGAGTGGGTTAATGTCGGGTGGTGTCTGTCCAAATAAGATGTGAGTTTACCTTGGGAAACGCCGCATTCCACCAATGCATATCGTGCCGTCTCGCTGACCTCGAGGATACTGTCCATCCTTTTCAGATCAAGGACAATTCCTCCCTTGAAAGGGACAGCCAGACCGGCCAACGACAGTCCCCCGCCAAGCGGGACCACCGGCAGCTTTTCTTCGTTCGCCAGCTTTAAAATTGCCTGTATTTGCTCGGTTGTCCGCGGGGAAACCACATAATCGGGACGATGTGGTTCTGTTGTTCCCAGGTCGTAGGAATAGATATAAAGCTCTTCGGGTTGATTGGAGACGTGTCCTTGGCCGACAATTTTAACTAGTGATTCGTATACAGAATCCATAACTTACCTCCATCCTGCCGGTTTCTCGCCGATGGCAAGGCGGCAAAGGTCACTCATAAATATCGGTTTTATCCCATCTCTCGCTACCAACTCTCCCATTGTGGTATAGCAGGCGGGACAATTGAAGACGCAAACTTCCGCCCCAGCTTTCTTCATATCTTCAATATTCCTTCTTTGCACATCAGCGGCCCGCTTGCGACTCCCTTCCCTTCTCTGTCCCTGAATTTGTCCGGCACAACAGAGGGCTTTCTCATCAACATATTCCCTTTGCACACTTTCTACTCCTATCAGGTTGAAAATGTCATAGACAAAATGATGCATGTCCGGAGCTAATCGCGACGAACAGGGACGTTGATATGCAACCTTGAGGTTTAGCGGCTTAATTTCAGACTTGAGTGTATTCAATCTTTCGTAGAGATATTCAAACAGGTGCACCGGCTTGAACGGAACATCGATGCCAACTGCCGGACAGTATGAGGCATAGGCTCCATAGCATTCATCATGTAGGCAGATAATTTCGATAACCTTATGCTTGGCAATAGTTTCAACAACTTTGGGCAATCTCTCTTTTATCACAGAACTTCGGCCATAGTGGAGATACATAAGTTGGCAGAAGTAATGGAACATTTTGCGGGAATCTGTGGAAATCATAGGGAGACCATCAAAGAGTTTCCCTTGTATCAGGTATTTATAGTCAGACATGACGCCCATATCAATCGCTCGTCCATTGATTGCTACGATTTCGGGTTCTCCCCGGAAAGGTACCCCTTGGTTAATCCCTCGTTTAATGAGAGGTTGAGGTAAAGGCGGTTCATTCAGTTCTTCCTGTTTCTCGACAATCAGGTAGAAAGGATGGTTGCTAAAAGGACAATATTCTTCGCAGGCGTAACAGGTTACGCAGTCGTGTAAAACAAACGAGTCCTCGCTACGGGCAATTTTCAGTATTTCCCTTTTGGCAGTTTCCCTATCAATATCC
>JBKQML010000129.1:0-10174 GCA_052326545.1 Dehalococcoidales bacterium
CTTGCTTTCTCGATAAAACCCGGATACATTCGCGTAAATTCCAGATGTTCCCCGATGACGCCGGCGCTGAGATTATCAATATTGGAGCCGACGCCGTCCATAGCATTGAAGTGATTTCGGGCATGGATGGTTTCCGCTTCGGCGGCTGCTCTAAAAAGGCGCGCCACCTGTTTCAGTCCTTCTTTTTCCGCCTTTTCCGCAAAAAACGTGTAGCGGCGGTTAGCCTGGCTTTCCCCGGCAAAAGCCTCCCGTAAGTTGTCATCTGTTTGCGTCATCTCAGCCCTCCGTCTTTTAAATATTTGTCCCTATTATAAAGGTATTATTTATTTTCTACCAGTAGGCCGGGAAACTACAAAATTCCAAACAATTTCAAAATATCAAATCCCAATACTTTTCTATCTGCAGCCGCACAAATTAAGCCGGCATTTATTCACAAACAATTACGTGTCTCCGTCAAATAGGCCTCCATCTTCCGGTCTTGCAGCCGCTGCAGCAATTCTTCAGCCTGAGGTTTTTTATCCAGTAAAATAAACAGAGTCGGGCCTGAACCCGCCAGGTGGACGTTGGGGGCGCCCAGTTTGAGTAAATGGTCCCGGTAATCAGTCAGTTCCTCGCCGCGGGTGAAAACAACATTTTCAAAAGTATTGAAAAGTAAGGAAGTACTGAGTACTGCGCCCGATTTTAAATCAGTTACCAGTTTGTCGGTAATTTTCCCGTCGGTGAAATGAGACGGCTGCAGCATGTTGTAAAGTCGTTTCGTTTTTCCCGGTATTCCGGACACATCCGGGACAATCAGAATTACCCACTGATGCGGCACCGGAGGTAAAGCAGTTATTGTCTCGCCCCGGCCTGCCATCAAAGCTGTCCCACCGGTTAAAAAGAACGATACGTCGGAGCCGAGATTTTGCGCCATATCCCGCAATTTGTTCGGCGGTATATTTAGCTCCCAAAATTCGTTCAACCCGCGCAGAAGAGACGCCGCATCGCTGCTGTCCCCACCCAGACCTGAGATTAAAGGGATGCGTTTCTTGATTTTTATTTTGGCGCCTTTGGTGCAGCCGGTTGCTTCTTTTAGCAATTTCACGGCTTTTATCACCAGACTCTGCTCACTCGACCATTCAGTCATATTGCCTTTAAAATTTATCTCTTTTCCGGGCGTAATTTGCAGAGTGTCGCAGAAACTAAGCGTCTGAATCACGCTACGGATTTCATGGTAGCCGTCGGTGCGTATACCGAGTACTTCCAGTGTCAGATTGATTTTAGCCGGTGCTTCAACTGTTAACATTTATTTGATTTCCTGCGCTAGTTGTCGTTCTGAGTCCTTCCGCTGAAGGATGAAAAATCTTGTGGTTCACAGGCGACCTACCCCTCACCTTGTTGCTCTCTCCTGGCCGCAAAAGAAACTAACCGTGTGAAATTTTAATCCTATTTTTTGTTTTTAAATGCCCTGTAAAGTATCTCCCACTCATCGATAGTCAGTGTTTCGGCGCGTCTTTTCGGGTTGATTCCAGCCTGCTCTAATAATGGCATAATGTCGGTTTTCGGTACTTTCAATCCGTTAGCCAGTGAATTAGGCAACTGTTTGCGGTTAGCGCTGAATCCTGCCCGGACAATGTCAAAGAAGCCGGTAATTTCTCCGGCCGGCAGCTTCGGCCGGGGATAAACGTCAATCTTTAGAATCGCTGAGTCCACATTTGGTGCCGGATAGAAACATCCTGCTGCCACCTTACTAACCAGTGTCGGCTTACCGTACAATTGGACGCTGACGCTGAGCAGGCTCATTTGCCCCGGTTGAGCGGTAATCTGTTTTGCTACTTCCTTTTGCACCATTAATACCATTGTCTTCGGTTTAACCGGCGCTTCCAGAAAATGGCGTATCACCGCCGAGGTGATGTAATAGGGTAAATTAGCGACAACCTTATATTCCGTGTGTTTTTCCAGAATCGCGGCGGGGTTGATTTTCAGTATGTCCCCGTTAATTACCGTGACTTTATCCGAACCCGAAAAATTGGTTTTCAGGATTTTTGCCAGGTTGTTGTCCAGTTCGATAGCGATAACTTTTCCGGCCTGCTCGACCAGTGTTTCCGTCAATACTCCCAGACCGGGTCCCACTTCAATTACCGTATCCGATGGTGTTAAACAGGCGGCGGCGGCAATCTTTTTGAGAATGCTGCCGTCAATCAGAAAATTCTGTCCCAGCCCCTTTTTCGCATGCAGGTCATAGCTGGCCAGTAGTCTTTTCGTTCGTGCCGCAATCGATTCGTTCTGCATAAAAATCTTCCCCGAATCAGGATAACCCCAGTTTTTTCTTGATTTCAGGGACTATTTTTTTTGCCGCGGTAACGCCTGCTTCAATACATTCTTCTGCACGCTGGAAATCAGTGAAAGCAATGTGCACGACATCCGGTTCAATCACCGCGTCCGCCGTGCTTATCGAGGTTTCAATAAATTTGGAATCGAGGATATAAAAAGCTTTCATCATGATCGAAAAAATGCTCGGTTCCCGGTTATCGCTGACTGCTTTGTAAGGGAGGACATTGACCGAGATTACAAAGTCGGCGCCCATCTCCCGCACGGTTTTTGTCGGGACCGGGTTCATTAATCCGCCGTCTACCAGATTTCTACCGTGCCATTTTACCATCTGAAAAATCACCGGTATCGAAGAACTGGCTCTGACAGCTTCCCAGACTTTACCTTCTTTGATAATAACTTCATCGCCGTTATCAATATCCACCGCAACGCAGGAAAACGGGATGCGCAGGTCTTTGAACTCAGTATTAGCGCCGATGACCATTTTCAATTCATCTTCAATCCGTCTTCCCTTGATGATGCCGGTTCGCGGAATGGTGAAATCGGAAAAATATCTTATTTTTCGAAAGCCGAATTCGATTGCCACCGGTCTCATCCCTTTCGCGGTGCTGGTTTTTGCATAAACCCCGCCGATGATTGCGCCCATGCTGGTACCGGCAATCATATCGATGGGGATGCCCTCTTTCTCAAAGACCTCCAGCACCCCGATATGCGCCAAACCGCGGGCAGCGCCGCCGCCCAATGCTAAGCCGACCTTTTTACTGTTCATCCGAACAATTCCTTGATGTCTTTTTCCGCTTTTTTTTCAGAGCTGCTGCCCTGAGTAAACTCTTCATAGGATTTAGCCGTGCCCCATTCTCTGGTCCGGATGGGTACCGGCATCGGCACGGCGTGGCCGAAAATCAAAGCCTGTTGTTTTGGGGCTAATCTGGCCAGTACGGTTTTCAGTTCATTCTTGCCGGAAACACCGGCCAGTACCGCATCGATATCCCGCTCATTGTCCAGTAAACAGGTAATTTTTGTGCCTAATTGCGACATAACTTCTTCGTCAATGGCGCTGGGACGCTGGTCGATTACGAGCAGGGTAACATTGTATTTACGCATCTCGCGGGCAATCGTACCGAAAATGGTGTAACCGGCAATTTCACGGTTCAAAAATTTGTGGGCTTCTTCAATCGTGATCACCAGCGGTGTCGGAGGGGCGACCTTACCGGCCATCGAGGCTTCCATTTTTTCCTGATAACGAGCATAAATTCGTCGGGCGAGCATATTCGCCACCAGCATGTAAGCGGTCATATCGCGGTATCTACCAAACTCCAGAACTACGTTGACGCCGCGTTCCAGATATTCCAAAATACTGGCGGTTGCATTCATCGGCGCATGAGCAACAATGAACGGCAGCCTGCGGATAGTGGCCAACCCGCGGCGCAGATTCTGGAAGGTGCTCTCGTGAATATTCATTCCCTGCAAAAATTCGGTTGTTTCATCTGAATCCGGCATATCCAGCGTCTTCTGCATCCAGTCTTTTCCCCAACGGCGATGTAATTGATAAACAGCTTCCACGGCGGGGTCGGTGAGATTCAGTGTTTGACGCAGCAGCGCAATATCTTCCGGTTCAATCTCGTCATAGCCGATCCTCACTACAAAGTCCGTACTCACGCCGCGGTGCCGGGAGTTCTCTTCATCCAGTGTAAATACCGCCACTTTCGAGGGGAAAAGCGGCTTCAGTGCTTTCACCGTGCGTTGGCCGCCTTCGCTGGTTCCTGCCCAGCCGTATTCATTCTGCATATCAAAAATCAGGTTGGTAGCCTTACTTTTTTGCAGCATCCCGATCAGTAAAAGCCGTGTCAGGAATGTTTTCCCGGTGCCGCTCTTACCAAAAATACCGTTGCTCCGTTTTACCAGTTCCTCGAGGTTAAGGCAGAGTTTGGTTTCCATATCCAGCGGGTTGCCAATGAAGAATCGTGAACTGTCTTCTTTCCCGAAGACCAGTTCCATATCCGCTTCTGAGGCCAGTTTCACACGGGAAAAATGACTCGGTACGGTTTTTACCGGTTGCGGCCCTTCGATGACGCTGTTAGCATCGCCGGCAATGGTTAGCATCGGCAGGACATGCAGTGAGCCGTAAGTGGCGGTTCCTTCCAGGATTTCCGCGGTGAAAGCATCGGTTGTATCGGGTGGGGAAATCGTGATTTCCTCATCGGTCACGCCCAGGCTGATATCGGTCACCATACCGAAAAAGCGACGTTTTTTACCTTCAATGGTTACGTACCGGCCAACCACCATATCCTCAACCGAAGCAGAACTGTCTAAACGGACTTCCGTGCCTTTCTCTACCGAACCGGTGACAACGATGCCCAGATTTTGATCAGGTTGCATTTCCATTATTGTTTTAACCTCGCAAGAATTGTCTTGAGCCGATGATATTCACCGTTAAGGATTACGGTCAATGCTTTCCCGCCGGCCACCAGAAAGGCCTGCGGGTCGGTTTGCGCTTTGCTCATCTCACGCAAGGCGGCAGCTACCAGTTCTTCCGTTGGGATTTGCAAACGGTTATTCACGAGTATACTGAGAAAATCGAATGATTGGCTGAACTGTCTGATTTCAGCCGGGCTGCAAACCTGAACAAAAGCATGGATGTGAGCCGGTTTTGAGGGCAGATATCGATATATTTTCCCATCAGTACTGTGCCCGACAACTAATACCTGAAATTCGCTGCGCAAAAGTTTCATCAGCTGCGGGCTGGCCTGATAAACGGCTTCTTCGGAGGTTTCATCTTTACCGCGGGCAACAGGATGTCTGCCCGGTTCGATACTGGCAGTGCCTGATTGACAGACAATCCCAAAAATCTCCCCCGTCGGTGCTTTAACTTTCACCAGGCTGCCGAATGAAGGTAATGCGTGCAGTTCATAGCACTCCGCCGTAAATTCCGTGCTGTTTGACTCGACTATTTCCCCGATTTTAGTTGACATAACATTCCTACGGATAATATTAAAATCCTAATTTCGAAATTCTAAACAAATACAAATTTCCAATATTAAATTGTCATCCTTAAATATTGTTTGGGTTTATTTTTTCATATTCCTTATTTGATGATTCGGGTTAGGATTTTAGTATTTAATTATTGTGTATCATCTGGGATTTGAATATTGGAATTTTATTAATACCCTGTCAGCGTATTCTATACTACCTGCCATTTTAGGTCAACCATTGGTTTGCATTCAGCGTAATATGATGATAATATCCTGATAACATCACTCAGTGGTGAGCGAGTAACTGTTTCAGGAGACGAAACAAGATGATAATTCTAACGGCAATCATGCAGGCGGTAGCGGGTAAAGGTGATGATGTCGAACGGGAATTTAAAAAACTGACGCCCAAAGTCCTGAAAGATCCCGGCGCAGTAACTTATATCGTCCACCGCGCGGTGGATGACCCGAATAAATTCCTGGTGTATGAACAGTACGAAAATGATGACGCTTTTAAATATCACGTCCAAACCGACCATTATCAAGCTTTCAGACAGGGCACTAAAGGAATGTTTATCGGTAAGACGGAAGTAACATTGTACAACAAAGTCGCTTAGCTTTATTCATAACAGGAGTGAGATAATGGAACAGAGACCCGCAAGTGAAAATCCTGGGAATGCACAGCAACCACCGGAGATAATTCTGTCTCCTGCGCCGTCAGGTGCACCGTCAGGGCGCACCGGGTCAGCAGTGAATAAAGTCTGTCCCAATTGTGGCAATGTTAATCCACCGGAGTCCGTTTTTTGTTTTAAATGCGGATTGAAATTACCGGATTACGTTAATCAGGACAAGAAAATCTGCATCGGTTGTCAAACACCGAATGCAGCCTCTGCCCAATATTGTTATAAATGCGGTTTAAAACTCCCCGACACGTTGGGGAGTTTTTTTGCGATGCGGTATGCCGGATTTTGGGTCCGTCTGCTGGCTTCTTTAATCGATAGCTTATTGTTAGGCGTATTCGCCAGCATTATCACCATTCCGTTGACGATACATTATTTCGGACAATTTTCAGACACTTCGTCCCTCAGCTCAATTGAAAATACATCAGAAAGTACCTTCTTGATATTTTATTTAATATTTACTTTAGTTGTATATGGCGTGCAAATAGCTTACAGCACTATTGCCGTCGGTAAATGGGGCAAAACGGTGGGTAAAGCGGCATTGGGGCTAAAGGTGGTAAAACCTGACGGTTCCCGGGTGAGTTACTGGCGCGCTTTCGGTCGAAGTCTGGCTTATCAGTTGAATGGATTTACGATGGGGCTGACTTTTCTGATGATTGCCTTTACCCCTAAAAAACGTGGCCTCCACGATTATATCGCTGATACAGTTGTAATCAAAACTAACTGATAAGGTTAACTTGTTAAGATGCAATTCTGGCTGATTCCGGTTATCGGTCTGGCGCCCGGTCTTTTCTGGCTCTGGCTCGTTTCCAAAGGCAATAAATACAGGCCGGAACCAAAAAGATTGATTATCCGCACGTTTCTGTTGGGCATGGCCGTGGTAATCCCTGTAGCGTTTGTTGAGGGGATATTGGAAGTCCCCTATCTTCTCAATCACCTGAGTGAATTTCAATCTTTCTCAACCAACGCGCTTAACCATTTATCGCTTGGGGAATCGGCCTACATGGCTTTTATTGTTGCAGGTTTTACGGAAGAGCTTTTCAAATTCCTGGTGGTAAGAGCCACTATTTTTAAATCTCCGTATTTTGATGAGCCGGTGGACGGTCTGGTTTATTCTTCGGCGGCAGCCCTGGGTTTTTCCACCCTGGAAAATATCACTTACATGTTTGGATTTGGCTGGAGCGTGATACTGGTGAGAGCCCCGATTTCGACAGTGGCACATGTGGCATTTTCCGCACTGTGGGGTTATCCCCTGGCTCTAAAAAAGTTAAAGAAGAAAAATGCCACACTGTTCCTCTGGCTTGGGTTAATCGGCGCGATGGTCGGGCACGGTCTTTTTGATTTTCTGGCTTTTCAACAAGAAAATACGCAGCCGACGATAATGAATATCCTTTTACTTATTGCATCGCTTGTTTTATTCGGCGGTTTGATTACCGTCTTTGTCATCCTGCTGAGACGCGGGCAGAAAATCTCTCCCTATAAAGACAAAAACACTGATTTACTCATATCCTGCCCTAATTGCCGGATGCATATTCCTTATTATGCCAGTTTCTGTAATTACTGCGGCGCCAGACTGGCAGAAAACAAAGCCGTCTATCCCGAATTCTGCGGCAAGTGCGGTGGTGAACTGGTTAATGGAATGGATTTCTGCCCGTCCTGTGGCAGCCGACTGATTAGAAAACCGGGAACTGTCAATGAACATCGTCGATGAGAAATTCAATGAGTGGACGAAGGGATTAACCCCGATTCAGGCCAGAATCAATATCTTTCGCAATATCAGGGATATCCCTTATGCGATTGTACCATCGATAATGGATTACCGGGGTTACACAAATATTTTGAGAACCGGCAAAGGTTCCTGTTCCCCCAAACATTTTCTGTTGTGCGAAATGTTCAGGAGGCTTAATTTACCGGTTTTATATGTTGTCTACCCGCACCGCTGGGACGAAATTGCGAAAATCATGGGAGAGTATTCTGTGAGGCTGGAAGAGATGGCAGCGGCGCTGCCGGTCAGCCGTCACCTTGCCTGTAAAGTGGAAATCGATGACCGACTGGTGCTGGTAGACGCCACTCTTGATTTGCCCCTGCAAAAAGCCGGTTTTACCGTAAATGCAGACTGGGATGGTATCAGCGATACAATGCTGCCGGTAAACCCTTGTGGGGAGGAAGAATTGTATCATCCTGCAGAAGCCCGCCTGATGAAGACCAGTCTCGACAATCAATTCAAAGCTTTTTATCCTGAGTTCAATCGATTTCTGGAACAGATAAGGCGGCTCTACAACTATTTACTGGTAATAGATGAGTAAATCCTTCATGTAATTTCTTATTCGCGCTCCAACACGGAATTTTGAAGCCTTTAAGGATGAAATACTTTTGCCCTCCGTTAAAATGTACAGCACCGCCCATTATTGCCAGATAACGGTTTTTCGCCGGTATGGACAGGAATAAGAGCTATTAGTTTTCAATCGTGTGACTTTTGGCTTTGTATTGATTTTGTGCTTGGGTTATACTTAGCTTAACAACAGGAAAATGTGGAGCCGAACGTGCCGGTTAATGAATTAATCGAGAAAGCAAAAACATACCTGCCGCTCGAAAAAATAGCAGTAATTGAGCGTGCCTATGAATTTGCCGCCAAAGCCCATGAAGGCCAGATGCGTAAATCCGGCGAGCCTTACATCGAACATCCATTACATGTTGCGATGATACTTGTAAATCTCCAGCTTGATGCCAGTTCCCTGGCGGCTGCTTTGCTGCATGACGTCGAGGAAAACTGCGGCATTCAAAATACTGAAATCACGGAAAATTTCGGCCCGGAAATTGCCAAGCTCGTCGATGCTACGACCAAATTGGGCAAAATTTCGTTACAGACTACCAGTGTCACGACGCGGCGCGGCAGCGCCTTAAGCGGCGCCAGTCAGGCTGAGAACCTGAGAAAAATGCTGGTGGCGATGGCGGAAGACCTGAGGGTTGTTTTCATCAAGCTCGCCGACCGTTTACATAATATGCGCACCCTTCAGGCTTTAACCCCGGAGCAGCAAATCCGGATTTCCCGTGAAACGCTGGATATTTATGCTCCGCTGGCACACCGATTGGGCATCTGGGAAGTGAAATGGCAATTGGAAGACCTGTCTTTTCGCTATCTGGAACCGGAACAATACCGCCGTATCGCCAACCTCATTGCCGGCAAACGGGCCGACCGCGAGCGTTTTATTGCCGAAGTTACCTGGAAATTAAAACAGGAGTTTGAGAAGGCCGGGATCACGGCCGAAATCACCGGTCGGGCCAAGCATATTTACAGTATTTATCAGAAAACCGAGAAATACATTGCGATGGGCAAAGATTTTGACGATATTCACGATTTGCTGGCGCTGCGGGTGGTGGTCGAAAATGTACCTGATTGTTATGCCTCGCTGGGGATTGTACACAATTTATGGCATCCGCTGCCGGACCAGTTCGATGATTATATTGCCAATCCCAAAGCGAACGGTTACCAGTCCCTACATACCACGGTGATGTGCGAAGGGACGACGCCGCTGGAAATCCAGATCCGTTCCCGGGAAATGCACCGTATCGCCGAATATGGCGTCGCGGTGCACTGGCGCTATAAAGAAGGCGGCAAGCAGGATGAAAATTACGAGAACGGCATCGGTTGGCTGCGGCAATTAATCGACTGGCACCGGGAATTGAGCGGCGCGGAAGAATTTCTGGAATCGGTCAGGACAGATGTTTTCAGCGACCAGGTTTTCGTTTATACCCCAAAAGGTGATGTTAAAGATCTGCCGAAAGGCTCGACACCTTTGGACTTTGCTTACCGGATTCATACCGACCTAGGGAACCGCTGCATCGGCGCCAAGGTGAACGGCAAGCTTGTCCCGCTCAATACTGAGCTACATAACGGGGATATTATTGAAATTTTATCCAGTAAAGCGCCCCGCGCTCCCAGCCGCGATTGGCTGAATCAAAATCTCGGTTATATTAAAACCACTCATGCCCGTGCCAAAATCAAGCAGTGGTTCACCAAGCAGGAGCGTACGGAAAACGTCGAGCGCGGCCGTGAAATGCTGGATAAGTTCATGCGGCATCTCGGTATTAAATTTACCGAGCGCGATAATATCGCCAAATTATTCAGCTACGATACTCTCGACGAATTTTATGCCGCGCTGGGTTATGGCGGCGTTACTACCCAGCAGATTGCAGCCAAATTAGCGCCGGAAC
>JBKQML010000130.1:0-10815 GCA_052326545.1 Dehalococcoidales bacterium
ATTCAATGCTAGGATTATGCTAATTTTTATTGGGCAAAATTTATCTCCAAAAATACAAATACAAAATGATAAACAATCAAATTAAGGGAGGTATGAAAAATAAGAATATTTTAAAATCAGTTTTTAGTCAATTCCCCAGAAGTTTGCTAATAACAAAGGAGGAATGAGTGAAAAATAGAGTTACCTGGATATCAATTTCTTTTCTCATTGTATTTTTCTTACTTTTAGCATCCTGCAACAATTCAACCACGACCTCAACCACAATGACAACCACAACTCCCCCAACCGCGATAGTTACCACCAGCACGACAACTCCAAATTCGACCACGACAACAACATCCGCAGCCACTACCGTTACTGCCATGACTACCAGTACGGGGAATTGGTGGGATAGTCAGGGTACCCCACAGTACGGTGGCACCTTGACCGCCAATGATTCAATTGATCCCGGACTATGGGACCCGAATGGAGGCTCGATTCTTTCAACCCTTGAGTTTGTTTATATGGATTCGCTGTGGGGAACCAACTGGACAACAACTCCGTCCGTACAAAACTACCAATTAAGCTATTGGGATGAAGCTTATACAACCGGGAATTTGCTACAGGACTGGGAGTTTACCTCCCCGGGTGTTATGGTAATGCACGTGCGCCAGGGAATCTACTGGCAAAATCTGCCGCCGGTAAATGGTCGCGAATTCAATGCTAGTGATATCGTGTTTCATATGAATAGAATGGCTGGCATTGGTAGTGGTTATACTGCACCTGTTGCTTATTACGTAGCCGATGCTTGGGTCGCGTCCATTAAATCGGTGACCCAAAATGACAATTGGACAGTTACCATGACGTTTTCCAGCCTCAATCCTGAGTTTATTCTTGAGAACATGGAAGCACCCGGGTGCGACTGTACGATTGAGGACCCTGAGGCAGTACAGGCATATACCAACGCTAGTAATCCGGAGCTCACTAACTGGCGCAATGCCGTCGGCACCGGCCCCTTTATTTTGACCGATTTTGTTGACAATAGTTCGGCGACCTTTATCAAAAATTCCAATTACTTTGCATTCGACGAGCGCCACCCCCAGAACAGACTACCCTACGTTAATACGCTCAAGTTTGTTATAATACCAAACAACGCTACTGCTGAGGCCGCCATGCGTGCTGGTAAGATTGACCTCATGGACACTATTCCCACTCAAGATGCAATAAGTATGAAGAAAACCAATCCTGACATCAATCAGATACCGGTTCCGCTTGGCAACGGTCTCTGCATAGATCCGAGAGATGATTTGGCACCTTTTACAAACCTCAATGTCCGGATTGCACTGCAGGAAGCGATAAACTTGCAGCAAATTGCGTCTCAATACTTCGGTGGCGGTTGTGACCCATCCCCACTTCCATTAACCTCAAACTTCCAGACGGGATGGGGGTTCCCATATAGCACATGGCCGGCATCACTGCAGGCGCAATATGCTTACAACCCGACTAATGCCAAAGCGCTTCTGGCCGCGGCCGGCTTCCCCAACGGGTTTAATACCGATATTACCGTCGATAGTTCAGCGCCATATCAGGACTTGATTCAAATTCTCCAGTCTGAATTCGCTTCGATTAATGTCAATATGTCGATCACGCTGATGGCACACTCCCAATTCTCTGCCTTTGTAGTTACCGGTCACCATGAAACTGGGTTGTGCTACCGTACTTCCGGTTCACTTGGGTTGGGGTACTATCCAATCAGGCAATTAATGAAGTTCATAACCGGAGGCACATCTAACGACATGATGGTGAGTGACCCTAAAATTGATGGTTGGTATACAGCCGCTTTGAATGCCACCGGGGTAGATCAGGTCAAACAAATAGTTGCAGCCGAGAACCAGTATGTTGTACAACAGAATTTCCTGTTAAGCTTGGTTCAACCGTACGCTTTTTACCTGTCTCAACCTTGGCTCATTGGTTTCAATGGTCAAGCTGATGCATCCTGTGGGACCGTTGGCCCGCTTATCGGTTTCGAATACTATTCGCGATTCTGGATAAACCAGAATCTTAAGTAAAGTATTGGGATAATAAACATTTCCTTCGAAACCAAATCAGATTGGTTGTAGCTAGACAAGAGAGAGGCCGGTATAATCCGGCCTCTCTCTTTGTTGGTTGAATCTTACAGATATTTACATGTATCAAGACAATTTATTAAAACAATAAATTGTAAAATTATTTTCTTCTTGTATAATGCCGTAATCACAAAATAAGAGCGGAGATGGTCTTATATATTGCGACAAAATACCTTATCATCATAGCTATAAACTTTGTTGCTGATTAATTTACTCTTTTGCCGTCAGAAATGCGTGGGCTTTCTCCAGCAGCTCCGGTATCGCCAGTTTTTGAGGGCATTTTTCTACACACTGGTCGCATTCAATGCACTTATCGGCACGATGGTCTTTGAATCTACCCGGAAAGTTGTACCCCCTGCGCTGTTCTGCAGCTGTATTGTAAATCATCGCTTCGTTGTAAAACTCGAAGACGCGGGGAATATCCACATCATTGGGACAGGGCATACAATAACGGCAACCCGTGCAGGAAACGGCGGTTAGGGAGACATAAGCATCCCGGACCCTCCCGATCAGTGCCAGGTCATCTGCCGTCAGATTGTGCGGCTGTGAATGCTCGGCATAAGCGACGTTTTGCATTACCTGCTCCATACTGCCCATACCGCTCAGTGCTACTGATACTTCCGGATGGTTCCAGACCCAGCGTAATGCCCATTCTGCGGGTGTTCTCTTTACGGGAGCACTATCCCAAATTTTCGCCACCTTTTCCGGTGGTTTGGCGAGTCGGCCGCCGCGCACCGGTTCCATTACAACCACGGCTAACCCTTTCTTATGCGCATACTCCAACCCAAGGGTGCTGGCCTGCGTATTTTCGTCCATATAGTTATACTGTATCTGGCATAATGTCCAATTATCGTAAGCACTGATGATTTCCTGAAAAACATCATAACTGTCATGAAAAGAGAATCCCAAATACCCGATGCGCCCCTGCGCCATCACACTTTCCGCCCACTTGATTACCCCAAAATCGCGGACTTTGGTCCATTCCACTTTGTTCAGACCGTGTAAAAGATAAAAATCAATCTTTTTAGTCTGTAATCTTTTTAATTGCTCACTAAACAATCGATCAAAATCTTCCGGGCCGTGTACATCTATACATGGTAATTTTGTGGCTATACGGATTTTTTCCCGGTAACCGTCTTGCAGGGCTTTACCGAGAAAAACCTCGCTGTTACCTCTATGATAGAAATACGCCGAATCGACATAATTAACCCCATGGTCGATGGCATAACGTATCATTCGGGTTGATTCAGGCTCATTGATTTTACTGTGGTCTTCGTTCAACACCGGTAACCGCATCGCTCCGAATCCCAGCGCTGAAACTTGCCAATCCAACTTGCCAAACTTACGATATTTCATTTCTCCACTCCTCCATTTATTCGCCACACGTAGTTTGTTCAAGAAAAAAGATTTTAAATTTGTACCATCATTTAATACAACATAAAAACTGGCATTGCCACAACAGATAAAATGTCTGTTTCATATTCTCAAACATGATGCGTATTGAAAAACACGCATCATGTTTAACTACGGTATTAAAATACCCTTATATTAATTTTACTCTGGGCGTAACTGATTTGTTTACCACATTCTTCGGTAACTTACCGGTCAGAACTCTGGCTACTTCCAGCGCAATATTTATCGGCGCTAAATCGAAGGCCGCTGTGGAATAGGAAGCGGAGTGGGGCAGTAAAACCACATTCTCCATCTTCATTAGGGGACTTTCTTTTGGCAGCGGCTCAGTCTCGAAAACATCAAGACCGGCGCCGGCAATCTTCTTTTCCTGCAGCGCTTTTACCAGAGCGGGCTCATCGACAACCTTCCCGCGGGAAGTATTGATTAAAAATGCGCTTGGTTTCATTTGCGCAAAGGCTTTTTCGTTCATTATGTGAAAACTGGTTTCATTCAGGTCGGGATGTAATGTAACAAAGTCTGCCTTAAGCACTTCTTCCAAACTGACCAGGTTAATACCGTTTTCTTTGGCTAACCACGGGTGCAGGATGTAAGGGTCATAACCGATGATATTCAAGCCGAAGACCCTGGCTTTTCTGGCTACCATTCTGCCGATGGCGCCGCAGCCGATAATTCCTAATGTCTGTCCGTTGATTGAACCCATCCAGGGTTGCGCTTTTTTAGCTTCTGCCCAACGTCCCTCCCGCACCATACCATCCAGCAATTTTACTTTCTTTGCGCAATCAAGCAGCAAAGTTATTGCGTGGTTGGAAACTTCTTCGATACACCACTCGAAGGACGGATTGTTCACCACCAGAATGTTATTTTCGGTGGCAGCTTTTACGTCGATCGAGTCATAACCAACGCTCTGGCACATGATTGCAATGCATTTTGGAGCAGCCTCGATAATCCAGCGTGCGACCGGGGTGCTTCCCAACAGGATAACATCCGCATCCCTGGCCGCAGTGATTACGTCGTTTTTATTGGTGTCGAAAATTTCTACTAATTCGGCATTGACTTTGGCAAACTCTTCGGTCTCCTGTGTCACTGCGCCGCGACCTACCATAATAGTACCCGTTTTCATTACTTTTAAAATTTTGAATTTCCTGGCCACTACTTAATCTCCTTTCTCTTGTTTTTTATCTATACTGTTGTAGCTCAATTTTACCACTTCCCTCTGAATAGTCGCAAACGAGAACATTATCGTTCCTTTAATAGATAAGTCAATTTAATTTCATTCACCAAAAAAGCTAATAAGTAATTAATTGTCGCTAAAAAGAAAAAACACCCGGGAGTTCAATACCGGGTGTTTTATCTAAAGGAGTATGAAATGAAAAGTTAATTTTATTATAGGCTGACGCGAAAATTTAACGCAATAGTACTTTAGTAGAAATGATTTTTCATTACTTACGGTGGATATTATCGTATTTTATATCTTAAATTGACTTAATCTAAATTGAGATACGGGTAATAATGAATGAGTGGTTGATGAAGTTTGACAGCAAGCCGTCAAGAGTCATACCATATCTACTGTATATCATCGAGGGAGGCAAATTTGAAAGACCTGTCGTTCGGTCTGACGATGACCTTTTGGGGAATGGGCGTTACTCTCTTCACGCTGGGGTTGCTGATCCTGATTATTTATCTGATGAACAGGATCTATCCTTTTAAGGATGAGAATGAGGGCAAGAAAAAAGATCGGTAATACCATGATTAAAAGAGTAAAAGGTGTAATTAACCGAAATGTTTAGTTCAGCCCTGTCCGCGTTGACCCAGGGATTTGCCGCCCTTACCTGGCAAAGTGCCGTGATGGTTCTGATTGGGTGTGTTTTACTGTACCTCGGGACTGTCCGCAAAATAGAACCGATACTGCTGATTCCGATTGGTTTTGGTATAGTTTTAGGCAATTTACCGTTAGCCGGTTTAGCTGCCTCCGACCAGGGCGGCATCATTAATCTTCTTTATAAATCCGGCGTTTTGACCGAAATTTTCCCCTGTCTGCTTTTCATCGGGTTAGGCGCCATGATCGATTTTGGACCGATGCTGGCGAACCCATTGGTGCTCATCTTCGGCGCCGCCGGACAATTTGGTATCTTTATCACCCTCCTTTTAGCCCTGGCCTTAGGTTTCGGACGCGGTCAGGCGGTTTCCATCGCCATCATCGGCGCTTGCGACGGCCCCACCGCGATCTACGTCGCCTCAAAATTTGCCATCGAATTACTGCCGGCCATTTCTATCGCCGCTTATTCGTATATGTCGCTGGTACCGATTATTCAACCACCAATTATGAGGGCATTGACCACCAAAAAAGAGCGGGCAACCTTAATGCCTTTAGGTGAGAAAAAAGTTTCTAAAACAGTTAAATTACTTTTCCCGCTTGTTGCCGGCATCATCACGATTCTCATCGCCCCGATGGGCGCCCCGCTGATGGGAATGCTGATGCTGGGTAACTTCATGAAGGAATCGGGTGTCGTGGGCAGATTGGTTGATGTTTCACAAAATACGCTGACCAATCTGGTGACACTTTTCCTGGGATTAAGTATCGGCGCCGCTATGCTGGGTGGGAACTTTCTGAAATGGCAAACGATTGCGGTCTTCGGACTGGGACTGCTGGCTATCGCTTTTGATACTGTTGCGGGCGTTTTATTGGGTAAGTTAATGTACCTTCTCAGTAACCATAAAATCAATCCTCTGCTGGGTGCGGCCGGTACTTCTGCCTTCCCCATGTCCGCCAGAGTTGTGCAAAAGGAAGGGCAAAAAGCCAATCCCCGCAGTTTCCTGTTATTCCACGCCGTTGGCGCCAATACCGGCGGACAGATTGGCTCGGTGATGGCCGCCGCGGCGATGCTGGCCATCATGTCCAAACTGCTGATTAAATAGTTAGGTCCTTGATAATTTTTCATTTGTATTAATCGCAACGAAAATTGTATCAACTTAGGAAGATTAATATTGGATATACCGGTAAAAAGACGATGACTAAAACTGTTTTAGATAAAGTAGAGCAGGAAAAAAGACGGGTGGCGCTCTCGTCCGTCATTGCTGCCGTCTTTTTAACGACAATGAAAATTGTTGTCGGTTTACTTACGCATTCCCTCGGTATCCTCGCCGAAGCCTCTCACAGCGGCCTGGATTTGATTGCCGCCGGTGTAACTTATCTTGCGGTCCGTGCCTCAGGACGTCCTCCTGATGCTGAACATAATTATGGCCACGGTAAAGTAGAGAATTTGTCTGCTTTGATAGAAACGCTGTTGTTGCTTGGAACTTGCGCCTGGATTGTTTATGAAGCGGTTCAACGTTTATTCGTCGTGGACGTTTCAATCGAGGTCACTTACTGGAGCTTCATCGTGATGAGTGTCTCAATTATCATCGACTTTACCCGGTCGCGTGTGCTTATGAGAACTGCAAAAAAACATAATAGCCAGGCGCTTGAAGCTGATGCCTTACATTTCTTGACCGATGTCTGGTCTTCGGCTGTGGTTATCGTCGGATTGATAATCGTATTTATCGGCCAGAAGATTGTTATAAACTCACCAACCTTAGGCAAGTTGTTATCTCATGCCGATGCAATCGCTGCGCTGGGTGTATCCGTAATTGTTGTCTACGTCAGTATCAGATTGGGCAAGCGGACGATTAGCGCACTGCTCGATACCGCCCCGCAAGGAATTGGCAATAATGTAGAGCGCGAGTTAAGCCGGTTGCCGGGGGTTGCCGCCGTAAAACGTCTCCGTTTGAGGCAAAGCGGTCCCGCTACTTTCGTTGATGTGACACTGTCAGTACCGCGAACTGCTAGTTTTGAGGAATCCCATAGTATTGCCACTAAAGCCGAAGTGACAATTCAGCAATTATTGCCCCGCTCGGATGTTATGGTCCATATCGAACCCATCGTGGATAATGAAAAAAGTCTGGTGGAAAGGGTTAGAAGCGTCGCCGCGCGTCACGGCATGAATGTCCACAGTCTTCAGGCACACGATGTCGGAGGACATATCAGCATCGATATGCATGCCGAAGTACCGGACAACCTGACAGTTGTCGAAGCACATCAACGCATTACTGAATTGGAAAATGCTTTAAAACTGGAATCCCCCGAACTTGACAGCATTATTATTCATATCGAACCGACAGGAGATAAAGAAGTCCGCCATCCGGCCAGTCCCACCAGTTTAAAAGAAGTGCAGGATGAAGTTAAAAAGCTATCGATAAAGCTGCCGCGGGTCATTGACTGCCATAATATCAGCATTTTCCACTATGGAAATGAGTTATCGGTTACCTTCCATTGCACATTAGCGCCTAACCTGCCGATTCTGGAAGCGCACGAATTGACCGTGGAAATGGAAACCATGTTACGGGAACGATTTTCGCACCTGAAACGGGTGATAATTCATGTCGAACCACCGGAACCGGAAAATATCAAAAAATCAAATTAACGGTTAGTCTAATTCGCGTGAACCGATATCAATGATTTTATCTGCCAACTTAATCAGACGTCGGGTCACATTTTTATCTTTGGCGATGTCTCCCGGATTTTTAGCCCGGTCACCGAACCAACCCATCTCATACCGCAAAGAGACCCGTAAGTCTTGATATTGGCAACCGCCTGCCCGATGCCTTCTTCGGCCACCGCGACCCCGGCCAGCGGTTTCCCTTCCAGATGCGGCCAGATAGCACAGGTCCTGTCCAGAAAATTCTTCAATAATCCGGTCATCAGGTCGAAGTAAGCCGGTGTGCCTAAAACAATACAATCCGCGGCCATTAATTTGGGATAGATTGCATTCATGTCATCCTGTATTTTACAAATACCTTGCCGGTCTTTTCCACCCTCTTCGCATTTTAGACAGGCGAGGCACATTTTCACGTTGGCTTTTCTCAGCAGAATCAACTCAACTTCAGCTCCATTCTCTCTTAATCTTTCTAACAGCCGGTTCAGCATCCATTCTGTATTTCCTTCGCGATGTGAACCGCAAACCGCCACAACTTTCATTTCTCTGTTCCGTTCCTCAATATTAAGTCTTTAATACCGATAGCGATTATAGCATAATTTGATATCAACCTTCGATTTTGTGAATTGCCTTTAATACTCTATAATGGTAAATGAACATTAGATAAAGGATAACGAACATGGGTTTAAGTTGTGGACTGGTAGGATTGCCCTCATGCGGAAAAACAACAATTTTTAACGCTCTTACCGCCGCCGGAGCATCGGGCTACGGCACGGAGATGAATAAAGCGGTCGTTAATGTGCCAGACCGGCGCATTAATAAATTGGTCGAAATGTACCATCCGCGCAAAACGGTGCCGTCTACCTTAGAGATAGTCGATATCCCAGGTTTACAGACTTCATCTTCGGGTGAAGGTCGCGGCTCTAAACTACTCGGCCATATCAAAGATGTCGAAGCCCTGCTGCACGTCGTGCGTTGTTTTGAGGACGGTAGCATTCCCTTTGCTTATGAGACCATCGACCCTGTCCGTGACGTGGAAACCGTAGACCTGGAACTGATGGCCGCGGATAGCACCACACTGCAAAACAAGCTGGTGCGTCTGGAAAGAAAAGTCAAGGCCAATGATAAAGATGCCATCCGCGAGAATGAGCATTGTCAAAAAATCCATGCCGCCATCCAGCAGGGTATCCCGGCGCGTAAACAAAAATTAACCGCGCAGGAAATGGCCAGTGTTTTTGAATGCAATCTCGTTTCCCTGAAACCGGTGCTCTATCTCGCTAACATTAAAACCATGGCTGATGCCAATAATAAATACGTCGCTGCTTTAAAACAGATTGCCGCGGCGGAAAATGCGGAAGTGATTACCGTCTGCGGCAAAGATGAAGCCGATATTAGTCAGCTCGCGCCGGAAGAACAGCAGGAATTCCTCAAAGACCTGGGATTGTCCGAGTCCTCGATGGAGCGGCTGATGCATGCCGCTTACCGCGTTCTAGGATTGATTAACTTCTTCACCGTCGGTGAGGATGAAGTACGCGCCTGGACCTGCCGGAAAAATGACAAAGCTCCCGTCGCTGCCGGCAAGATACATAAAGATATGGAAAAGGGCTTTATCCGTCTGGAAGTTATCAAGTACGAAGACCTGATGGCGCTGGGCAGCGAAGCCGCCGTCGCGAAAGCCGGTAAAAAACATATTGAAGGTCGCGACTACGAGGTTCAGGACGGCGATACTGTACTGGTGCTGTTTAATAAGTAGCCAGCAGTGATTCCAATATCGCGGCGGCATCCCTTACCAGGTCCGGACACACGGTTGTAAAAATATGTTTGTTCTGCGCTTCCGCGTGTTGTTCCGGCGAACTTAAATCCAGTTTGATCAGGTCTTTGCAATCCAACGAACCGTGTATTGCCTTAAACTCCCGATTGAAATCGCGCATCAGTTTATAGGTTCTTTCAATGCTCTCACGGGCATTATTTTCGTTAATTCGCTGTGATAATCCCAGAATCATATAAGCTCCGGTAACTGCGCCGCAGGTCTTACCCGTGCGCGCCATGCCGCTGCCGAATCCCATTGCTATTTTTAATCCCAGATTCCGGTCTAACCCGAATTCATCACAATAGGTTGAAACCACCGATTGCGCACAATTCAAGTGATGTTCCAGCATCACGGCTCTGGCTTGTTCTGATTTGTTCATCGTGCCGCAATTATATAACGGCCTGAAAACCAAATGCAAATAAAAAAGTTGTCAGTAATCAGCTCATAGTTAGGAGTGGCGAGTTATGAGTTTTATCGTACGCCCTCATCATGGCTTTCTCTCTCTGCATTTGGAGAGAAGAGGCAAACGGGAAATTTTAGAAAAACGAGGGGAATTGTGCTATGAATAATATTTCGTGGTTAGAATCAAGGCCTGGCTGGTTTGATGGATTCCTGCTTTCGCAGGAACGACAATAGGAAAGATACGTTCGATGAACCGTATTTCGTGGTTAGAATCAAGGCTTGGCTGGTTTGATGTGTACGTTCACTTCGTGAAGTACCTCTGGCTGCGGCCCTCCGGCCATCAAGGGCGAGGGAACTGAACTATTCAAGTTGGCTTTTGGAACTTGGAATTTATTGTAATTAGTAGGCCGGGAGACCCTTCGTCTGTGGACTCAGGGTGTTTCGCATTTCGACCTTCGGTGATTTTATCCATTATTTGGCATTTGGAATTTGGATTTTGAAATTTTCTTGATACTTGAATCTTGATTATTGATTATTGGTTTATCGCTGTCACTATATACTAAATCAGAGCTGTGTTATCATTAAATAGATGATCGGCAGGTAACAAGAAATG
>JBKQML010000131.1:0-9430 GCA_052326545.1 Dehalococcoidales bacterium
CCGCCTTGACGCCGACCTCAAAGAAAAAGCCTATCCCAGCACCTCTTCCTGTCCCCATATCCCGGATATCGCCGACCGCTCGATGATGCGCGATGCCGGCCATCAGATGGCAAATTACGAGAAAGTCCTGCACAAAGGCCTCAAAGGCATCCGTGAAGAAGTGCAATATCAACTCGCTCAGGTAGACCGGCCGTACGACCATTATCAGGTGCAGCAAAAGAAAGATTTTTACACCGCGGTGTTGATTACCATTGACGCCGCGATTGCTTACGCCAGTCGTTATGCCGACCTGGCGCAGGAAATGGCCGCCAAAGAAACCAATCCCCAACGTAAAAAGGAACTGGCACAAATCGCCGAGGCCTGCCGGCAGGTGCCGGCTAATCCCGCCCGCAACTGGTGGGAAGCGGTGCAGTCCGTCTGGCTGCTACATGTCGTTATCTCCTGCGAACTATCCGCGCTGGTGCATTGTTTCGGACGCTTCGACCAGTATATGTATCCTTTCTATCAGAAATCCGTGATTAACGAAAAAACAATGACCCGTGACGAAGCCCTGGAACTGCTGGAATGCTTCTGGATCAAGACCAACGGCAGTATCCTGCGCAGCTACGCGCTGGTCCGGGTTTTAACCGGTATGGGTCTGGGCAACGTCCTGACGATGGGCGGGCAAACCCGCGACGGACAAGACGCCTGCAACGAAGTCACGATGCTCTGCCTGGATGCCGATATCCAAACCGGCGTGCTCCTGCCGGAAACCGCGATGCGCATCTGGTCGGGGACACCGGACAAATATCTCCGGAAAGCGGCAGAACTCGTCCGCCTGGGCCGCGGCAAACCAAAATTTATCGGCGATAAGAAAGGCGTGCAAATGCTCTCCAAATCATATCCCGAATTATCCATCTCCGACTGGCGGGAATATGCCCTGCTGGGCTGTACTGAAACCAATCTGCCGAACATTACGATGGGCGCGATCTTCGAGGGCGTGAATGTCGTCGCTAAAATCATGGAACTGGTGGTCAATAACGGCAAATGCGCCGTTTGCGGCAAGCAAATCGGGCCTTTGACCGGCGACCCGCGCACTTTTGAATCGATTGAAGGTGTCAGAAAGGCCTTCCGTGAACAGGTTTTTTACTGGATGACCTACCTGGCTAAAGGCGCAAAAACGCTGAAAGAGACCCAGTCCGCATGGTATCCGGCGCCGTTCAGTTCCTCACTGGCTGAAGGCCCGCTGCAGAAAGGGATTGATATCACCCAGGGCGGCGCCTGGTTCACCAACTACGGATTCTTCCTCGCCGGTCTGGCCGATACCGCCGACTCGCTGGGCGTCATCGACCGTCTGATTTTCCGCGAGAAAAAGGTTACCTGGGATGAAATGTCCCAGGCACTTAAAGCCAACTGGCAAGGTTATGAAAATTTACGGCAGCTCTGCATCAACAGCGTGCCGAAATACGGCAATGACAACGATTATGCCGATGAATGGGCGGCTTTCGTGATGGATACCTGGTATGACGCCATCGACTGGATTAATACCCAGAAAGAACTGGCGCCGAAATGGGGCGGCCGCTACATCGGGGCCATGACCACCGGCTCGAATACCGTGGCTTACGGACATAACGTCGGCAGTCTGCCCAGTGGACATATTTATCCTAATCCTCTGGCCGATACGATGTCCCCGGTACAGGGTATGGATAAAAACGGTCCCACGGCTGTCATTAAATCGGCCAGTAAGCTGCCCACGCACCGCTTTGCGCTCGGCGGCCCGCTCAACCTCAGACTCAGTCCACAGCTTGTCGCCACCGAACGGGATATTGATAACCTGATGTCCTTCCTCCGGGCAATTGATGAAGAAGGCATTTATCAGGTGCAGTTTAATATCATCTCCAGCGAAGTCCTGCGCAAAGCCATGAAGGAACCGGAAAAATACCGCGACCTGATGGTACGTGTTGCCAGTTTCACGGTCTATTTCACCGACCTCACCGCCGAACAGCAGCTCGATATCATCAACCGCACCGAACACAACGGCTGGTAATTGAAGCGGCTTGTTTGTGGGGTCGAGTTTTCTTTGATACTCAACTTTAGTTGATGTACGAACTCGACCGCCCCGTTTGTCATCCCGGGCAGAGCAAATGGATACAATAAGCAGGATAAGCATAACTCAAGCGGTAACCACTATTCCAATATAAATCAAGAGGCCTTTGCCGATAACGGCAAAGGCCTCTTTTGTTAACTAAAAATTATCCCGACTGCTATTTCCAGGCAGCCTCAGCAGCGGCATTTCTCCCTGCGATCCGCCCGAAAGCCAGACATTCCCCGATATTCCCGCCGGAATTGTACAGGTAGCTGTGAATCGAACCCAGTTCGCCAGCGCTGTACAACCGCGGTAGAGGTTCGCCGTTCACCTGTATTATCTGGCTCCTGGCGTTACGCCTCGGACCACCCTGGGTGTTCACAAAATGCGGGGTAACTTCCATCGCATAGTAGGGCGGCCCTTCGATGGGCGTCACCATCCTGGTCCGGCCGAAATCCGGGTCTTTCCCCGTAGCCGCATTCATGTTCCAACGGTAAACAGTCTCTTGCAGTGCGGTCGGATCCAGGTTAATTATCTTCGCCAGTTCGGTGATGGAATTCGCTTTCTTAATCCAGCCTTTTGCCAGTTCGACACTGTTGTCTTTGCTCCATCTGTAAACATTCAGTAACGGATTCCAGCCGTGATAGCGGTGCCCGTCGTATAACCCGACGTTGAAAATCGTCTGGTCGAATATCATGTGCAGCGGTACGGGGGTCGGCGTTTGCGCCCACCGGCCATTAATCAACGATTTACCATGCGTGACCCTGTATTTTTCATCGGCAAACCGCCTCCCATCGGCCCCGACCACAATCACACCGCCGGGAAAAACTGCCCGGGATTGCGGTTCCAGCGCCGGTATCTCCAGGATCGCGGGAAACTCCGGGACTTTCAGAGAACAGTAAACGGGGCCCGCAATGCAGCTCATGTGCCAGAGGTCAGCGCCTGCTGCCATGGCCATCTTTATGCCGTCGCCGGTGTTATACGGCGTGCCCAAGGGGTAGCAGTGGGGTAAGTTGGTGCAGAAGTCTCTGACCATCTCCTGGTTGTTCTCAAACCCGCCGCAGGTCAAAATAACCGCACGGTTCGCCTTAATGTTAAATCTCTTCCCTCTGTGTTCGGTCTTGACGCCCAGAATTTCTTTGGTCGCAGGATTTTGAATTAACTCTTTGACCGGCGTGTCACAGAGTACCTTTATTCCCCTTTTATCGACCGCGCCTTTTAAAGTTACCCATAAGCGGGAATACCCGTTACCGCCGTTATCCGTCCTGATGTGATAATCATGGATACAATCGGCGCCGGGTAATTCCGGGAATTCCGCCGGCTCCCGGTTTTTGTAGACCGTCTCCATGATTGCTGCCCCCAGACTCTCGATAAAGGCGTTATTCTTGTTCATCTCCTCAGCCCATGCCTGGACCATATCCTGCGGCACGGTATATTCACCGCACATCGCGTTGAAATAGGTAATCGCTTTGTCAATCGGATACGGGTTGAGCCAGCCTTGACCGGCCACCCGGGTGTTGCCGCCTTCCTGTCCCAACGGCGCTTTTTCCAGAATAAGTACTTTTGCACCGGCATCATGGGCGGTGATTGCCGCCACCGAGCCGGCACCGCCGTAACCAACCACCACTACATCCGCTTCAAAATCCCACTTATCGGGCAGATTACACTTTACTTCCATTTTTTCCATCCTTAGTAGTAATAGTCCGCTTCAAACTATCGAATCACTATCAATTGGGGAAACTGTTGATATGTTGTTGCCTGACTTTATATCTTTAGCAGCATCGCTGTCAATCAACGGATTTTCATAATGGGCAGTTACATTTTATACTGACATTTTAACATTTAAGCGTTATCTTATTCAATTTTTTATATGTAATATTTCATATCAAATCGATCGGTCACAAACTACCGAACAATGAACAGTTATGTTAAAATAAAAGCTAATACGCAAAAGGAGATAGCACCAATGGAAGAAGCAGGAACCGGATATATCATGCCGATCAAAGAAGCCGTGCATTCGTTGAAAAGAGAAGGCCACCCCGACCAGGACGATTATCGTTTCATCCGTCCATCCAGTGAGAAGGATAGAGTCGGGAGAATGCCTTCAAAACACTTTATGCTGACGCTGGATAAGATCAACCCCGGCGGCGGGGTTGAAGAACACTATCATAAATATAATGATGAAATGCCGATTTTCGACCATGTTTATTATGTAATTTCCGGCAAAATTCTGGCCAAAATCGGCTCTGATGAAAGGGTCGTCGGCGCCGATAGTTTAATTTATTGTCCCTCGAACGTCAGGCATTCCATTAAAAATGTCGGCAAGACCGTTGCCAAAGTACTCAGAATGAGCGGCTCCGCCGAAGGCAAGAAAATGGGCGGGCCGGTTTACTCCCGCAGGCCCAGCGGCGAATTAGGCGTGCGCGAATGGAAATTGGCGGATTCCGCCGCCAAACAGGAAAAAGGCTCGAAATAACCCGTTAATCCCGGAGAAACCAAAAGAGCCTCTGATTAATCAGAGGCTCTATTTTGTATCAAAAATACTTTGCTTGTCCCCTATTGTTCTCCCCTATAAATCCCATCCGGGTCGATAATCCACAGTGTCATTAATTCCTCATCAGTCGGCGGGGCAATCTCCGTTACTGTCGGCGACACTTTGAGTTCCCAACCGCAATTCTCCTTGATATTCCTGATTTTTTCCGACAGGGAAGGAAACTTCGGGATTGGCAGGCAGCCGGTCAGCGAAAAGTCCCTGTCCTCGCCCAATTTTTTATAAACTCCCAGTGAAGACACCAGCGTTTTAATCTTCGTGCCGTCACTGGTCACATATGATACTTTATCCAGAAACCGGGTTTTCGATTGGTTCATTACCGCCAGCGTTTCACAGGCCTGATAAGCGTCTGCCGCTCCCCCGGGGGCCGCCACGACAATTTTGCCACCTTCAATTCCCGAGTTCAGGTTGCCGAATTTATCGATCTGGCCGGCGCCGATAATGCTGATACTCTGCTGGTTTTCGCCGTTGATGATGAGATTGTAAGACCCGAAATAATTCTGTCTCATTATCATCGTATCCCAGTTCGGGAAGCTGGTTAAATTCGGTTCACCCGGTCGTGGTGTAAAGTCAAAAACACCGTTACCTACCATCAACGAAACGTGGAAACCTTTGCTCTTAAGCTGGTAATAAGCCAAAAATGCTACCAGCGCTCCCGGGCCCACTCCGCAAAGCACGACTTTGCGGTTGCGGTGCAGCACTGCCTCCTGAATTATTCTGGACCCTGCCGCTATCATCATTTCTTTCTCATTGCATTCGGTGCTCACCGAAATTTTTTCCAGGATGACCGGCAGTTTTACCGCTTCCAGGTCTACCCGTGCCTCATCTTGGATCTTCTGGATTCTGTCCGGGCCGAGCTGTTTTAAATATGCTTCATTGGTCGGACAGTCCAATATCCATTTTTTTATCCAGGCTTCCAGCGCTGCCGGGTCATAAAGCGCCTTGCGGTGTTCCTCTACCATTCCTTCGTCTTCAAAATAGCCAGGAAACTCCCGTAGGTCGCGCCACGGCGGTAAATAATTGGGATGCGCCCCGAACGGCACCACGGAAACAGAATTCACCCGGTAGCCGGGGATTTTCACCAGCAGCGGCGAGTGTTCCCGGATATAGGCCGTGGAGACGAGTTTCTCAACGGTTACTACCACCGGATTTTTACTGGCCCAGGCGCTGTATTCATCCACAATCGAATCGCCCTGGCACAAAATAGTGTTGCCGCAGCGGTCGGCGGCATACCCGTGGATTATCGCAAGGTCGGGATTCAGCGCCTGGATAATGCCGATCTTTTTCCCGCTGCCGAAGGGGTCGACGATAACCTTAAAAGCATCTTTATTGTCTTCCGCAATCGTCGTCCCCATCATCGATTTGGTGGGGATAAATCCTGTCCCCATTGCGCCGGCGAAAAGCCGCTGGCTGATGCCGCCCAGCGACCAGATTTCATTTGGAACATCATGTTCCAGACTGCCGGGTTTGCCTCTTCCCTGCCCGCGGCGCCCGCCTTTCGCGCCGCTGCCGCCGATTGTTTTCTTGACCAGGCCGCATTGAATCATATCCATGCCCAGTACCGGCGGCGCAATCAGTGTGAATTCCGGTTTCGTTCCCCAGAATTGCCGGATAATTTCGCGCGTGGCCGCGCTGCCGAAGGGCGAGATGTGCAGCATCATCCCCGGCCTGACATTTCTTTTAATGGCTTCCTGTAAACTGACGACTTTGTCTTCGCCTTCATTCTCTTCCAGACGGAAGGTGTTTTCGGCGAATTCTTTTAATCTATTATCTGCGATTGTGCACTCTCCTTTGTCAGGCCGTTATTTTCTCACGACCGACTGCCGGATGGCATTCATTTCAAATTCAATTTCACCCTATTCTATCTTTATCCCACTCAAAGAATCAATCCCTGGATATTACTTTGTGCCCTGCAATCCTGCAGGCTAATCTGAGGTTGTCCGAAAATAGACATTGGAAATTATTTTTATGGATTCCCGATCAGGTCGGAAAGCATCAATTATAGTGCGGCAGAATCCCCGAGATTAAAACTAATAAATAACCTGTTCCTTCACCAACTCCCCCACTTCCTGCTCCGAATACCCCAGCAACTCTTTCAGCACGTAGTCATTATGCTCCCCCATGTCCGGCGCAAACCGCTTTATCTCCGGCGGCATCTCGCTCAAACGCATCGGGTTCCCGTAAACTATTTCTTTCCCGACCAGCGGGTGGTTCATCTCCACAAAAGTCTTTTTAAAACGGAAATGAGGGTCGTTATACTGGTCTTCGCAGTTCATCACCGGCGTGGCGGCCACATTCACTTTCTGTAATATTTCAGTGATATCATACATACCGTGATTAATCGTTTTCGCGGCAATCAGCTTATCTATTTCTGCCCAATGCTGACGGCGGCTGGCTTTATCGGCAAAACGTTCGTCCGTCAGCCATTCCGGCGCGCCGAGTGCCGTGCATAAATTCTGCCATTCTTCTTCGGTATCAACGGCAATGGCCACCCATTTATCTCTTCCCTGGCAGGGATAATTCCCGTGGGGGCATAATACCGGATGGCGGTTTCCCTGCAAGCCCAGGATATTGCCGTTCATCGTGTAGTCCATGATTGCCTCACCCAGCAGGTTCGTGACGGCATAGGCTTCCGCCAGCGAGATGTGTTGCCCTTCCCCGGTTTCTTCGCGGTGCCACAGCGCCGCCAGTATCGCGAACGCCCCGTGGATGCTGGCGTTGGTATCGCCATAGCCCGGCACCAGGTTCATCGGTTGTTTGTCACCGTAGTAACCCAGCAGGCTTTCCATCCCGCCTAAACTGATAATCAGCGGGGCATAAACCAGCGTATCTTTCAGCGGCCCGGATTCTCCGCACCCGGATAAAGACATCGAGATAATACCCGGGTTTATTTTTTCCAAATCAGGCTGGTCTAATCCTAACCTCGCCATTACACCCGGGCTGAAGTTATCCAGCACGACATCGCTGATTTTTACCAGGCGTTGTATGACTTCCGCCGCCTGCGGCTGCTTCAGATTGATGGTGAAACTCAGTTTGTTCCGGTTCATGATATGGAAGACGGGCTGCATATCCAGGTATTTGCTCTGGTCAACACCGGTGGTATCGATCCCGGTCATCGGGTGCCCCAGCCTGACTCCGTCCGGCTTAACTCTGGTTTCGATCTTGATGACTTCCATGCCCATGTCCGCCAGCAGCTGCGCTACCTGCGGTCCGGCTTGAGCTGTTCCGAAATCCAGTAATCTGTAACCTTCCAGCGATTGCATTTATGCCCTCCGCGGCAAAATCCGGTTTTTTACATTACTCCCGACTTTTTCATGCCGGCTAATTCTGTTTCCGAAAATCCCAAACGCTCACAATATACTTTTTCATTGTCCTGGCCTAATAACGGCGCGGCCGTTTGCCATTCCCAGTTAGTCTTCTCAAAAGTGCACGGCCCTCTGGTGTATTTGAGTTTGCCCGCCTCTTTGTGGTCGAGTTCAACGAAGAAATCCATCGCCTGAATCTGGCGGTGGTTCATGACTTCGGCGATATCATAAATCGGCGCGCATGGTACCCGGTTGTCCTGGCAGATTTTGAAAATTTCCTCTTTTGTATGGGCCAGCATCCAGGGGATTATCAGCGCATCGACCTCATCCGCAGTCTGTCCGGTGATGGTTCGGCGGTCCCGGTATTTCGGGTTCTTGCTCCATTCCGGCGTCCCTAAAATCTCAATCAACCTCTTCCACTGTTCAAGCTGCGGAGTAATCACACAAACATACCCGTCTTTACAGGGGAATATTTCGTTGGGATAAGTACGGCCCCCGTGAATGCCGCGCCTGATACCATTTACCCCGCGGTAAAGAAAAGACATGACATTCTGGCCGGCATGTGTTGTTGCCCAGACCTCGACTTCTGAAATATCGATAAATTGTCCTTTACCGGTCTTGCGGCGGGCTAATAAAGCCGCCATCACCGCGGCTGCCGCGTTACCTCCGGCCTCGTAGCCTCCCTGCGACAGGGGCATTGTCAATGGTTCCCGTTTCGGGTCGCCGATGCCGACCGACATGCCGCCCGTGCCGCAGGAGTTAATGTGATAAGCTTTATAATCCCGGTACGGGCCGGTTTGCCCGAAAGGTGTAATCGCAACCATCACCAACCCGGGATTAATTTGCTTCAGGGTTTCATATCCCAACCCCAGGCTTTCCAGGTAACCCGGCGCATTATTCTCGATAAAGATATCCGCCGTTGCAATCAGCCGCTTGAAGATTTCTTTACCCTTTTTCTTCTTCAGATTCAGGGTAATCCCCATTTTATTGGCATTGAGCGAGAGAAACAACCCGCTTTTCTCAACATCCGGTTTATTTCCGGGGAATGGGCCGTTAATTCTGGACTTATCTCCACTGCCGGTATTCTCCACTTTGATTACTTCCGCGCCCAGACCGGCCAGTAATTTAGCACAATACGGTGCGGAAATATTCTCTCCGTATTCGATAACTTTTAGTCCGTTAAAAGGTCTCTTCATTCTCAATGAATCCTTGCAACCCTCAGCCTCATCCATTCTGTTGAAAATGGAATCTACTGTCGCTCCCTGCGATGATAAATAGAACAGGAGTCCCTGCCTGTTTTGTCGCGTATTTACGAGTTGATATCAATTTACAATATTTTTCAAGTATTATATCACTATCCCAATATCGAATTGACAGTGTAAAAAGAGAGGACATTCCGCACTCTCTTTTCTTTTATCAAGAACGATGTTATCAATGACTGGATACCGATTTCCATCGGTATGGATACCGAAAATGGGCTCTGCTCACCCTACAGTACGAAAAACCCGG
>JBKQML010000132.1:0-10936 GCA_052326545.1 Dehalococcoidales bacterium
CGGGATAACCGACAATGAACGTTGTACGTAGCGTCAAATCAGGAATATCTTTGCGCATCTTTTCTACCGTCTTATAAACCCAATCCACATTTGTCGGACGGTGCATCCGCTTCAGTACCGCCGGGTGGGCATGCTGCAGGGGCATATCGAGGTAATGCACCAACTGCTTTGCAGCGGCCATAACCTCGATTAGCTCATCGGTGACAAAGCCGGGATAAGCATACATTACCCGTATCCAATCGACCTGGGGGACAGCAGCTGTCAGTTTTTTCAACAGATAAGCCAGGCCGTTTTTTAGGCCCAGATCGTAGCCGTAGTCGGTGGTATCCTGGGCAATGAGGATAATTTCGCGGATACCCCTCTCCTGCAGAATACTCGCTTCGGCTAAAATCGATGCTACCGGGCGGCTGACGGCTGTACCTTTAATCAAAGGAATCGCGCAAAAAGCACAGGGACGGCGGCAGCCATCGGCGATTTTCAAATAAGCGCTGGCACCCTGCACCGAGACACGTAACGCGCCTTGCTCATCGCTGCCGACAGTCACGGCTTCCGGCAACTGATAGCGCGGTCCGGGTGGATTGACACGCTGTAAACCCGCCACAACGTCGACAATATCCATCCACCGTCGTGTCCCGATAATACCGTCAATACCGGGAATATCACGGGGCACATCAACACCATATCGCTGGGTCAGGCAGCCGGCGGCAATCAATATCTGACCGCTTTTCTTCTTCGCTGCCAATCGAGCCAGCATATTACGGGATTCTTCTTTAGCAATAGCGATAAAACCGCAGGTATTGACAATTAAAACGCCGGCTTTGTTCGGGTTAGCAACACTTTTATACCCGGATTTAATCAGTAATTGCGCCATCGAGTCGGAGTCTACGGTGTTCTTGGCGCATCCCAGAGAGACAATATGAAATGTGTTTTTTACTATAGTCATGTTATCGTTTTCCGTTACTTTCTATCTCTTCTATAACGGAGAATAACGCCGGTGTCGATAAAACAGTCCTGCTGCCTTTAAAAAAGATGGAAAAAGATTTTGCCGGTAAAATATTCTGCTTATTTCGCCAGTTGTACATAGCGGCGGACTGAGAGCGGAACAAATACCAGCATAATCCCGGCATCCCAAACCAGGATTTGCCACAAATATTTCGCTAAACTGGCGCCGCCCGCAACCGGGTTGGAACCTAAGAACAGCGCTCGAATCGTACCCGCCATCGAGGTTACCGGATTAACATTGGCAAAATACTGCAGCCAGTGCGGCATCGTGGCAATCGGGACGTAAAGCGAACTGGCAAAAACCAGGGGAAATACCCAGACAAAACCCGCGACCTGTGCTGTTTCCTGATTCTTGACCGATATCCCGATAAAGACACCCACCCAGGTCAGGGCGATACCGAAGAGAATAACCAGCGCGACAGCAGCGATTGCCGGTACCAGACCATTCTTAAATCTGAAACCAGCCCCGAGACCAACGGCAATCATCAGTAATATCAAAAGCGCATAACGGATACCATCGGCGATAACCCTGCCCGTTAAGAAAGCCGGTCGCGCCATCGGCAAGGAACGAAAACGGTCAATCAGGCCTTTGGATAAATCTTCGGCGATACCAACACTGGTTTGCGTAGAACCAAAGACTACAGTCTGCGCCAGAAATCCGGGCAGAAAATACTGGATATAGGACAGGCCGCTTTGTTGTATGGCTCCGCCGAAAACATAATTGAATAATAACAGCAGCACCACGTTCAGCATAGCGTTAAATACCAGTAATTGCGGTAAGCGAATGTACCTGATAACATTGCGCCTGGTCATTACTATGATGTCAGAGATTGCTGCAGACATTTTTTCCATCGGATTCCGACTCATTTATTTTTATTTCGATTTTTCGTATTCGCAGTTAAATCGACCGGGCTTTCCGCCGCGTGACCGGTAATCGCCAGAAATACATCGTCAAGTGTCGGCTGGGTCAACCCCAGTTCGGCCAGTTGAATACCACCAGCATCGAGCCGCCGCACCACATCAGACAAAATAGAAGTACCTCCGTCGGCCGGTAAACTGATATCTCCCGTTTCCGCGATACTGTTAATCTGGCCTTTGCTAAACTCACGAAGCAGCTCCGTTGCCTGTTTGGTTTGATCGGGGTCAACCAGTTTTAGTTTCACACGGGTTTCTCCGCCGCAGCATCCTTTCAATTCCGCGGGGTTGCCGACCCGGATGATTTTGCCGTTTTCCATGATGGCGATTTTATCCGCCAGCCGGTCAGCCTCTTCAAGATATTGAGTTGTCAAAAATACCGTATTGCAATTTTTCGTTTGCTTGCTAATCACATCCCACAAACCGAACCTGCTGCGGGGGTCCAATCCGGTGGTAGGTTCATCCAGAAACAGAATCTTCGGTTCGGCCACCAGCGTTGCCGCTAAATCCAAACGGCGCCGCATACCCCCGGAGTAAGTTTTTACCCGCCTGTTTCCGGCATCAGCCAGTTCAAATGTTTCCAGTAATTCACCGGCACGTATCCGGGATTTCATAAAACCCAGATGATAAAGCTGCCCGATCATTTCCAGATTTTCTTTACCGGTCAAATCTTCATCCACCGCAGGATATTGACCTGCTAACCCGATAATGGGGCGAATTGAAGATGCATTTTTCCGGATATCAAAACCGCCGACACGGGCAGTTCCGCTATCGGCAATCAGGAGGGTAGTTAAAATACGTATCAGCGTAGTTTTTCCGGAACCATTCGGTCCTAATAAGGCAAAAACAATACCTTCACCAACGTTAAGGCTGATATTATCCAATGCTCTAATGTTGCCAAAATGCTTACTAATTCCTTCAACAACAATAGAATCTTCGATACAATCTGACCTGGGGGAATCAGCTTTTAGATTGCTTGCCAAAATATCACTCCGCCATAAGAATTATAAAATCTGAACACATATTAGAAATTTCACTAAATCCGGGAAATAACTTTAGTCACATTGATGCAGTTTTTATGTAATTATCCGGTAATTACGGATTGATCTGTCGGAGAGAAGATAACAGACCTGAATTGTTCAGGGGATGACACAACTCGTTGGACTTAGCGCAGTTACAGACTTGACATTATTAACCAATGCTGCCAATATTCTCTAATTCCGGTATCTAAAAACACGACAGAGAACAGGCCGCGTCCCTGGCCCGTTCTAAGTGTGAATTAGCTTTTCAATAAGAACCTATTTAGGCTTGCTCTGCCGTCCCCGCATCAGAAACAAAACGACGATAATAATTACTAGAACGATTGCTAAGTATAACCACCAGAACTTCATTTCTCTTCTCCTTAATTTCTTCCTTCCATAATTCTTGTGCATTTAAAAAACACAAAAATTACATCGGATATAAGTATATTCGCATACGAATACTATTGTCAAGGTTAATATTATAGTTTTTATACAAGATTCCCTAAAATAAAAAAGGAATCCTTCAAAAAAGGATTCCTTTTTTAAATTAATTTTACCGGGAAATTTATGCGCGCAGTTTATAACGCTGGATTTTGCCGGTGGCAGTCTTCGGGAGGTCTTTCACAAATTCAATCCACCGCGGGTATTTATAAGAGGCAATGCTCTTTTTGACATAAGCCTGAATTTCCTTGGCTAATTCATCAGAAGGTTGAAAACCACTCTTGAGCACAATATATGCTTTGGGTTTTATCAGTCCGTTCTCATCATTTCTGCCAACAACGGCTGTTTCCAACACTGCAGGATGGGACATCAAGGTATCTTCGATCTCAATCGGGGAGACCCAGATTCCGCCTACCTTCAACATATCATCACCCCGACCACAATAATAATAGTAACCTTCTGCGTCACGGTAATACTTATCTCCGGTATTAAACCATTCACCCAGCATCGAAGCTTTGGATTTATCATGCTGGCGGTAATAGAAAGCCGCCATCGATTCCCCTCTTACCAGAAGATTACCAAGATCTCCATCCGGGACTTCATTACCGTTCTCGTCGACAATTTTGGCGGTATAACCCGGTACAATTTTCCCGGAACTTCCCGGCTTTGCATCTCCTGGACGATTGGAAATGAAGATATGCATCAGCTCCGTGGAACCGATACCATCCAATATATCCTGCCCAAATCTCTGTTTCCATTCAAAATAAATGTTTTTAGGTAATGCTTCCCCGGCCGAGGCGCAAATTCGTAGAGAAGACAGATCATATTTTTTCTCGGCATCTTTTACTGCCAGCATATTTGCATATAACGTCGGCACCCCGAAAAATACGGTTGGTTTGTACTTGTTGATAGTAGAAAAAATGATATCAGGCAGAGGCCTATCCGGCAATAAGACTACCGACGCACCGACACCCGGAGGGTAAATAAAACTGTTTCCCAAACCGTAGGCAAAGAAAAATTTTGATGCCGATAAAATTATGTCATTCTGGTTGATGTTTAAGACGCCCTTGGCATAACTTTCAAGACAGGTAAAGACATCGTGCTGCAGATGAACGGCTGCCTTCGGGACTCCGGTACTACCGGAGGTGTAATTCCAGATTGCCGCATCATCATAAGTAGTAAAACCCACCTGTAGCTGGTCGGAACACCGGTCGACGATGTCATGAAAACTGATTTGATAGGCTTTGGTTTTCTTCCCCAGGACAATCGTATTCTCCAGATAACGGAATGTCTCCCGCCAGCCGTCAACTTCTTCAACAAAATCCTCATCATAGATGAGAGTACGGGCACGGCTGTTATTCAGCAGGAAGCGGAAATCATCCTGGGTATACATATAATTAACCGGAATAGGAATAGCGCCAATTTTGATGGCCGCATAGAAACTGGCCATCGCCTCCGGGCAATCATACATCACCAGCATTACCCTTTCTTCAAAATGCACTCCCAGAAGATGAAGCGCATTTCCAATGCGGTTAATCATGCTTTGCATTGCTTTATAGGTATAGGTTTTGTCCTTATAATAGACGGCTATTTTGTCGCCGAAACCCTTCTCTACCGTCGCGTCTATTAGCTTTGCGGTGATGTTATAGTAATCCAATATATATTTTTCATATTTGTATTGCTTTTCCATTTGTTCTCCTTAATATGTTTGCCGTAATATATTCGGGTGATCAAATAACCCTTATTTTGCCGGATTCCAGACACACACCAATATCCTGGAAATTGTTAATATCAAGTGAAGTGGGGAAATAAAAGCACAAAATGAGATGGCCATGTCCATCCCCGTCTATCCGGATTAAATCAGAAAATAATAACGATTGTAACTCCCTGAGTTAACCATAAATAGCAGGCTCTTACCCGTCCACGATCGCTTGGGGCCTGGCTAATCAAATTTCTACCTTATATTTTTATCTTAGCATTAGTATCAAGCTAATTTCAATTGCATATCAGGAGAGTCAAGACTTAATTAATAAACGCAAAAAAGAAAGGACTGCTATTTTAACGTTCTATCAATATTCCTTTCATCAATTCCCCACGGTTATGAAAATCCATAATCAGTGTCTTTTCCACGGCACTGCACCCGATAAGGATTTTGATCTCGGAGTCTTTCTTATACAGGTCGACAGTACAGATTACGGCATCAATCTTTCCCGAAGCAACCGTGCCGCGCCAGACATCGATGCCGCCGTCGTCCATTGAAGTCGTTTTTTTCAGATAACCGTAATCGACAGGATAGATAATGTCCGGGAACCGAGGATGATGTGAACCTTTCGGCCGGTCGATAATTATTTCCGACTCATGCACCAGCGAATCAACGGCTTGCCAGAAAGACTCATCGGATTTTTTCGCTTGCATTTTTTCACTCCGGCTAAATCAAAATAAATCATGTCAATCTTGTTACTTGATTACTGACACTTGATTCTTGATTATTTATTTTTCTATTTTGGCCTTGGTGCTGGGTAATAAGCCACTGGTGCGCGCGTCAATGCGGGTGGCCATGTCCAGCGCCCTGCCTAAAGCTTTGAACAATGCCTCGGCTTTATGATGGTCGTTAATGCCGTAAAGCACCCTGGCATGCAGATTTAATCGGCCTTCCAAGGCAAATGATTCCAGAAAATGACGAATCAGGTCGGATTCAAAACCACGCATGTCGTTTTTTGTAAACTCTGCCTGCAGTACACAATAACCGCGTCCGCTTAAATCAACCGCGACCATAGCCAGTGATTCGTCCATCGGCACAGTAGCATCGGCCATCCGGACAATGCCTAATTTCTCTCCCAGCGCTTCGCTAAAAGCTTTACCGAGACAGATGGCAATATCCTCGGTGACATGATGTTCATCATCGCCGGAAGCCGTGAGTTTCAGGTCGAACCGGCCGTGTTTGGCTGTCTGGGACAGCAGGTGGTCGAGCATCTTGATGCCTGTTTTGATTTCATACTGACCGGTGCCATCCAGATTTAATTCCAGGCTGATATCTGTTTCCTGAGTGGTTCTTCTGATACTGGATTTTCGTTTGGCCATTGTTAGCCTCCTATTTCGCGGAGATTTTTAATCAATGCATCGGTGTGTTCCGGTTTACCCACACTGAACCGGATGCAGTCTTTGATGCGCGGCTGGTCGAAATACCGCACGAGGATACCTTTCATCTGCAATTGTTTGTGTAAATCTTTAGCATCGATATTCCGTACACGGCAGAAAATAAAATTCGATTGCGAAGGGTAAACGGTGAGCCAATTTATTTTCTGTAATTGTGCGTTCAGCCGTTGTCTTTCATCGATGAGTTTTTGCACACTGGCCATCAGGTAATCAGTATCTTTTAAGGACTCTGCCACCGCCACCAGCGCCGCAACATTAACATTGTAAGGGATTTTAATACGCAGGATGAAATCGGCAATTGCTTCCGGAAAAATGCCGTAGCCGACTCTTAAGCCAGCCAGCCCGGCCCATTTGCTGAACGTTCTCAAAACAATCAGATTTTCGTATTGGCCGGTTAACGGCATGATGGTCTGCCGGCTGAACTCAAAATAAGCTTCGTCCACGACGATAGGGACACCTGTCTCCAGTAATTCAATAATATCTTCTTGCAGGGTCAGGTTACCTGTGGGATTATTGGGATTGGTCACGAAAATCAGCTTTGTTTTCGGCGTAATCGCGGCTTTGACTTTCGCAATGTCGATATTGAAAGCTTCATCCCGGGGAACATCCACCAGCACGCCGTTGCAGAGTTTGGTGCTGAAACTGTAAATCCCGAATGTCGGTGTGCAGTTGATTACCTCGTCACCCGGATTTACGAGCAGACGGATCAGCAGGTCGATTAATTGATTGCTCCCATTGCCGGCCACAATGTATCTGGCAGCGACGCCGGCATATCCGGCCAGTAAATTTCTCAATTTTTCCTGACCGTCATCGGGGTAAATATTAAATTGCGAATATTTTGCCAGAGCCCTGTTTACCCGCGGCGAACAGCCGTAGGGATTTTCGTTGGCATCTATTTTTATCATATCTTTAGCCGCCACTTCAATCTTGCCTTCCAGCACTTCAGGGGAAGCCGCCGCCGAATAGCCGCCAAAAGACAACAACTCTTTCCGTATCAGTTTTTCTATGCCCATGTTAATCTCCGTTTTCAATTTTCCACAATTTGCCCCTTTCTCCTCTCCCTTGCCGGACTTTGCTCCATAAGTCTCAATTTCCCATCACTTTTGGAGCATTTGCCATTTCTGCTCCAAAAGTCGATATGAGAGCTTTTGGTGTAATCGGTTCCTTAACTTCGTTAGTCCAGAATACAGGTTCCAGACCCAACTCATAAATAGATTCTATCAGGACGCAGATATTATGGCAAAGAATTTTACAAAGGACTTTATTAACCTGAGCAACCGGACTCTTGGCTCTTACCATGGTTCCGAATTTCATTTTAATCATGCTGAAAGCGGTCTCAACGTTAGACCTCTTATGATAATGAGCAAGGAACGCATCCCTATTGAAGTTGTAATAATGCCACATTCTCTGCCAAAGCTCGCTATAAGGCTTGTGTCCCTGGCTACCCTGAGAATAACTTTTGAACGGGATATAAGGTGTTCCGTTTACAGCCACTACAGCATTAAGATTGCTTTTGCTGGAATAGGCTTTGTCAGCCGAAACTTCGTTAATATTAAATGTCTGAGCGGTAGCATTAACCAATTGGGGAAGCTGGGGGGAATCGGCAGTTTCGGTTGCGGTAACTTCAGCACTTGCGATAACGTGAGTCTTAACCCCGCAAATCAAATGAGCCTTGACCCACCTTGCTTCACTTCTTTCTTTACCCCACTTATGGTCAAACCATCTGTTATAAGTAGTGGAGGTAAAACCGGAAGAATCAACGGCGAAATCAGTCTCAACAGATTTCAATGGAGTAGCACTCTGTTCAATGAGGGTTTTCAGAAGTGGAGTCAGTTCGGGATTTTCAAAAGAGCGGAATTCGCTAGTACAGGACGGAGATTTAGCAACCAATCCTTTATCCTTTGCTTCTCTCAGGTCCGTCATAAATCGTCTTTGAGACATTGTGCTGTAGACTTTATAAACCGTACTGAAAACAACATCAGACAACGGCAGTCTAGGTCTGCCAAATGTTTGCTGAGGCTGGGGGATACCGTTGCAGAGGTCACGGAGCAAGGTAACAAACCGTTCCTGTTCGTGAGTCTGTGCATCATTATAAATAGACCACTCTTGCGTACATGTCAGATTCAAAGACCGTGTTACCGTTTCAGTACCATCTTGTTTAGTTTCACGCTGAATCATGAACGTGACAGCGTGGATATGCTTGCATGGCTGCTGTCTCTTTTCGTAATCAGGGCAAGTGCAGAACGGTGTTCCGTGGTCGAGATTTACGATGTAACTGCCGTTGCCGGACTGGGAGGGAACTTTCCAACCCAATTTGTTCTTCTCGATTTTACAGGTCGCCGCAATCTGTTTTCCTCTTTCTTCTCTAACATCTATGTCTTCCATCTTAATTCATCTCCGCTTCCTTTATTTCGTATCTATGTCTATAATAGCATACAGAATATGCTTTTGTCAATACTATTTTGGTTAAAAATAAATATTTATTTTTCTATAAAACCTATTGACATTGGCATACAAAGTATGCTATTCTGTCAGAATGGGGGTATTTTATATATGAATAACATTCAAGTTAAGTTGGCTGAGTTGAAAGAAAAAAAGTGGACATACGCCGCCATAGCCGATGAGTTCGGTTTAACCTCCGACACAATAGAAAAATGGAAATCTGGAACAAGGACACCCCATGGTGAGAAATTTATTATAGATAAACTTAACCAACTTATCAAGAAAAAACCACCAAAACAGCGCCGGTACGCTAAGGGTAGCAGAATTCATAGTATTGGAGAGCATTAATATGTTTGATAAACAACAAGTCTTGTTAAGAGAAGGTTGGGATTATGATTTGGCTACTGGCAAACCAGTAGATATGCGTAAACCTGAAGAAGCTGTACGACAAAAATATGAACGCATACTTCACGATGATTACGGTTATGACTTTAAACAAATGGATATTGAAGTTTTTATTAAACGTGGTATTCGTTCAGAAAAAAAATTAAATAATGTAAACGATGGCATTGACAGAGACAGGGCTGATATCGTTGTTTATAATTCAACCGATATGGCTAAACGTGACCAACATCAAAACATTATTGGTATTGTAGAAACTAAACGCCCCGAAAAAACAGATGGAATAAGACAACTTATGAGTTATATGTCAGCCACCTCCACGCTTTGGGGTGTCTGGACTAATGGTGATATCGGAGGCATAGAATACATTTACCGTGACACTCAAAAAGGGACGCTTTTGCAGGATTTTATATTTGACATTCCCAAGTTAGGTGAAAGCGTTGCGGAGATGGGAAAACTCAAAAAAGACCACTTAATCCCTGCTACCGACTTGAAACTTATATTTAAGCGTATACATAAAACACTTTACGCAAATACAAATATTAGCCGTAGTGAAAAATTAGGTAGCGAAATGATAAGACTCATTTTCGCTAAGATATGGGATGAACGATACGATTTGGATAAACCGCCGGCATTTCGAGTAAGTGTAGATGAAAAACCTGAAACCATAAAATATAGAATTCAGCGTCTATTTGAACAAGTTAAAGAGGAATTAGTGAAAGATGGTGTGTTTGAAAGACACAAGAAAATCACACTTGATCCGAAATCAGTTGCTTGGGTGGTGGGACAACTCCAGCGTTATAGTCTTCATTTAACCGATAAGGATGCCGTTGGAGATGCGTTTGAAGTATTTGCTGAAAAAGGCTTAGTTGGTGAGAAGGGAGAATTTTTTACACCTCGTGAGATTGTAAAAACAGCCGTTGCTTTAATACAACCTCAGCCACAACAGAGTATTTTGGATCCTGCTTGTGGTTCCGGCGGTTTTCTCATCTATTCATTGGAAGATGTTTGGAACACGATGGAGAATAGCAAAAAATATAAAGGAAGTCCAGACTTTGACAAATTAAAAAGAGATATGGCTGAAAAATACTTCTATGGAATTGATAAAGAAGTAGACCTGGTAAAGATAGCTAAGGCTTATATGGCTATTGTGGGTGATGGGCGTGGAGGCATAGTACATGAAAATACATTACATAGACCGGAAGATTACTTAGACCGTGCTCACGATTTATTCGTTGAAGAGAGAGATAATATTCAGGAATTTCGTAAATTTGATGTTATTATGACTAACCCTCCATTTGGAGCCAATATTAAGGTATTAAAAGATGAGTCTGAATATTTTAAGTTAGGGCATGTTTGGAAAAAGGATATAGATGGTAAATGGCAACAAACCGAAAAAACTAAAGCAACTGCACCTCAAATATTATTCATAGAACGCTGTATAGATACCCACGAGCAAGCTCGTGGTTCTTCATAACTCAAGCTTCGCTTGTCCTGAATCCTGCCTCTGTTGGTACTCCACGTACTTCAGTATCCTCTCCCTTTCCACCCCAACA
>JBKQML010000133.1:0-8291 GCA_052326545.1 Dehalococcoidales bacterium
TCCGGTTGTTTTGCCGCCGTTATGATAAGTATATTATCGCGCTCATCAAAAAATCGCTATTAATTTAAGGAACATGTTAAAATCTACTGTGCCTGATTCTTCCCCTCTATTTTGGGGTTCTATTGGTTAAGTTCTCTTTTGGTTGTTATTTTGAATTCTGGTTGACAATAAATAAGACGGGGAATTCTACTTGACATTTGCATGGATTACGTTTTGTAAAGTAGAATCGTGAAAGAGTATAATAGACTAGGACTTTTAAAAGGAGAATTAGAATGGATAAAGCCACTAAGTCTAAATTGGCAGAGATTATTGTTGTTGCACTTTTACCTCAATTAAAACTGGATATAACAAAACCAGAGGAAACAGTTAAGAATGTTTTAGACCTATATAAGACAATTGAAAAAAATATCGAAAAAGAGACTCATATTGAGCCTACAATTAAGTTTATTTAGGGGTCTCTGAATTTTCATTCTCAGTTCTAGTTATAAAATCTAAAAATGACGGATGAGGTTCACATAGATATTTCAATTCATCGACACTATCTAGTGCCTCCTTTCCATCAATTCCACAAAGAGCATGATAGAGTTTTATTCGTTGTTTTAATTCGCTGGAAATGCTATAGATTTGCTGTTTCATAAAATCCTCCAATAATATTATTGAATCTGTTTACTTTACAATAACTGACTTTGGTCGAGTGTCAAGAAAAGCAACCATAAGAGAATCTAACCAATTATTTCTACCATTTGACAAGCACCTTTAAATTATGTTATCTTACGTTATTATGACTATTAAGACGCTCTCCCTCGTGCTTATCGTTACATACTCAAGTCATTGAGTGGGGTTCGTCTCTTGCGCACAGGGCCGTCCCACTGGGACGGCTTTTTTTTTACTTATTGAATTAAGGGGGAAATAAATGAGAAGCGATGTAATTAAAAAGGGTATTGAGCGTGCCGGGCAACGGGCATTACTGCATGCAGTCGGTCTGAGCCGGGATGACATCAAAAAGCCATTTATCGGCATTATTAACAGCTACAATGAGATTGTCCCCGGGCACATGCACCTGGACATCATTGCGAAAGCGGTCAAAGAGGGTATCCGCGCAGCCGGCGGCATACCTTTTGAAATGGGCACGATAGCAATTTGTGACGGCATTACGATGAACCATGCCGGCATGAAATACAGTTTACCCAGCCGGGAGTTGATTGCCGATTCCGCGGAAGTGGTGGTGGAAGCGCATGCCTTCGATGCACTGGTTTTTATCACGAACTGCGATAAAATTGTCCCCGGGATGCTGATGGCAGCGGTCAGATTGAATTTACCCGCGATTTTTATCAGCGGCGGCCCGATGCTAACCGGGCACATCACGGTCGACGGCAAAGTAAAGGACATCGACTTGATTTCTGTTTTTGAAGCAGTCGGCAAAGTCGCCAGCAAGAAAATGACCGAAGCCGAACTGGCAGAAATGGAAGAACTGGCCTGTCCGGGCTGCGGCAGCTGCGCCGGCATGTTCACCGCCAACACGATGAACTGCCTGACGGAAGCGCTGGGGATGGCCTTACCGGGCAACGGTACGATTCCGGCCGCCGATGCCAGACGGGTCCAACTGGCCCGAAAAGCCGGGGAACAGATAATGACGCTGCTGGCGAAAAATATCAGGCCGCGCGACATCATCAATCAGAAATCGCTGGAAAATGCTTTTACCGTGGATATGGCCCTGGGCGGCAGTACCAATACCGTTTTACACCTGCCGGCAATTGCCAGTGAAGCGGGTATCAGCTTCCCGTTAAAAAAAATAAATGAAATCAGCCAGCGGACGCCTTATCTCAGCAAACTGAGTCCCGCCGGTGAAAATCATATTCAAGACCTCGACCGTGCCGGCGGTATCCCGGCCGTGATGAAAGAAGTTAAAAATCTGCTTCACCCGGACTTGATGACGGTCACTGGAAAAACAATCGGGGAAAACATTGCCGGCGCCAAAGTGATTGACCATGAAGTCATCCATTCCAAAGCCAAGGCGTATTCCCAGACCGGCGGTTTAGCTATTCTATACGGTAACATCGCACCGGAAGGGGCGGCCGTAAAGGCCGGAGCCGTGCCGGCGGAAATGCTGAAATTTAAAGGACCGGCCAGGGTATTTGATTCTGAAGATGCCGTTACGCCGGCCATTATGCAAGGTAAAATCAAATCAGGTGATGTGGTCGTCATCCGCTACGAAGGGCCGAAAGGCGGTCCGGGGATGAGAGAAATGCTGACGCCGACATCATTGCTCGGGGGCATGGGACTGATCGATTCAGTGGCGCTGATTACCGACGGGCGGTTCTCCGGCGGTTCGCGCGGCGCCTGTATCGGGCACATTTCGCCGGAAGCGGCGAGCAGAGGGCCGATCGCGGCCCTGAAAGACGGCGATATCATTGAAATCGATATTCCCAATTGCAAAATTAACGTGAAACTAACGGATAAGGAAATAGCCGCGAGAATGGCTAAAGTTGCCAGGTTCGAACCGCGCGTTAAAACCGGTTATCTTGCCAGGTATATTGAAAAAGTAGGCTCAGCCAGTAAAGGCGCAATTTTTGAAAAATAAAAGGGGACGATGACGATGAAGATGACGGGTGCACAAATACTACTGGACGGATTGGTAAAAGAAAATGTGGATACGGTTTTTGGTATCCTGGGCGGTGCTGTTCTGCCGCTTTATGATACTTTACCGCAATTCCCTCAAATCCATCATGTTCTGGTCAGACACGAGCAATGTGCGGCGCATGCCGCCGAAGGTTATGCCCGTGTTTCGGGCAAAGTTGGAGTTTGTTTTGCCACTTCCGGCCCCGGCGCTACCAATCTGGTCACTGGCATTGCTAATGCCTACCTCGATTCGACGCCGATGGTCGCAGTCACGGGACAGGTAGCCCGTCGTTTTATCGGCAAGGATTCCTTCCAGGAAGTCGATATTACCGGTATCACCTTACCGATTACCAAACATAATTATCTGGTGCGTGACACCACAACGCTGGCAAAAACGGTGAAAGAAGCATTTTATATCGCCAGGACAGGCCGGCCCGGCCCGGTTCTCATCGATATTCCGAAAGATGTATTTATCGAAGAGGTAGAGTATCATGCCCCGGGTAAAGTAGATTTGAGCAGTTATAAGTTCACAATGAAAGGACATCCCGCCCAAATACAAAAAGCGGCGGCGATGATTAATACGGCGCAGAAACCGGTGATTATTGCCGGCCGGGGAGTGATTATCTCCCAGGCATTTGCAGAGCTGAGAGAACTGGCAGAGAAAGCGCAGATACCGGTGGTGACAACCCTACTGGGTCTGGGCTCTTTCCCCGAATCACATGTTTTGAGCTACCGCTGGCTGGGAATGCACGGTATGGCGAGCGCCAATCTGGCCGTGAATAACGCCGATTTGATTATCGCCATCGGCATGAGATTTGACGACCGTGCTACTTCGGAAGTAAATACCTTTGCGCCGAATGCGAAAATCATCCATATCGATATCGACCCGGCGGAAATCGGGAAAAATGTCAGTGTCGACGTGCCGATTGTCGGTGATGTGAAGGCGGTATTAGGACCGCTAAATAAGGCAGTTAATGCCGCACAACATGGAGAATGGCTGCACCAACTGGATACCTGGCGCAGGGAACACCCGCTAACTACCAGCAGGGAAGGCACGGCGGTTATTCCGCAATATGTCATTCACCGGATACATGAGGCGACAAAAGGTGAGGCCATTATCGTCACCGGGGTAGGGCAGAACCAGATGTGGGCGGCGCAATATTATCAATATGACACGCCGAATAGTTATATCTCTTCCGGCGGTTTGGGGACGATGGGCTTCGGTCTGCCGGCGGCCGTCGGTGTAAAAATGGGACGCCCCGATGCTCAGGTATGGTGTATCGACGGTGACGGCAGTTTCCAGATGACACTGCATGAACTGGCGACCATCGTTCAGGAAAAATTAGCCGTTAAAATTGCGATCATGAATAACGGTTTCCTGGGTCTGGTGAGACAATGGCAGGAATTACTGTATGAAAAACGTTTCGTGGCCACACCGTTATTCGGGCCCGATTTTGTAAAAATAGCAGAAGCTTACGGTATTCCCGGATTAAAAGTCCGGCGTAAAGAAGAGGTGATTCCGGCAATCGATAAGGCAATGGCCTATGATGGGCCGTTCCTGATCGATTTCGGCATTGAACCGGAAGAAAATGTCTATCCGTTCGTGCCGCCGGGAGCATCACTTGAAGAGTTTCTGGAAATACCGGATCAGAAGAAGGAGGAATCATTATGGCAACGACAAAGCACACATTAGTGGCTCTGGTGGACGATAAACCCGGTGTCCTGAACAGAGTAGCCAGCCTCTTTCGCCGGCGCGGTTTTAATATCGACAGCATTACGGTCGGGCAGAGCGAAACACCGAATATCTCCCGCATGACCATTGTGGTGGATGGGACAAATACCTCGGTGGAACAGGTGAGAAAACAGCTGGATAAATTGATAGAAACCACCAGGGTGACGGATATTACCGGCGATAATATTGTGGTGCGTGAACTGGCGCTCTTAAAAGTGAAGACAACATCGGCCAACCGCAGCGAAGTCATCCAGATTGTGGATATCTTCCGCGCCAATATCGTAGATGTTTCTTCCGATTCTTTGATGGTGGAGGTGACCGGAGACGAGGATAAGCTTAATTCCTTGTTGAAGTTGCTTTCTTCATTTGGCGTGAAAGAAGTATGCCGCACCGGGCGCATCGCCATGACCCGTGGCATCATCAACGAAACGGGGCACCGCGGTGCGCGACAGGCGGCATCATCTGAAGAGAGGCCGAAATAAAATCGGAGACTTTAAAAAATAAAACGATACAAAATTATGAGGAATTGAATATGGATAAAGTCATTATTTTCGATACAACCTTGAGGGACGGCGAACAGGCGGCCGGCGGTAGCCTCAACGTGCAGGAAAAACTTGAGATTGCCCGGCAACTGCAGAAGCTCGGCGTGGATATTATCGAGGCGGGATTTCCCGTAACCTCGCCCGGTGATTTTGAGGCAGTCTCGCTGATCGCTAAAGAGATTCGCAATGCAGTTATTTGCGTGCTAACGCATGCGGTTTTGGATGCTATCGACCAGAGCTGGGAAGCAGTAAGAAGAGCGGAAAATCCACGTATTCACATTGTCCTCTCATCCTCCGATATTCATCTTTTTTATCAACTCAGGAAGAACCGCGATGAAATTGTGCAAATGTCCTGCGATTCCGTCGCCCGGGCAAGAAAATACTGCAGTAATGTTGAATTCTCGGCGATGGATGCCAGTCGCACCGAGCCTGAATTTATTCATCGTCTTTTAAAAGCGGTAATTGATGCGGGTGCGACCACCGTCAACATCCCGGATACAGTGGGCTATGCGATGCCCGACCAGTTTGGTGCTTTAATAAAAGGAGTGTTTGAAAATGTTCCTAATATCGACCGCGCCGTTGTTAGTGTTCACTGTCATAACGACCTGGGGTTGGCAGTCGCAAATAGTCTGCAGGCAGTAAAGAACGGTGCGCGGCAGGTTGAGGGCACGATCAACGGCATCGGTGAAAGAGCCGGTAATGCGGCATTGGAAGAGATTGTGATGGCAATCAAAACCCGCAGCGATTTCTTTAATTTGAGTACCGGTATTGATACGACCCAGATTTACAAGACCAGCCGGCTGGTGAGTGAGCTGACCGGTTTTCCCGTGCAACCGAACAAGGCAATTGTCGGCGCTAACGCCTTCCGCCATTCTTCGGGTCTGCACATCGATGGCATGATAAAGATGTCCAAGACCTTCGAAATAATGGACCCGAAATCAGTCGGAGTGCCAGCCAGTAGTCTGGTGCTGGGTAAGACCAGCGGCCGTCATGCCTTCAAAGAGAGACTGGCAGAATTAGGTTACAGCTTGAGTGATGATGGACTCAGTCGCGCATTTAACGCTTTTAAGGAACTTGCAGATAAAAAAAGAGATGTTACCGATAGGGATATTGAATCGCTGTTAGCGGAAGACAAACGCACGGTGGCTGATGCTTATCATCTGGACAGGATACAGGTAACCTGCGGCGACCGGGGTATCCCCACGGCTGCAGTGAGGCTGATTGCCCCCGACGGTGAAGTAAAGTCCGATTCGGCGATTGGTACCGGACCGGTAGACGCCGTCTGTGTGGTCATTGATAAAATCATTAAAATTCCGGACGTAAAACTGACCGAATTCACGGTGAAGTCGGTCACAGAAGGCATCGATGCAATCGGGGAAGTGCTGATCAGGGTAGAAAGCAAAGGAATCACTTATACCGGCCGCGGCGCGGATACGGATATTATCGTGGCCAGTGCCAAGGCTTATGTGAATGCGCTCAACCGTTTGATCGCCGCCGGAAAAACCGGGAAATAATTAAAGGAGAACTAAAATGCCGTCGCAATGGGAATTGGTATTACGCCTTCTTTTAGCGGGGGTACTGGGTGCAATCATCGGTTTCCAGCGGGAAATGTACGGCAAACCGGCGGGATTGAGGACGCTGGCCCTGATCAGCCTCGGCGCCGGAATATTCGGAGTAATTTCTCTAAATGGCTTTTTAGGCAATAACGCGGATGTAATCGCCGCGGGTGTCGTGACCGGCGTCGGTTTTCTGGGCGCCGGCGCAATCCTGCACCGGCACGGCGGGGTTGAAGGTTTAACCACGGCAGCGACCATCTGGGTAGCAGCCGGTGTGGGGCTGGCGGCAGCTGACGGTCTTTATATTCTGGCGCCGGCAGTGACAGTGATTGCTTTTATTATCCTGATGCTGCCGCAGAAAAAACAGAAGTAATTTTACGATAAATAAAAAAGGAATTAAAAATGAATTTAGCTGGAAAAATACTGGCCGCACATTGCGGGAAAAAGAAAGTTGTTCCGGGCGAGTTTATTAACGTCAAAGCGGATGTTATTCTCAGCAACGACATCACCGCGCCGATTGCGATCATAGAATTCCGTAAGATCGGTGTGAAAAAGGTCTTCGACCCCGGGAAGATTGTGATGGTGGCCGACCATTTTGTGCCGAATAAAGACATTACCTCTGCCGAGCAGAGCAAGTTCATGCGGGAATTTGCGAATGAACAGGGAATCATGTATTACGATGTCGGGCAGATGGGTATCGAGCACTGCCTGCTGCCGGAAAAAGGCATTGTTTTGCCCGGTGATGTCGTCATCGGGGCGGATTCACATACCTGCACCTACGGGGCGCTGGGGGCTTTCGCCACCGGCATGGGTTCCACCGATATTGCCACGGCCATGGCTACCGGCGATATCTGGATGAAAGTGCCGACAACCATCAAATTTGTCTATAAAGGTAAATTAGGAAAATGGGTCGGCGGTAAAGATTTAATCCTGTTCACCATCGGACAGATTGGTGTTGATGGCGCCTTATATGCGGCGATGGAATTCACCGGAGAAGCAATCGATAATTTGCCGATGGACGGACGTTTTACCATGGCCAATATGGCGATCGAAGCCGGCGGCAAAGCGGGTATTTTCCATGTTGATAAGAAGACACTGGACTATGTCAAGTCGCGCGCGACACGTCCTTACAAGGTTTACGAGCAGGATGCGGACGCCGAATACGGAAAAGTGATGGAATGGGACGTCTCCAAAATGGAGCCGCAGGTCGCAATGCCGCACCTGCCTTCGAATGCCAAACCGGTCAGTCAGGTGGGCAAGATTGAAATCGACCAGTCGGTCATCGGCAGCTGCACCAACGGTAGAATCAGCGACCTCCGTATCGCCGCCGAAATTTTAAAGGGTAAAAAAGTCCATCCCAGGGTGCGCACCATCGTGATTCCCGGCACGCAGCAGATTTATCTGGACGCGATGCATGAAGGCCTGCTGGAAATCTTCATCAATGCCGGCGCGGTAGTGAGTACGCCGACCTGCGGACCGTGCTTGGGCGGTTATATGGGGATTCTGGCAGCCGGAGAGAAAGCGATTTCGACGACCAACCGTAATTTCGTGGGGAGAATGGGCAGCACCAAGGCGGAAGTGTACCTGGCGAACCCGGCGGTGGCCGCGGCCAGCGCCATTACCGGTAGAATCTCAAGCCCGGAGGAAGTAATAAAATAAATATTCAAGATTCAACAATCAATAATCAATAAACACGAAATTCTAATAAAAGCCCTAAGGGCAGAGTTCCACGTGCTTGCACGTGGGTGAATGTCGTGATAGCGAGATGAGGTGTAAAATGGTTGCATGGAAATTAGATTATCGGGGCATTCAGCCTACTACACAGAGTATCACATTGTGTGG
>JBKQML010000134.1:0-3757 GCA_052326545.1 Dehalococcoidales bacterium
GGGTTACTTCCCGGTGCCTCCTACCGACCAGATGCATGATATCCGCACCGCAATTGCCATCAAAATGATGGAAGCCGGTATTGATATCGAAAAGCACCATCATGAAGTGGCCACCGGCGGCCAGACAGAGTTCGGCATGCGCTTCAATACCCTGCTCAAACAGGCTGATTGTGTAATGATGTACAAATATGTTGCCAAGAACGTCGCTTACCAGAATGGTTACACCGTCACCTTCATGCCCAAACCTCTTTTCCAGGATAACGGCTCCGGGATGCATGTCCATCAGAGCCTGTGGAAGGGCGATACCAACAAATTCTTCGATGCTAAGGGCTACGGCATGATCAGCCAGCTGTGTAAATATTACATCGGCGGTCTGCTTTATCATTCCCCGTCATTACTGGCGCTGTGCGCCCCGACCACCAACTCTTACCGCCGCTTAGTCCCGGGCTACGAAGCCCCCATCAACCTGGTTTACTCTCAGCGGAACCGCTCTGCCTCTGTCCGCATCCCGTTATATTCCCGGAGCCCCAAGAGCAAGAGAATTGAATACCGCTGCCCGGATTCCAGCTGCAATCCTTACCTGGCTTTCCCGGCAATGATGCTCGCCGGCCTTGACGGCATCAAGAACAAGATTGACCCGGGCACCCCGATTGATAAGGATATCTACGAGCTCGAACCGGAAGAGAAAGCCAAGATTAAATCCACCCCCGGCTCGCTGGGCGAAGTACTGGAAGCCTTGAAGAAAGACCATGATTATCTGCTTCAGGGTAACGTCTTTACCGAAGACCTCATCGAGACCTGGATCAACTACAAGAAGAAGAATGAGATGGATGCCGTCGCGCTCCGTCCTCATCCCTATGAATTCCATCTCTACTACGATATCTAGACCCGTAAAACATTATTAAAAAAGGAGGGGAGTTGAAATTCAACTCCCCTCCTTCTCATTCGCCTAACGTTTATTGCCAGAATTTATGAGTTATTTTTACAAGCGGGCACACATAGGGCGATAATACCGCTCCGCCACTGCGTATTGATGGATCCGCCGAAACTGTAATGTTATGGAAAGAAAATTAATATGATTGTCATCTATTGATAATCTGTTCGAAACATTTTCTCTTTAAACTAAGGCTATAATGAATTCATGCCAAGATGCTAGAATCGTTTTTCTCAGCTAACGAGAGATTATAAAGGAAATAAAAAGATTAGGCATTATCAACTTGGTGATAGCATAGCCAAAGAGTGTTTGTCCTTAAGCTTGCGACTTGCATCAATAACCCGGTTGCAGATGTCGGATTGAATACGTACGAAATGGGCAGGAATATAATACCAAGGCTACTTGGAGGACCCAAATGGAAGGTTCCCACACACCGTCAAAGCAACAGGCATTTTTATTGAACGACCTTTATATAGACCCCATAGGATATCAAGTTAAGCTGGGGCAAAGGGAAATTGATTTATCATTAAAGGAGTTCGATTTACTCTACTTTTTTGCCATGAATAGAGGAAAGGTGGTCAGACGTTCCGACCTTCTCCAATTCATTTCAACTCAGGGCGATGTTGATTGTGACAGAGCGATTAATGTCATGATATGCCGTCTCAGAAAGAAAATCGAATCAAATCCCCGCCATCCTAAACGTCTCGTTTCCGTTCGAGGACTAGGTTATAGGCTTAAAGAGCAAGGAATTTCATAAAAATAAACATGGTCAAGGATATCTCGCAATTTTGCATCGAGTCCGTAGAGGTTTTTTGAGATGAAGAAAGTTGAAGCTATCATTCGGGAAGAAAAGTTGGAACGTGTCAAAGGGCTACTTGAGGAAATCGGTTATTTTGGCATGACTATGACTGAAGTCAGTGGCCGGGGAAGGCAAAAAGGCATGGCGGTCAAATTCGGTGCTAAAGAATACCGCCTTGACTTTCTGCCTAAATTGAAAATTGAATTGGTGGTTATGGATGAAGATGTGTCCCAGGTGGCGAATGCCATTGTTAAGGGCGCCCGGACAGGTGAGATCGGTGATGGCAAAATCTTTATCATTCCTATCGAAGATGCCATACGCGTACGTACGGGTGATTCCGGTAACAGCGCTGTATAGACTTATTCAAAATACCTGGATATCCCGAAACTGAAGTAACTGCTCTTGTTTGGTAAATCATAAGCGTCATTAAATAATGGACCGACAGAAAATTAAAAAGTGTTATATGTAGCAGAAAATCAAAAATGAAGTTGGACATTATTTAATTAATTTTAAGCTTGCTTATGCAATTTTAGTGGTGACCTAACAGACCAATAATTATTATTATTCCAACCACTAGCAGGAAACCAAAACCGATAAGACCACTTAGTACCCATATCTGGCGGTTGGTAACGACTCCTGCAACTTTTTCTTTTTTTAACGGTAAATCAGATATTTCCCTTTCCTTGTAATTCTTTATATCGTTTAAAAATGCCTCTGCGGATTGATAACGTTCCTCCGGGTTTTTTCTGATAGACTTCATGATGATCGCTTCGATTTGTGGAGGGATAGATGGATTCGATTGCCGCGGAAGCAGCGGAGTCTTAGTGAGGTGCTGATTCATTACTGACAACGCGTTGTCGCCGTGAAATGGCACTGCTCCAGTAAGCATTTCATAAAGTATAATGCCCAAGGCATAAAGGTCGGTGCGAGCATCGCCGCGTTTCCCCTGGATTTGTTCCGGAGACATATAATCGGGAGTTCCTAGTGCATCCGAAAGATTTCTCCACGTAACGCGCATTGCCCCTTGTAAAAGAGCAATGCCAAAATCGATAATATGTACCTTACCCTGGGAGTCTATCAGGATATTTTCCGGTTTCATATCGCGGTGATATACACCGTTTTTATGAAGGTAAATGAGCGCTTCAGTTAACTGGGTGCCAAAGTCCAATGATTCTTCGACCGATAGTTGTGTGCGGCCCAATAAAATGCTGCGTAGTGATCTACCCTCGATGAATTCCATAACCAGGCAAGGACCAGCGCGGTTTTCAATAATTGAGAGCGTGCGTGGAATCGCCGGATGCACCAGCTTCTTACCTATTTTCAATTCGCGCTGGAAACGTTCGTAGGTCGCCGGATCGCCAACCAAATCAATACTGGGAAACTTCAGAGTTACGATGGAACCATCTGGACTGCGAGCCTTGTAGTTCCGGCTGAGTCCTCCTGAACCGATTGGCTCTAGTATTTCGTAGCCATAGACCACGGCGCCCTTTTCAAACATTTCCAAATATTCCCGCATTATTTTTTAAAATTGTTGTTGAACGGGAAATTACTTCATCTCAAAATTTACGATAGTTAACTATTATGTGCATAAAGAGATGTTTTGCGCAAATTTAGACTAACCTGCCATTAAGTCGCTTTGGAGAAACCACATAATTTCCCCTATTATCTGCGAATGCCGACTGAAGATCAACTAGGGTCGGATCAACGGGATCGCGTAGATTTGACGATTACCGACAAATGGAATGTTGGCAGTTGTTCGACAAAGTGTTTAAGAAACTGAAAGTTGCCTTTTCGCTATATGCATTCGTTCGCTATACCCCGACTCTATTTTCCTCACCAATACGAAACACAATGCCCGTAATATTATCAGGAGCGCCTGCTGCCAACACCGTTCCCACCAGTTCTTCCAGCGATTTTTCTATATCCTCTTCTAATAGAGCATTCTTAATAACATCATAAGAAACTTCGGACCAGAGCCCGTCGCTGCAAAGAATAAAAGAATCTCCGGGATTAGTTTTCTCTTT
>JBKQML010000135.1:0-5740 GCA_052326545.1 Dehalococcoidales bacterium
AATAACGTGGAGCAGAAAGGTTTAAAGGTAAAGCGCATCGATACTACCAGCACCCATGACCCGGTGACGGTAGAGAATGCAGAACTGGCGAAGGCTAATTTAAGCGTAGAAAGGGTCGATGCAGCAACGGAAGAAGAGATTATTGCGGCGGCGAAAGATACCGATATTGTCCTGACAAGGGCAGCCAATATGAGCCGCAGCGTGATCGAGAAATTGCCCGGGTTACAGGCAATTATCCGTTATGGAATCGGCTATGACACCATCGATATCGATGCGGCTACCGATAACCATGTTTTGGTCGTCAATGTCCCCGATTTTTGTTATGAAGAAGTGTCCAATCATGCCATCGGAATGCTGCTGATGTGCGCGAGGAAGCTAATGTTCCAGAGCAACATGATGAAAAATGAAGGCTGGAAAGCCTCCTACAATTTATTGGCACCGATGGGACCCATTACAGGGCAGACACTGGGCATTGTCGGGTGCGGGCATATCGGGCGGATTGTCGCCCGTAAAGCGCAATGTTTCGGCATGAAGGTTATCGGCTACGACCCGCACGTCGACCAGAAGCTGACGATGAAAGCCGGCATTACATTGAAGAGCCTGAAAGAAGTGATGCAGGAATCGGACTATATCTCCTGTAATCCTTTGCTATGGCGGGAGACATTCCATATTATCGGCGAAAATGAATTCAGAATGATGAAACCAACGGCCTACATCGTAAATACATCGCGCGGGCCGGTCATCGACCAAAAAGCGCTGGTGAAAGCCCTGCAGGAAAAACGGATTGCCGGCGCCGGTATCGATGTTTTTGAGAAAGAGCCGATTGACATAAATGACCCACTACTGAAAATGGACAATGTTATTCTGACGCCGCACACCGCTTTTTATTCGGACGCTTCGGATATCCGCGTCAGGACCAGCGTGGCACAAGAAGCGGTGAGAATTGCGCGGGGACACCTGCCGAAAAACGTTGTGAACAAAGGCGTCAGGCCTAAAGTCAATCTGAAGCCGTGAAAATTATTTGGTACAAATAGCAATTCCGGTATTATTTTTGCCTGAAATAAAAGCGCCTCCAAGAAATTGGAAGCGCTTTAAAATTAATTACGGTTGTTTTTTTAACTCTTGACCGGTTTAATCAGTTTCGCGACGAGTTTATTCGTGCCGGCGACGTTCAATTTCTTGAAGAAGAAAGTGAACCGTTCTTCAATTTCGGCGAATATTTTGTCAAGCGTCGGTTGGGGGATATCCCAGATTTCTTGCTTGAAATCACCGAATGAACGCTTACGGTTGCGATAATAGAACTGGACATCGGCTTCACCCGGTTTCCGGTCGGCGGGATATTTAGCTTCAATCCCTTTATTGATTTTATCAAGTAAGTCTTTCGGGAAATAAGGGCTATCAAAGAACATATTCTGGAAACCGGTGGCGAGATGTACTTCCATCGTGCCTTTCCTGGGGAAAAGGTCGAACATATCATCGGGCAGGGTGGAAGCGCCGTGCTGGACTGCACCGCCCATGCCGAATTCCTCTCTGGCCAATTTGGAAAGTTTTTCCAGGGTATCGAAATCGAGCTGTACTTTGGCGATGGAACCGTCGGGAAGCACGATACCGCCGTGAGTTGTCCCGGTCTGGACGCTGATTTTGGAGATACCTTTCATCCCGGCGGGTAAGTTCTTACGGTACTGCTGCATGTAGGCGCGCAAATCTTCAACGGTGCTGTTGGTGTGTCCGATTTCGCCGATTTCGCCGCCGACGGAGATTGTCCAGCCTTTCGGCTCGACGCTGCGGATGAATTTGGTCAATTCGGCGGTGAGACGGCCGTTGGCTTCCTGCTGGTCGAGCAAATCGGCCTTGTCCATGTCAACCATGGTGGAAGCATCGATATCGATGTTGTAGAAACCGGCGGCAATCGACTCTTTGATTAAATTCATGATCGCGGTCATTTCCTGGCCGGGGTTCGCCTGGTAATTCTTAGCGTTAACCTGGCAGTGGTCGCATTGTAAAAAGACGGGACCTTTATAACCTTCGGCCAAACCGCCGGCGATAATCGCAGCGGCAAATTCACCCGGTGTTTGTTTGGTGTAGGCCAATTCGGAACGGGCGATTTCAAAAACAAACGGCCCGACTTTATTTTTAATGGCCGATTTGAACATGGCCCGGGCGAAATCAAAGGTAACACCACGGACATTGACGGCCGGAACGGTGAAACCGCCGTATTTTTTACCCATCGCATCATAGAGGTTCTGGATGCTGGCAAAAAATAATCCGTTGGCAAAAGCCATTTCTCTGATTTGAGCTTGTTTAGCCTGGGTATCGGCGCCAAAAACCATGTCTCTTACTAAAGCATCAATTTTTTCAGGTGATAGTGCTGGACTCATTTTTTCTTCTCCTAATCATTTACAAAATGTTGCGGCTGCCGTTATATCTCAGGGTGTCGTACATAGTCGGTACATCAACCAGACTGAGATGGCCTAAAACATTAACAATCGGGACTGAGGAAATCTTGCCATCTTTCGAGCGTACCAATTGTCCCCATTGTTGTTTATCAATCAGATTTACGGCGGCGATGCCGAAGTATCTACCCATGCGGCGGTCATAAGCACAGGGCGCGCCGCCGCGCTGTATATGGCTGAGAACGACACAGCGGGTCTCAATGTTGGTACCTTTAGCAATTTCGTTGGCCACATGTTCGCCGATGCCGCCGAGGGTTTCATGTCCGAACGCATCATATTTCTTGTCTCTGGCGACAACATTACCGCCTTTTTCTTTGGCGCCTTCAGAAACCATCACGATATCATACCTGGTGCCGCCCTTTCTACCTTCCAGAATTAGTTCGTTGACCCGTTTCATATCAAAATCATATTCAGGGATTAAGATGATGTAAGCTCCGGAAGATTCACCGGCTTTCAGGGCTAACCAACCGGCGCTCCGACCCATGGTCTCAATGACGAATATTCTGCTATGAGAACCAGCGGTCGTGCGCAATTTGTCGACAATATCGGTGATGACTTCTACTGACGTCTCAAATCCTAACGTGTAATCGGTTTCGGCGAGGTCTTTATCAATAGTTTTGGGAATTCCCACGACGGGGACGCCGTCTTTGTGCAATTTAGCGGCGACACTGAGAGTATCATCTCCACCGATAGCGACCAGCACATCGATACCGAGGTGCTTGATGTTGGCTAAGGTTGTTTTAGAAGTATTATTTTTTTCATTGTAAGGATTAAACCGTGAAGTACCCAGGTAGGTACCGCCCATTCGATCCCATGTCCGGACGGCATTTTCGTTAAGTTGTATCACATTATCTTCAAGTTCGGTGGTATTGGTGAAAGATAAGCCTTTCCAGCCGTCTTTGATACCAACTACTTCATACTGAAAACTACGCTCTTTCTCCGACTGCCGATCCAGAGCAGTTTTGGTGACCCATTTGACAGCCGCATTCAAGCCAGCACAGTCCCCACCGCCGGTAAGAATGCCGATTTTTATTTTTTTCAACATATTAAACTCCGTTTTTATGATGTTATTAATTTGAGTGCAATTTCAAAGTCATTCACTCAACGCACTCAGGAAAACACTGGGTTGAAGCGTTTGATTGATGATGGCTTCGTCATTCACATTATACAATAGGGCAGGCTGAATTAACCAGTTAAATTTTTTAATTTACAGTAAAATTACATGTCAATAAGAAAGCAGGATTATCCGGACGAACATAACACAATTTACCTACAGGTAAACATCCCGCTGAGTATTTAGAATATTATTCTTAAAAGTCTGCTAAAATGCTATCAATTTATTTGTATTATGATGTTTATCTCCCAGATTAAACAGATAAAACACGAAAATCATAAATATCGATTTTGAGGCTGGCCAATGGCTAATATCGCCAGCTGCTAAAATCAGAACACCCAGTAATATTGTACTAAATATTAACTCAATCTGTGCTAAAGAACTAATGACCTCTGAAACAATGGCATGGTAGTATCATGATATGTTTTCTTTCGAGTTATAGGCCAACTGGCTTTAAAAGGATATAAAATAAACGGAATAAAAGGTTGTAAACCGAATAACCGAGATGCTGTGATGAATATCAATAAACTTATAGAGATGGCAATAGAAAAAGGTGCTTCAGATGTGCACTTAAATGTTGGCATCGAACCGATTTTCCGTATTGACGGAAAGCTTAAAAGAATCAATGAGTTACCTCCTGTCACAGAAGAGGAGGTTGCTAATATATTAAAACAAATCACGGATGAAAAACAAAGAGAGCGGTTCTTTAACGAAAGGGAATTGGACTTTAGCTACAAAACACCTGAATTAGGACGCCACCGGATTAATGGCATGTATCAAAAAGGAGAAATCAGTCTGGCTATTCGCTTACTTGCCCCAGTGCTATCACCGCTGGAATCGATTGGTTTACCTTCTATCTATGGAGAGTTAGCTCTCAAACCAAGGGGACTGATCTTAGTTACGGGCCCAACCGGGTGCGGCAAATCGACCAGTTTAGCCGCAATGATCAAATATATTAACGAAAGGGAAGAACGGCACATAATAACAATTGAAGACCCAATTGAGTATGTGCACGAAAACATAAAATCGCTAATAGAGCAACGTAATATTGGCGAAGACACTATGTCCTTTAGTGAAGCATTAAGACGCGCGCTACGACATGACCCAGATGTAATTGTGGTCGGCGAGATGAGAGACCTGACAACGATTGCGACAGCGATAACAGCCGCAGAAACAGGACATCTTGTCCTTGCCACATTGCACACTATCGACGCTTCTGAGACGATCAACCGTATTGTGGATGCATTCCCATCCGAGCAACAACAGCAGATTACAATTCAACTTTCCCAACTGCTAGTCGCGATTTTATCTCAAGTTTTGGTCCCTAAAATAGGGGGAGGGAGGGCGGTAGCCTGCGAAATTATGATTGCCACCACAGCAATTAGAAATAACCTTCGGAAGGGGCAAACCTATTTGTTGCCAAATATTATGGAGGTGAGTCATTCTGACAGGATGTGCACTTTGAACCAATCACTGGCCAACCTCGTGCAACATGGCATTGTTACTGAAAAAGAAGCGATGTTAAAGAGCCCAAATCCAGAAACCCTTTCAACAAGGCTTCAAACCGCTTTGGAAAACGATTTGAAAAACAAGCAATTCCAAACAACCGAACAAGAGTTAATAACTAAAAAGAAACCCATACAAGCCCCAACCAAAGAAGAACATGTGATGCATTCCTGACTCGATCTGACGCTAATATTATAACCCCTTGTACCCATATTAAATAAAACATGCAATCACGCATGTAAATTTATCCCTTAAATTATTACTATGAAATGCACCAATCTGAACGAACGTACTCATGAAATGGCAAACATCCCGATGTTTGTTTGAGAACAACAACTGCCCGTCCACTTAATTTTAACGAAATACCAACTTTCAAGTTATCACAAATTTAAAGCCTATCACCGTGCGGGGATAGGCTTTAAATATTTATAAATTAAGTTGAATGCCGGATTAAGAAAATTATTTTCTGACCAATTTGAACTGCTCTCTTTTGGCGATGGCTTCTTTAACGGAGATAGCGATATCTTTAGCGCCAAGGCCGAATAAGTCCTTCAGTTCATCCACCTCAGCACTAAGTCTGGCAGATTGACTGAATTCGTCTTCGACGCCGACCTGGACCAATGCGGCCGGGGCGCTTTTAGCCAGGACAGAGGCAACAGCCTCGCCT